>DASRIZ010000664.1:0-3334 GCA_035649735.1 Blastocatellia bacterium | reverse complement strand
CCGCCTCGACCTTGATCAATTGACCGTCCACGCTGCGGAAGAGTTCGCCGTCTTCAACTACATATCCGCCGCGCTTCATCGCTTTCCCGGCCTCTTTCATCTCGGCTTGCAACGCCGCCGCACGGTCCGACATTACGTTTTCAGGCAATCTCTGAATCGCCTCTTCAAGGCGTTGCTCGAAATCGTCTGTTAAGTCCACGTTGGCGTCACCCGGATGCATCCGGTTATTGCCGTTGAACTCACCGAGCATTTGCGAGCGATGTAGCGCGAGATAACTGTTCAATTGAATCGGCTCGCGGCCGGCAGGGTTGGGAACTTCTTCGGTTTGTGTCCAGAGATCACTGCGCTGCTTTTCACCCGGCAGTCTTTTTCGAAAAATAACCAGATCGGTCACGACCGCCGTGAGCGCGTTCTTGAAGGTCGCAGACGGAAAACGCATCGCGCCCACGAGATCAGCTTTTTCGTAAAGAGCGTTTCGGACGTTCTGGGCGCCTGGCGCGTCCAGCGTGCCCGTAGACGTAATGAGTGCCACCAGCCCGCCCGGCCTGACCGTATCAACAGCTCTCAGAAAGAAGTAATTGTGAATGGAGGCGTGGTACTTGTTATATCGAGGGTCAGAAACGCGATAGGTCCCGAACGGCACGTTCCCGATGACCAGGTCATAGAAACTGTCGGGAATCTGCGTGTCCTCGAATCCCTGAATCTTGATGTTGGCGTCCGGGTACAGCAGGCGCGCGATCTCCCCCGTGGTCGTGTCCAGTTCGACGCCGGTGAAGGCGGTCTTCTCGCGCAGATGCGCGGGCGTGAGTCCTAGAAAATTGCCTGACCCCATCGAAGGCTCAAGCACGCGACCGCCAGTGAAGCCCATCCGCTCGACCATACCCCACATCGCCTGGACGATCCGCGGCGCCGTGTAATGGGCGTTCTGCGTCGAACGGTTTGCCGCCTCGAAGGACTCGTCGCCAATCAGCCGGCGCAACTCCTTCGCCGCATCCAGCCATTTCTGGCGGTCTTTGTATTCAACCTCCCTGACGTAAGGATTGAATATCTCCTTAATTCCGCCGAATCCTGCGTAGAGAGCGAGCGCTTCCTGTTCGACCTGTGTCGGCTTACGACCGGCTTGCAGGACCTCCCGCATCACCTCAATCGCCGCAATGTTCTGGCGCAACTTGGTAATCTTTCCGCCAGATTCGATGGCTTCGATTGTGGCCGGCGTGAAAGCGAAGCTGGCGTCGGTCAGCAAGTGGCGTTGCTGAGATGGTAGGCGTTCCGTTTGTTTTGGAGGGTCAAGCTTAGGCTCAGATTGTGATGGCTGTTCAATGGGTTCAGGTAGCAGACTGTCCGCCATTGCCTCGACGGCGGTTTCAGCCGTGGCGTTCACCTCGCTTAATACGTCGACGAGGTCGATCAAGCTCTGTTGCGTTCGACTCTTCGGCTCTAACTCAGGTTCAGTTCGCTCTTGTCCGCGGGCAGCTCCATCTCCAACGCGGTCGTTATCGCGTCGCTCAGGTCCAGCTCCTTCTGCAACAGTTCGTTGATCCGCTCCCTGACCTTCTCGAACTGGCCTTCCTGAAGCGTCTGACCTATCGATTGTTCGATCGTCTCCTTCAATAGTTCGTCGTTCATCGCTCTGTTCCTCCTTTCCAGCAGATTCTACACCTGCTGGTTGATTTGCGCGAATCTGCTCCGCCTCTCCCTCCACAAGCCGAATAGTGGTTTCAAAACGGCTTTGTGCGATATGGAATTCTTGATAGGTAACAATTGGTGTTGCCGTCTTCCCTGTTTCCGCATCCTGGACACGAATAACCCCGCCCCCGTCCTGATTCCTATACAGTTCGTAGTCAACGCCGTCGATCCGCCGCGCATCCACGACTTCAGCGCCTGTGAATCCCACAATGTTCACTATCGAGCCAATCTCGATAAGTGGACGCGCTTCTTCGGGCTGCTGCGCAGGTTGCGATACATCCCGAATCTCCTCGCCTTCGGTCGCGGCTTGCTGCTCCGGGCCGGGTTCCTGCTCGTCTTCTCGTTGAATCTGATCCGCAAAAAGTGGAAATCGCGTCGCGTCGTCGGCTGGCATCTCAATGACGCCAGACTTGTAGATATTTTTTCGGGGCATTCAATCCGTTCTCCTGCTTCCTGTGTCTGTTCGAATATGCCGCTGGCGGTCGAGGCAAAATAACTCCTCCTATCCGGCCCCCACCGCGCCGCGGACTGCACTTACAAAACTACTTCTTGTTGCGACTTCGACCGATCGCTGCTCACGGGGTTGGCGACAGACATCTCGCTCCGATTAAGCGAGGCGAAGCTTTCTCTGAGAAAGTCTTCCACGCCGTTTCGATGCTCCGCATCCTTGAGCAAGTAATCGTCCAGCCCCTTGCCCTGGCTCTCGTTCCAAACCAGTTTGCGCACGTCCAGGCCCGCGTCACTCAGCGTTTCACTCAATCGTTCAAGTTGCTGCCGCACTTCATGAATGCGCGGAGCGTCCGCGTCGAAGGCGATCACGATTTGTCGCAGCTCCGGCATTTGTTCTCGCAACCGCCGGCCAAAATCCTCCTGGAAGTTACTGACTCCCGCGAGTGCGATCAGGCAATGCTGATCGCCCAACAAGTGCGCCGCGATGTCCCCTTTGAGCGCTCCTTCAGTAAGAATCGCCTGCCCGCTTTCCCTCGCCCGCTCCGGATTGCGGAAATGTATGGGCGCGCCACTCGAAGCGCCTTCTTCTTTGCTGGAGCTCGATAGCCAGATGTAGCGCGGCTCGTCGTTCTTGACCTTGGCCCGGCGAACCTGAAAACCTTCGATCCGCCCTTGAAGGTCGCGCACGGGAATGAGAAAGCCCTGGTGGAAAGAGTGCTCAATACCGTCTTTCCCCCGCCAGGCGCCGATGTTAAGCCGCCACTTTCCCTCGTCCTTGTAGAATCCAGGTATGCCGCTTAGATCCTGATCCTTGAAATGATCCATCACGTCGTCTACCCCAGACGGTAATGGAACCGATTTATACCCATTGCGCTCGATCGTCGCCTCATTCAACCCACGATTGACCAGATTCTTGCGGTCGCGCTCTGTGAGATTCAACGTGCCGAGCAGCTCACGATGGAGCCCGTCGCGCCGCTCGATCTCGGCCCGCCTGTGTTGCTTCACCTCGACCGTGACGGCCGTGAATGCCTCCTTGCTGATGCCGTCTTCGAGAACATGTTTCCATCCGCCGTTCGCCGTTGTTTCTTCGGACGGTACGCGCATGCAGATCGCAAACGCTCCGTCCTCTCTTACTGAACACCAATCGGTCTTTTCGCAAATCGGACACGGACACCTGCGTTTGACCCTCACCAGTTTT
>DASRIZ010000663.1:0-3836 GCA_035649735.1 Blastocatellia bacterium | reverse complement strand
CGCCGACCACGCCGCCCGCTCCGCTTCTTCTCTCTCCGCCCAGGAACGCACGGTGCCCTTCAGAATCACTTTGCTCCCCTGCACGTCGACCGTGATCCGCTGCGCGTCGGTCTGCGCAGTGCGTATCAGCGCCTGCTCTATCTTCTGCTTGAGCTCCGACGGCGTCACCCGCGGCTTGACCACGATCAAGTTGGTCACCCCCTTGACCCCGGACAGCCGGCGCACGACCCGCTCGGCGTCTTCCTTCTGGAACTGCCACTCGACTTCGCCCTTGAGCGTCACCCAGCCTTTGGAAACCGTGACGTCGAGCTTGTCGACGGACACGAAAGCATCCCACTCCAGTGCGCGAACGGCGGCCGCGGCGATGTCAGCGTCCGTGCGCTCGGCAGAGCTTGGGAGCCGCACCTCGATGTCGTTGGCCACGGCTTTGACACCGCGCACCCGGTGGGCGGCTTCTTCGGCAGCCCATTTCTTGGAATAGGAGTCCACCCAGCCCGTGAGCGTGACGATACCGTCTTTGACGATCACGCCGATCTCGTTAGGCTGAAGACGAGCGTCCCACTTCAGCTCCGCCAGTACGTCCCTCTGGATTTGTTCGTCGGTTGGATTTGTAGTCGTAGTTGCGGTGGCAGTTGCGGCGGCCATAGTTATTTCTCCTTTTCAGCCGCTCTTAGCGGCATCTCTCAAAGGCAGAGAGAGCAAGTCAGGGGCCAAGCGGAGGTGATTGAAAATCAGAGGCAAGGCACGATGAAAGATTGCGAGCTATCGTAAATTTGCGGTTTCTCGTGAGGAGACGATGGGGACGAAGTAATAGTGGAATGTTGGAATAATGGAATAATGAATTCGGAAGCCGGTAGCCCAGTCTTTGATTTGTTTCAGTATTTCACTGAGCGAGATCCAATACTCGAAAGTTTCCGAATCCATTATTCCACTGTTCCATTATTCCAATCTCCTCTATGCCAATGTTCCATCATTCCAATCTTCCAGATCTGCCATCCTGGCATCGCTGTTGCTGTCGCTTAGAGAATTGAAGAGCCCTGGATCCGTAACCGCGAGCGATAATTTCGCTAAAGACATCGTCGCTGGCAGACAGGGAGGTAGTGTATGAAAGAAAGCCAGAGAACATTGAGCGGAAGCGACTACAACCAAACGGCAAAAGTCATTTCGTATGGGGACAGCGCAAAAAACTATATAACGCGTCTCGCTCGAAAAGTTAAAGAGATCGCAGGCACGGCAAAGGAGAAGTCGCTTCCGGAAGCCTTGCGCAAGACGACGAACAAGGTTGCGGATGGTCTGGAGAGCGCCGGCAGTTATATTGAAGAACGAAGTTTCGGGATCTGTCGAACGACCTGATGGCGCTCATCCGGAAACATCCCGTGCAGGCGCTCTTATTGTGCGGCGGCTTGGGACTCTATTTCGCTCGCAGACGCAAAGGGTAGCACGGGCCACCCTCGCCCTGCAGTCCTTCCCCGGTCGGGGCGGGTTTAGAACCCGCCCCAGAAACTTCTAATGTTGGACATCTGCTCTCGATAGGCCTTTTATCCATTGGTAAAGCTGTGCGCGGTAAAGATATCCGAGGCTCAAATCCGGGAACGATCTTCGCGTGAGCGCTGCTCATTCTTAGGTTTTAAATGTCAACAGAAACCACTTCAACAAAGTTTATCGCGCCAAGACGCCAAGAGCGCAAAGTACGCGCTTTATCATTAACCATCATCTGCGGCTGAGCTCATCCGCCTGATGTGCGGGGTCTAAAGGCGGGTGCTTGGTGGGGATGAGGTCGGGTGTTTTCCAGAAGGGTCGCGAGCCTTCGTGCATATCCACGTCTTTGCCTCGGTTGCCGACGTCGGCCCCCGGACCGCCGCCGCGAGTGCGCGTTGTCTCCGGACTGGCGCAGGCGGCCAGGCAGAAAATCAAAGCTACGAAAGCGATCCGCAGAGTCATCTCAGAGACTTTCAACAGAGAAAACGATAACAAGACGGAGAAAAAAGCCGCCCAGCAGCACAAGCGCCGCAGTTGTCGTCATATTGCGCTCGCCAAGCCTCCCGCCGCACCAATAAAGCGTCAGAGGCATAGAGACTCCTGTCACTTAACAAAAGCCGGCTTTGCTCGAAAAAAGAATGGCACGACTAAATTAAACTCGAAGGCAACCTTTTCTGGCGAGACGAGATCCCGATACAGGGCGCGATCCAAAGAAAAAGCCCCGGCTCCATGCACGATGATGACGATTGCGAGGGCAATTGCCAGGAGGTGATACTCGACTCCATGGCCTTGCTTGTCGCCAAACCAGTTCAGGAGAAAGCCGAACTTTAAGTGAACTTTGAGCATCGCGACGACCATCGTAATCGCAATGCCTAGAGCCGCAACACGAGTCAAAAGACCAATAATCAAACCGAGACCGCCGAAGAACTCTGCCGCGATCGCCAGATACGTAAGCGGCGGGGGAATTCCCATTTGGTCCCGAAACGTTTTTATCGTAGCACTGAGGCCATGACCGCCGAACCAACCCAAAAGCTTTTGCGATCCGTGAACGAAAAAGGCGACTCCCAAGACGACTCGGGCGACCGTAAGTACCCAATCTCCATTCGTCGCTAGGAGCCTTGCCAACATGTTTATACCCATCCACTGGGGATATTTTTATCGCAATGACATCCCAAGAACTGCCGAGAGCAAGCCAGAGGCCAATCGAAAACGACAGAAAAACAAAGCCAGGCAGAATGACGCGTTGCGAGCTATCGCAAATTTGCGGATTCTCGCGAGGACGGCGTGTGAGGAATTGGAGTGATGGAGTACTGAAGTATTAGATTCCTCCATCATTCCACTACTCCAGTACTCCAATCTTTACCTGCTGGCATATCTGTTGCTCCGTTTCAAAAGCGGAATGGTAGCGGCAACGGCATCGACTGAACACATCGCGGCGAATCTATGAGATCGAGTCGCACGCGTCTGGTCATCGCCGTCGCCGTTGCATTCACCGGCGCCGTCGTAACGGCATGGGCGGCCGATCACGTTGTCGAGGATTGGCGCTCGTATCCCATCGGTACGGGCGGCATCCCGGGCGATTGGAAGGCGCAGAACGGGGGCCGGGCCGCCTATGATTTCGAGATCGTTGTCGATCACGGTCAGCCAGTCCTACACCTCAAGAGCAAGGGTGATAGCTCGACAATCAGCCGTGATCTCAGAGGTCAGTTCAATCTCCGCGAGACACCGGTCCTCGAGTGGAGCTGGAAAGTCATCACGCTTCCCACCGGCGCCAATGCCTGCCAGAAGTCGACCGACGACGAGGCCGCCCAGGTTTACGTTGCCTGGCTGCGCTTCCCGGAAACGGTGCGCTCGCTAATCATCGGCTACATCTGGGATTCGACGGCACGGGTTGGCACGATCTGTAAAGCCAGAAGACCGACACTGTTACCTATGTCGTCCTGCGCTCGGGCCGCGGCGAGCTCGGCAAGTTGATTACCGAGCGTCGCAACGTCGTCGAAGACTTCCGGAAGATCTATGGCGAGGCCCCGGACAATCCCACCGCACTCTCGCTCTCGATCGATTCGGACGATACGGCTTCCAGTGCCGAATCGTTTATCGGACGAATTGCCTTCACGCGGCCTCGACGGGAGTAGAATGAATTGGAGTGTTTGGAGCGCAGCGGTTGAATAGCTTAAACGTTTTGAACTTCAAATTCGCTTCTTTGGAGGTCCCACATGCTGGATTTCAGCAGCCGATTCGGACGGCACGCAAACCGTCGCCTCCGCCAGGAGAAAATCATCTGGTTGACCACCGTCGATTCTAAAAACACGCCTCAACCGCGGCCGGTGTGGTTTCATTGGGACGGCCAAACCGTT
>DASRIZ010000662.1:0-13538 GCA_035649735.1 Blastocatellia bacterium | reverse complement strand
AGTGTCGAGTAGACTACTGCCCCGGCTGAATTCAGCTTCAACACGAACGCGTTGAATTCCCCAAGCTTTGTCTTCTGAAGGGCGTCCTTGACTGGAAAGTTGGTCGAGTTAGTGAAGCCTGTGATGTAGGCGTTGCCAGCGCCGTCAACAGCTATCGCCGTCGCATTGTCCTGTCCGTTACCCCCGACAAACGTGGCATAGATCAATCGATTCCCGGATGGATCGAGTTTCGCAATAAAGGCATCCAGCGGACCGCCGCCGAAGTTCGGCTGAGAGGGATTGACGAGCGGAAAGTTCGCCGAATCGGTGAACCCCACAACGTACACATTACCCGCCGAGTCTACGGCGATGCTGTTGCCTTCTTCATTGCGTGCACCGCCTAAGTAGGTCGAGTAGGAGAGACCAGGACCTGCGGCCAGTTGAATTCGGTTGGTGGTCAGTGGCCGCGTGTTGAACTTCGATTCAAAAGCCTCCGGTCCTGGCACTCTGTGGGTGTACCACCTCGCGGAGGCCGACGATCGAGGGGTACATATAGTTGCCGGTGAGATAGATAAGATGACTGTTAAGACCACTATGGAGCACAAGCGGACCATTATCGTTTTCATTCTCGCCTCCTGATAAGTTCTTTCCATCAGCGGTGGAGGAACAATGACAATATGACCACTGGCTCCTGACTGGGTCCGCGCCTTGCCACCGAAATCCGCGTTCATTGCAATTTCTTATTGCGGCGAAGTCTTATTCGATACAAAGAGAACAGGAGCAGTCCGATCGGCGCAATCATAATGCTGGTCTGCATGACCGTCTGAACGGGGCCCTGTGCGCGTGCCTGGCGCTTTGGTCCATCGGTGATGGTGATATTGAACTCCGTGAGTACACGTGGGTCGCGCAAGTCTTCGGAGAGCGACTTCAAAGTCTCACGCAATTCCGTGCTGCCTCTCGATGCGAAGGCATCGAGGAAGCTGTCGATGTCCTCGACGTCGCCCTGCGTGAGAGTAACAGGTTCGCCATTCGCCATTTTGTCGATGACCGGTTTGTATCGTTCAAGGATGTCGCGCGAGCGGAGGACGAGCGACGGTGAGAGAATCATTAACCCCACGGCCTCTGTCGAGAACTTATAGTAGAGTTGCGTGTAGCGTTGGCCTCTTACGGAGCGGGCCAGCCTGTTATCGCGGAAGCGGCGGGACGTGACCAGCGTGCCGCTGCCACATGCGATGGGGAAGAGGCCGCAAACGAATGCCTGAGGGCAAGCCGTATCGTTCTGATAGACTGTGAAGAGTTTTCCCCCGACTGAAATAAGCCCGCCCCGCCACGATCCTGGATTGTCTAGAACTGTAAAGAACACTCTTCCGCTTCCGCTTCCGCTTCCCTGGCCCGATGGCAGTGTTATCCACGGCTCCCTGGTATTCGCTGTCCAACTGCACCCGGGTGGCGCGGTGACCTGAAAAGACAAAAGGCCCCCATCCGAATCGCCCTCAACGACAACATTACTAGGGTGAATTGAGTAAGCCGAGGCAGGGCAGGCGAACGCTTCCCGTGTAACGACGAACCTCTGCACCACGTTAAACAAAGGAAAGGCGCGAATCTCGATCGTAGCTGAGCGAGTGGCGGTGTCGTCCTCTGTCACCGGCGTTACCGAATAACTTACGATCCCGCTGCCCGACCGCCGATCGTTCGATGCAAGTTGGACGAGGGGCAAATGGTTAGTATCGGAATCAGCGACAAGTGCGCCCCAATCGCAACCCGACGGTACCAGGACGTCCACCGCTCCGGTTCCACCGTTGGCGGTGAAAGTCTGGCTTGTCGGCGAGATCGAATACCTGCAACCCGGGGGTGGTGGAGGGAACCCAATCGTGATTCTCAGCCGCTGCGACTGACCGACCGTATTCCCCATGGTCGTGTGGCTCTGTAGATTTCCATCCACCGCATTTGGAACTGAGCCCGGGGCAAAATTATCGCCAAGCCCAACGAAGCTCGTGACCACGTTGCCGAACACCGTCGGATCCCCAGGTGCGAAGTTGAGTTGCACCTCCGCTATGTTCAAGCCGCCTCCGTTCGGCAGCGCTAAATTCCAGATAGCCTCAATCGTCACATACGCTCCGTCCCGGTTTGCACTCCCATCGGCGCCAGAATAGAAAACGTCATAAAACTCTAATGACGCCCCTGTGAAGTCGCGGCTGGCAAAATCAAGCGTGCTTAGTCGGGCTTCTAATTGGGGGCTGTTTACCGAAAACGTGTTATCGACTGGCGACGATCCCGTCCGCTCCCAGAATGTGAGAGATACCAGTCCCGGGATAAGGCGGATTGGTCCGGGAGGTTGACTTTGTGGGAGGGCCGCCGGAGTGAAAGCCCGCTCCGATGCCGAGGACCTCACCACGTTTGACGGCATCCACCCGATGAGCGTTGATGCCAACGCCATCATTAGTGCAGCGAGAATCACAGTTCTTTTCATCGGTTGCCCTCCTCTAAGTGCGGCATGAAGTCACTGCCTGAACCTGAACCCTCCCTGGAAACCCAACTGGCATTCATCGCCCGGGACGCCTCCGTGGGTTTGGCCGTCCAGATGGAGCGGCAGCCATAGCAACACTTCAAACTCCTCCGACAAACATTCGGAGCTGCCGAACATCGAGAAGTCGCCAGCAGGATGGAAGACCGAAAGCTGAGCCGTGCCTTGTGAAGACGCAAGGATGACGTTCTCGCTCCCATCCGGCGCACCCAGCGAACCGAGTCCGATCAGGTTTGCGAAATCCGGAGTCAATCCAGGGGCCTGGAACGTTCCGACCCACACTGTATAGACCCCGTTAGGAATCAGCCCGCTCACCTGGAGCACCACATGTGTACCCCTCTTACCGCACTTGATCAGAGCGTTGCCCTTGGCTTTCGTCCATTCCCTGAGGGTGATGTGATGTTCATCCGGGGCGATCAGCGGGAACAAATGATCGCAGAGGCCCGACGCGTTTGCGTAAAGCGGGGTGTCATCCGCGACTGCTGGAATGCCAGCACTGTCATACACCGGGTCGGAGGCCGGGACCGTGATGTCGAAACTCGCGCGCACGGTCTTTTGGGTTGGCTGGTCCGCTTTAACCGTGAAGACGCCTAAGGTTGTGAATGCAACCACTGCGCATAAAAGTGAACTTCTCGCTGTCATTTTCATTGGGGGTTCTCCTTGTGCCGGCATAACCGGCAGGTTGTAGTGAGGGCTGACCCTTTCGTCGCTATTGCCAAGGGATCAGGCTGCTCTATCATTAAGGCCGATTCGAGCATCCGAATGTTACGCAGGCTCGCGATAATTCGAGTTAGGCAGTAACATGTGCCCCGCTAATCGGCCTTGGTTTATAGAGGCATTCATGGGCTCCAACGATCAAGCAGATCCTGAGCGGCTTCTCGAGGCCGCCCGTCAGTCAAAAGAGGAGCATCTCGGTAGCCTACTGGAGCTCTATCGCAACTACTTGAATCTCATGGCACGCACGCAGATTGATCTCCACTTGCAGGCCCAGGTGAATCCATCTGACTTGGTGCAAGAGGCTTTCATGGAAGCGTATCGGGACTTCGGTCAGTTTCAAGGCGCGACAGAACGTGAGTTTCTGGCCTGGCTCCGCCGAATTCTCGTCCACAATTTGGGCAACCTGGTAGAGAAACAGGTGCGCGCCCAAAAACGGGATGTACGCCGTCAGGTTTCGCTTGACCACCGAGTCGCCGCAATGGAGCACTCGGCGGCAAGGATCGAATCGACCCTTGTCAGTCCCTGGAGCTCACCAAGCGTACAGGCGCAGCGCCGCGAGATGGCGACACTGCTGGCCGATCAGCTTGCTCGATTACCGGCCAACTACCGTGAGGCGATTGTCTTGCGAAACCTGGAGGGATTGTCCTTCGAAGAAGTCGCTCAGCGTATGAAGCGCACCTCGGCAGCGACCCGAGTGCTTTGGTTACGCGCTATCGAAAAGCTGCGCCAGCTGCTGAAAGAGGAGGGCCTGCTATGAGTCAGCAGAGGCGACTGCCCGTCGAGAAAATTGCGAATGCCGAGCTCGAACCAAACCCCACAGTGCTGGGCATCCTCGAAGACTATCTTGCGCAACTCGAACAGGGAGTTCCTCCTCATCCCGAAGCGCTTTTGAGCCGACATCCGGAAGTCGCCGATTTGCTTCAGGAGTATCTGGCGAGCCTGGAGTTCCTGCACGACGCCGCGCTCAAGCTTCGCAATAACTCTGAATCCGAGGTGGCGGTGAAGAGCTCGCGACGCGATGAAACGTGGCAACTCGGAGATTACCTCATCATCCGAGAGATTGGCCGAGGCGGCATGGGCGTGGTTTACGAGGCGGAGCAGATCTCCTTGAGCAGACGAGTCGCCTTAAAGGTGCTTCCGTTCGCGGCAGCGCTCGAGGGCAGCTTTCTCGAACGGTTCAAGAATGAGGCGCGCGCTGCGGCAGTCTTGCATCATCAGCATATTGTGCCGGTCTATAGCGTTGGCTGCGAGCGCGGCGTTCACTACTACGCGATGCAGTACATCGAAGGCCGCTCCCTGGCGGCGGTGATCCGGGAATTGCGGGAACTGTCAGGCTTGGAAAACGGGAGGAAAGACGATTCTGTCGCCGATCTGCAAGTAACATCACATACGCCGGGTCCCAACACTGAAGCCCGTCTTGACGATCCTGAGACCAGACCGCAGGCCGGTTCGGATTTGTCTACGCAGCGCTCAACCAGATGTCAGGCCTTTTTCGGAACGGTGGCTCGCCTCGGCGTCCAGGCGGCAGGAGCGCTGGACTACGCTCACAGGTTCGGAGTCGTCCATCGCGACATCAAACCAGCGAACCTGTTGCTCGATGGACACGGCGATCTGTGGATTACCGATTTCGGACTGGCGCAGATCCAAAGCGACCCACGGCTAACAATGACCGGCGACATCATCGGCACGCTTCGCTATATGAGTCCGGAACAGTCTCTGGGCAAGCGAGTCGTCGATCACCGCGCTGACATGTACTCGCTGGGGGTGACGCTGTATGAGCTGCTCACACTGGAGCCGGTCTTCGCGGGTCAAGACAGGGTTGAGCTGCTTCGACAGATTGCGTTCGATGAACCGAAGCCGCCGCGACGTATCGATCCCAGAATTCCACCCGAGCTGGAAACAATCGTGCTGAAGGCGATGGCGAAGAACATTGATGAACGTTACGCCACCGCATCGGACCTGGGCGACGATCTTGAGCGTTTCCTCAATGACCAGCCGATTCGCGCGCGCCGGCCGACCGCGTTGCAACGCGCAACAAAATGGGCGCGGCGTCATCGCCCGATCGTGGCAACCGCTGGAGTAGCGCTGGTTGTCTTTTTTGTGCTGGCTCTGGTCGGTTCATTAGCCAGCAATGCTCTGATAAAGCGCCAGCGCGATCAGGCCCGAGACGAGCGACGTCGAGCGGAACAAGCGGCGCAGCTCGCAAAGACCCGTCTGTTTGAGGCTAAGCTGGCTGAGGCCCGTAGCGGTCGGTGGGGCCGACAGATTGGACAGCGGTTTGGAAGTTTACAAGCGCTCACCGAAGCCGGGCGCCTTGCTGGAGAAATGGTGCTGGGAGAAGGCCAGCTGATGGAGCTGCGAAATGAGGCGATTGCTTGTCTCGCGCTGGCCGATATTCGGATCGTCAAAGAATGGGAAGCTTTGCCGGCTGGTTCCTACGGTCTTGCATTCGACGACGACCTGACACGATATGCCTACAGCGATCCCAGAGGCAACATTACCATTCGCCGCGTTGACGACGGGGGGGAATTGGCAGTGTTACCTGCAGCGTACGACGGCCCGAACAACGCTGCGACATTTCTTCGGTTCAGTCCCGATGGCGCCTTGCTAGTCGCACGCAACCAACGACGGCTCAGCTTGTGGGACTGGCGCGTTGGGAAGCTCTTCTTACAGGCGTCGCTCCCATCAGACTGGGCCTGCTTTGACTTCAGCCCCGATGGCCGGTATTTCACGCTCGCCCAGCCAGGTGGAATTGTGGCGATCTGTGATTCCGGCACAGGGAATGAAGTCAGACGCATCAAGATAGGTGCTCCAGTCACTCTGGTCTCCTGGCATCCGGATGGCGCCAAACTGGCATTTGTCTGTTCCAACGGCAGTGAAGTCCAGGTGCGGGATGTGGCTACGGGCGATCTCGTTCGGAGCTGGGCTCTGCCGGCTTTTGTCTGGGCATTGGCCTGGCATCCACAGGGCCTGCTGCTGTCGACCGCTTGTGAGGACGGTCACGTCTACGTATGGGAATCGGCCACCGGGCAGCCGCACGCTGTCTTGCGAGGTCATACCGCCGCTGCGGCGTTCGTCGAGTTCGCGCCCGGCGGGGATGCTTTGCTCAGCTCGGGTTGGGACGCGAGCTGCCGACTTTGGGACCCCTGGACGGGACGAGAGTTGGTTCGCTTCGGCGGCGATGCGAACTGTTTCAGTCGAGATGGACGGCGAATGGTCAGCCGGGCTGGGACGCATATCACGATCTGGGAAGTAGCATCGAGCCGCGAGTATCGCGCACTACCCTGGAGTCCGGTCATGGACCGCGAACAAGTCGCGGACGGCGGAGGCCTGAGTTCTGATGGCCGCTGGCTTGCCATTGGGGCCGGCGAGGCTTTTAGGATATGGGACTTGAAGTCGGGACAGCATCTGGCGACTCTGCCAACTACTCACGCGGTGGCGGCTGCGTTTCATCCTTCTGGTACGGAGGTTTTTACGAGCAGTCACTCCGGACTTTATCGATGGCCATGGAACACTGAAGCCGGGATCCTGCGCATCGGCCCGGCGCTCAAGCTTGAGGTAGACGGCTTGCTGGAGGGTATTAGTCTGGACCGAGAGGGCCGGACTTTGGCCGTTGCTCGGCTTGGGATATCTGGCGGAGCCTCCATCATAGAACTGGAAAACCCTGCTACCACGATTCGGCACGTAACCCACCCATTCGCGGCCGTATCAACGTCACTGAGCCCCGATGGCAAGTGGTTCACCACCGCTGTTCACAAGGGAATGGGTGTGAGAGTCTGGGAGGCGAGCACCGGCCAACTAGTCCGCGAGCTCATCCCGAACGAGCATAATACCCGAGCCTCGTTCAGTCCTGACGGCCGGTGGCTTCTGACCAGAACGGCCAACGAGTTTTGCTTCTGGGAAGTGGGGTCCTGGGAACGGGTCCACGTGCTGCGCCCCGAGCGAGGAGTCGATGGCCCAGGTTCCGCCGCCTTCACTTCTGACGGCCAATTGGTGGCAGTCACACTCTCGCCCTCCACTGTACAACTGATCGACATTCCCAACTGGCGGCCACTCGCCCGGCTGCAAGGACCAGATCTGGATCCAATCGTGGTGCAGGGATTTACGCCGGACGGCAGTCTGCTGGTAGTCGCGCGAGCAGCAGGAGGCGCTCACGTTTGGGATCTGCGGCGGATCCGTGAGCAGTTGAAGGCGCTCGGCTTAGACTGGGACCTCGCCGCGCTTCCCCCCGATACCTCTTCTGCCGACGTAACGCCGCTTCGAGTCGAAGTCCAGGTTGGTTCTTTTGCTCAATCGCAAAAGAATCGGCGACGCGTCAAACCCTGATACGATCTCAAGCCTGGGTCAACGCGCCGCCGACAAGTTGGGAATCCTCTATCGTCACCACCTCACGCGAACTCGATATGCCAGAGTCGCCGAGCCGTCTGCGGCAACCGGCACCGTAAACCGTGATGCAAACGCGGCTGTCTTCTCCCACTTGTGACTCGATGTCAGCATCTCCCAGTCGCCGCCGATTGGTTCGTTCACCGTGATGGTCACCGCTTCCTTTTTGTGATTGCGAAGCACGATTTGATAGGCGTACTCGTACACCCTCGGGCTGATCGCCCGGTAGTCCATCATCTTTCGCTCACCAACAATGTCAAAAGCATCTCCGACTTTCACCTTGACGTTCTCGTCTTTAGGGGTGTGATCGATCCGGTCTTCGCCGATGAACTGTTGTCCGCCTGCCGAGTCCGCTTTGTAGAGCCGAATGATCCCCGCGGGTAGAGGCTGCCCCAAACCGTTCTTCTGCGAGTTTTCGAACTCGATGTATACGCCAATCTTCTCCTTGATCGGCTCACCAGGGTTGTTGTAGCCGCGATAGTAGTAAGGCTGCC
Organism: Blastocatellia bacterium; assembly: GCA_035649735.1. Taxonomy (GTDB): domain Bacteria; phylum Acidobacteriota; class Blastocatellia; order UBA7656; family UBA7656; genus Onstottus_A. The sequence continues at coordinate 5,441 of DASRIZ010000662.1, read as the reverse complement.
CGTAGATCACGAATTGCTTGTGCGTGCCGATCCCGGTGGCGTCAAGCAGACTCACCTGCTTTGTCTGCGCGTTCTTGATCGTCGTGCGACGCTGCAGCGTGTACAGGTGATACTCAAAGAAGGATTCCTCTCGGAACTGCTCCTGCTTCGCGGCCTGTGCGGCGACCTGATCGCGCATCTTGCCTTCGTATGCATCGCGGTCCGCGGCACGATGAACGTCACCGGCCACAAGCTTCAACTCGGCGTTTCGATACTCGGCGCCGCTCTTGTTGTCGATGGTCACCCAACCGGTCACGTCAGCCCGAGTCTCGTCGGCGTTGACTAGAACGACGTAATCGGCTCGCCAGTTGATTCCGCCGGTTAAGTAAGAAGCTTCGACTGATTGAGTCGCAGCCCTGTCGCTTGAAAGCCGCCACACAAGCGTCGGATGCGCGATCAAGCTTTCGGGCAGCTGCGGAAAGCGAATCTCGGAAATGTTGGATGGGTTGATCACTATCTGATCGCCGATTTGCCAGACCGCTCCGTTGTTGTTAGCAAGCAGAGTCGCCTCTGTAGGCTTGAGCACCTCGGTCTGGTTCTCGTACGACCGCAACACCAGCGTGAGTTTCTTTCCAACGTATTTGTCCAGCAGCTTCGCTGGCGAGAGCAAATCATACTCATAGTTCTGCTCGACGACCGACAACGCGTCCGGTGATGTTAATGATTTGATGTGAACCGTCGCCGGGTTAATTTGTTGGGCGACGCCCCCGAACTTGAGCGACGCCTCGCCTCGCGGGAGCGCGATTTCGCGCCGATCGCGAACCAGTCCGAGGTTTACGTTGTAGATGGTGATTGCTACCGACTTCTGTTCCTCGGGCGTGCTGGTCAGATCATTGCTGCTCGTGACGCCGAACGACGGCACGACGGGCACCAGCAAAAGCGAAGTGAGCAGCACGCCTACGGTTTTCTTTAGTGATCTATTTCTTGTCTCTCTCATTTCTGTTCTCTCCATAAAAATGCGCGCCCGATCCATCTCAATGATGGCGGCGCGCCGGATAATGTCCTTCGATGGCTTGAACGGAAAGCGGTGTGAAATCTTGCAGGAAGAAGTATAGGACCTATATGACCTATAGGGCCTATATCGTATTGTCGGTCATTTTGGTCGTTTTTTAGCTCTTAGATAAACTCGCACTTCATCGTTGCGAGGGTTTACAACATAGATTGACACGCGCCCGTCCGGAAGCGTCTGTATCGTCGACGGCGACGACAAGGCAGTCAGATACCATCCAGGCGGCAACACGATCGTGTTTCGCAAACGCCCGAACGTCCGATCCCAGACCAGCTCTTCCCCATCCAGGTAAAGGCTCTTTGCATCGGAGTAAGTTTCCTTGAGCCGAATCCGATTGGTTGTGCCCGCGGCTAGAGGACGTGCGAGATATGTCACCACGATTTCGGTGTCGTCTTTGACCTCCCCTACGGCAAGCTTTTGCTCGCGCGCCTTTTTGCCGTCAATGGTCTCCCACTTCAGAGCTTCGCCGCTGTCCAGATCGATGCTTTCAGGATTCGAAACATGACTCCCGGCACGAACGACATTGAAGTAATATTTTTCACCCACGTTGCGGACCGTGTAATCGTGGGTGATGCGAAAGGCGTGAGTCTCAGGCGCCTGCAGTTCGTAGAGTATCTCCCGGTCCTGGTATGCCCGTTCGGTGAACCCCGGACTTTGCCCGATGGCGAACTCGCCAGGCAACAACACCAGAAGCGCTCCGCAGATAAAACACGCCGTCGCACGCGCGATGTTGCTCAGAATGAAGTTCATCGCGGCGCCTCCGATTTCTTTTCGGCGCCGGGGAGCCTCCGGGCTGTGATGTTAACCTCCAGCTGCCCCCCGCTGCCCGGGTTGACGAACGCGAGTTTCAGCCGCCCGTCCTTTTCACTCAAGACCTGGGTAGCCACTGACGATGAAACTATCTCGTAACCCGCCGGAAGAACGACGCTGTCACGCGGAATCCCAAGCGGCCGTTTGAAGACGATCGCGTCGCCTTCGATGTAGTAACTTTTCTCATCTTTGTATGTCTTGATGATCGCCAACCGGTACTCGCCGCGAGCGGGCACCGGGTGAGCGAGGTGAACCTGTATGTACATGCCGGTCTGGTTGAACCGTTCAGACTGAGGATTAGATTTATCCGCAGACGCCTGGGCGGCCTGCGCTCCGGTCACCACTTCGAACTTCAACGGCTTGCCGGTGGAAAGATCGATCACTGATTCATCCGACGCCGCTGCCCCCTCGCGGATTGCGTTGAAATGATACTTGGCTCCCGGCCTTGTTTCAGTGACCTCGTAGTAGATCTTGAATTGATGTGTTTCGGGAGCGAGCAGTTCGTACCGAGTGTAGGTGTCTGAGGAGATGTACTGAATTGCCGGGCCGTCAACCGGAATCAAAATCACTATGAAGAGTAACGCGAGCGTTTGTGCTCTCAATAATGTTGGTTGGTGCATTGGGTGCTCCTTTGACTGCGTCGATTCAGCCGCTCCCAGGGCGCACTCCCAAGGCGCGCAGTCTATCACCGGAGTAACCTGGAATGCCATTTCGCTACCGGTCGTTGTGCAGGTTTGGGCGGTTTGGTAAGATGCCGCCCAAATTGGAGGTAAGTTTATGCGAAGCAAAACTGGATTGAGCCGGCGTGGGTTTATGGCAAACGCCGCGGTTGGCGCTGCCTCGATTGGGCTTGTGTCGTCCGCGAACATCGCGCTTGCCCGTTATCCGGAAACTGACGCAGCCTCGGGCGGCAACCCGCTACGGCTGAATCGAAACGAGAGTCCTTACGGCCTGGCGCCTGCAGCGGCGGAAGCTCTCAAACGCGCAGTTGATCCCAAAGCTTCGCGTTATCCAATCGAGGAGCCGAAAGCTCTGATCGAGGCCATAGCCAAACGATTCGGCGTCGCAAACGAAAACGTGATTCTCGGTTACGGCTCGACCGAAATACTAAAGATGTCGACGGAGTCCTTTTGCAACTCGTCGCGTGGCGCCCTGGTTGCCGAACCGACCTTCGAAGCCGTGGTGGGTTACTGTCCGTTTATTCACGCCCGAGCTCAGAAGATCAAGCTGAACGCCGAGCACAAGCACGACCTGCCGCGCATGCTTCAAGCGAGCCGCGCTGCGGGGATGATCTTCTTTTGCAATCCGTCGAACCCTGCGGGGACTTATATCGGAAAAGAGCAGGCCGAACGATTTGTGCGCAGCCTGCCTCGCGGTCCGGTGCTGCTGTCAGACGAAGCCTATGCTGAATATGTAACCGCGCCCGATTATGAGAGCTGCGTGCGATTTGTGAAGGAAGGTCTTCCTGTAGTCGTCTCGCGCACGTTCTCGAAGATTTACGGAATGGCGGGTCTGAGAGTCGGCTATGCGATCGGACGAAAAGACCTGATCGCGAGGATGGCGAAGCGCCAATTGGTAAACAACCCGAACCAGCTCGCGATAGCCGCGGCGCTCGCTGCGCTAAAAAGCGACGGCGAGTTTGTCGATCGGAACCGCAAGCTGAACGCCGAGGTTCGTGACTACGTCTGTCAGGAAGCAAAAGCGATGGGTCTGACTTTTATTCCTTCGCAAACAAACTTTGTGATGATCGGTGTTAACCGGCCGGCCCAGCCGCTGATCGAGGAACTAAAGAAGCGCAAGATGCTCGTGGGCCGTCTATTCCCGTCACTGCCGAACCACTTGCGAGTAAGCTTTGGAACGATGTCTGAAATGAAGGAATTCATGAAAGAGTTTAAGGAAGTGGTAAGCGTTCAGGCATCGCGGCGAGTTTGATTCCCTTGGCGTCTTTGCGGTCCTTCGCGACTTTGCGTTGAACCGCCTTTCAGCTTTCGTAGCATTGGAAGTCAGCGTTCAGCGCAAAGACGCCAAGGACCGCAAAGACGCCAAAGATCACTCCGTGCCTGGCGGTCCCTCATTGCTTCACCGTCGGATACTGAATCCCAAGTTGCTCCAGATAGGTCTTGTACTTACTCGAATCGTAGTAATACTTCTTCAACTCAGGTCGAAACTTCTCCATCTTCTCTTTGTTAAGCTCTATTGCCGGTTGGTCACTCGGGTTGATCAGCGGCGTGTACTTGATTTCCTTTGTTTGAACATCGTTGAAGTAGGCCCACGCTTGCTTGATTAGCTCCGGCGATAACAGATAGTCGAGCGCCGTCATAGCCTGAACCTTCGCGCCCGCGGTCGAACCCTTGTGAGCGATCGGCGTGGCCATCGCAATCGCGTTTGGCCAGGCGTGTCCCGGAAGGTTCGGGATGTTCGCAGGGAAACGTAAATAAACCATCGGTACATTCCACGATATGTCGCCAACATCATCTGAACCTCCGCCAGTCGGCTCCTTTGGCGGCTCGAGTTGTTTGACTTTCGTCCTCATTCCCTCAACCTTTGCGCCGATCTCCTTTTGGAGAGCCTTGGCCAGCGTCTGATCCGCCTCGCTCCATTCGGGCATTCCGACCATTTCGATGTTCTTATTCTGAACCTCGGCCATCGGTTTGTTGAAGTGACAGGGCCACGCCGAACCTACCACCCGCTGGGTTACGGTTGTATCGGTCATCATTGTGGCGGCTTGGGCCATCTTGTTCCCCAGTTCGTACAACTCCTTGATGCGCGGGTACTCCAATTCGCGAAAGTAATACCAAACACTGGCTTCGGAAGGCACGACGTTCGGCTGATCGCCGCCGTCGATGATCACATAGTGTGAGCGTTGCTGTATGCGCAGGTGCTCGCGCCGGAAATTCCACGCGGTGTTCATCAGCTCGACCGCATCCAGGGCGCTTCGCCCGGACCAGGGCGAGCCTGCCGCATGAGCGGCTTTGCCGTGAAAGAAATACTGCACCGACACCAGCCCGCTGTTGTTGGCGGTTTGACCATAGTTTGTCGCAAAATCGCTGTCGACATGGCTGCCGAGGACGATATCGACGTCCTTAAACAAACCGGCTCGGACAAAGAAGGCCTTCGCGGCAACAAGCTCTTCGGCAACACCCGGTAAGAGCTTGATCGTGCCGGCGATCTTGTATTTCTCCATCAGCTTCTTCAGTACGATCGCCGCGGTCACGTTCACGCCCTGACCGGAGTTGTGACCTTCGCCGTGGCCGGGCGCGCCCTGGACAATAGGATCGTGGTAAGCGACGCCGGGCTTCTGCGAAGCTTTTGGTATGCAGTCGATGTCGGTGATAAAGGCGATGACCGGTTTGCCGGAGCCGTACGACGCAACCCAGGAGGTTGGCATTCCGGCGATGCCGCGGTCGACCTTGAAACCGTTTTTCTCCAGGACGCCGGTTACGTACTTTGATGTCTCGTATTCCTGGAATCCGAGCTCGCTGAAGCTGAAAATCTGATCGACCATCTGTTGAGTGAGCGTTCGGAGACCTTCGACTTCGGCGATCGCTTCTTTTTTCAGTTCATCAAGCCGGGCGCCGTTTTG
>DASRIZ010000661.1:0-8596 GCA_035649735.1 Blastocatellia bacterium | reverse complement strand
AAAACCCGAAGTCGAGTTCCCCAACGGCTGAGGAACGTTCGGAGTCAAGCTCTGTAGAGAAGTATCTGATCCCGCCAGGCCTGAGTTCGCATGAATTCTCAGGATGTCCTCGACCTTTGTCTCATTCTCGGTTTTGTCCCGCCGCTTCTGTTCCGGTCTCGTCGGTTGATCAATCGATGGCGAGGCAGAAAAAACCGTGAGTCCTTCCCGACCGCGGATAGCTTCTGTGCGTGTCTGCTGGTTCTCGGGCATGGGGGCTGCCTGTGCATAGACGGGGGGACTCAAGAGCAGGACCTTACTGATTACTCCGTCTTTTTCTCGGTAGACAACGCCATAATTCTCGCCCCGCAGAAGTTGGCGCAGGATCTCTTCCACGGTGACTTCCTGTATAGATACCGTAGGATCCTTATCCGGGATTCCGTAATCCGTTAGGTCAAAGCCTACTTTCAGCGAAATATTTCTAAGCACCTCTCGCAACTTTACGCCTTGTGCCTCGACAGAGATACGAGGCGGGCTATAGGTAATGCGCAAATTACTTTTACGCTCTGCGGCTGAACCCGCACCAGGTAAGACCATCCACAGAAAAACTAAAAATCCCGCCACTGTGTTTTTGCCTATCTTTAGTTGTTTCATGTTATTGTGTTCTCACGGCTACGCTGGTTGATCCGCGCGTAACATTGCCACTGTCTTTGAAGCGCACAAAGATCCGATTTGTCTCCGGGGTAAACGAAACATCTCCGGCGGCCGCTACAAAAACGCTAAAAGTCGGCGTCTCGTTGGAAAGGATCATTGTGGTGACGCTGCCCTCAGGTGATAAGAAGCAAACGCCGGTCTGCGGATCGGTCTGACAAATGAAAATATTGACCGGCAAGATCGCGCCTTCCGTGTCCGCCGATACCGTGAGATTGTCACCCGCTCCCACATTCACCGTCGCGACCGCAAACACGCCTGTGCCGTTGTTTCCTGGAATGTTCACAATGCCGTCGTTGTTAAGGGTTGCCGCCATGGCCACGATGTCGGGGACCGAAGTAGCTGAAGCCGAAAAGAGAAAGGTGTTTATACCCGGGATGATCGGAGCCGGGTCAGTGTTAGCGCACTTAAAACTCAGCTGCACGTCGGTCGGAGCCATTGGGGCAGTTTGAATGAATGCAAAGGCGAAGCGGTGGGCTGCCCCGGCAGGAATGTCTATGGGGCCATAATCAAAGCTTTCGAGGTCGCTATAGCCAAAGGTCGCCGGAATACTGCTGAACGGCGAGATCCCGCAGTCAGCGGCTAGCTCTTGACCAGCATTTATGATCGTAGCAAAGGCTGTAGCAGAACTGCCTATCTGAACGGAGCGGCTGCTCGGCAAGACAGCAGCCATCAATGTAATCGGCGGATTAACCTGTGCAAACGCAACCGCCCCCGACACGAACGTCGCCGTGAGTAGCGCCAGGAACAGAACGAATCGATGTCGAGCGATGTCTCTTGTATTCTTCATGAGAATTACTCCTTTTTCCCGTCCGTGCCGACGAGTTGGGCAATTTGGACGCTCTTAGCAAAACACTTTGAGTGTCTCGGTATAAACAACTTTCCACTGGTCTATAAGCAACCGCAGTGCCAGTGGAACAAAGACGAGCTAAGTGATTGAGTTGATGAGAGAGCTGAAAAAGAGGTGCTTACTCGACAATTAACAAAGGTGGCTTTTTCGCCACCATGGGTGTGAAAAAGACACGCCCAGGCTGCGGGTCTGAATGAAAACGCGCCAAAGAAATTTTTCTGCTAGCTTCAGGACGACCCACACGGTTTCGCGGCAGGGTTAGGGTTAATGAGGAGAAGGATCGCGGTTAGCCAGGCACCGACGATCACGTACTTAACACTGTTCGTCCTCAGTAAGTGGATGAACTCGCGCATATCGCTCGACAATGGCCGCATCTGGGTTTTCGGGCTTGATCAATTCAAGCAGTTGCAGTTTCTCATTTCCGGACAGCGTGCGGTAATACTCGTAATGGGCATTATCAGCTTCTTTAAAAGAAGGGGATTTTGGCACGATCTTTTCCATGTTGAAATAGAAGCATATCACAATTATCAGTCACGGCGTTGCCAAAGAGATCAGCCGCAGTCTCTCTTACCTCTTGATTCCGATCTGCCAAGGCTTCGCGCAAGGAGTCGAGGTCTCGACCCGCCAAGATCTCCAATACATCAATGCGAAAGTCAGGATCGGCATCATTCAAACCTCGTCTTAGCATCTCCGTAACATTTGCCCCTTTTTTGTCTGCCAGCACCTGAAGCGCCGCCTCTTTCACTTTGCGGTTTTGATCCGTAAGTGCCTCTCCCAAAGCAGCGATGCTCTTGGGATCGTCAGAATCCGCCATTGCTTCGATGGCGTCGAGCTTCGCCGTCACATCGCTGTCTTTACTGTTTTCTCCCGCCAGTCTTGGCACGGCTCCAGGTTCAATCGGTACAATGTCCGCCCGCACAAACTGCCGGCCCATACGATTTGGGTTCATCAACTCGCTCGTTACTTTGCGAGTCTGGTCTCCCGGCGGCAGGATCAACACCCGCGCCAAACGCCTCCCTGAATAAAAGAACGCGAAGTTCAAATCTTGAAGAATCTCCCGAAACGCCGACGCTGGAAGAAGGTTTTTGAAGTCAACGGAAGATCGCTTAGCCGCCGCCTTTGAATCCCTTAGGTCGATCACTATGCCGCTTTTTTCTTCAATCTCGCTTAGCACATCCTTGAGCGGCACATCCACGGCTTTAACACTCAGCTGTCCTTGGTGAAATTCGATCAGCGGTTTGCTTTTCGACAAGCTCGTTGACGCCGCGTCAGTACCGGCAACAAACAGTAGCGAAGCTAGAAAAATAACTAGGATTCTCATACGCGCCAGGGGAACGATTCGTGCTTCTAAAACATTTTGCGAATACTGACTCTATTCATCAGCGAAAATTCAATTATCTGACCTCATGGTTTGAGCAGCTCGGCGCGACTAAAACCACGCCGAGCTACCCGGCAGCTGGAATGCTGGATCACTAATCTTCGGCGCTACAGTGTTTGTCGTGGTTGCCGCAGCGGCGGAGGTTATTTTTGTAGATATAAGTGCCGACCAGGCGTCCCTGGCGGGCACCTGCCTCCTGATCGAAGCGGAAGTGAATCCCGCCGTAAACGCGGGCATCGTCGATGTCTCTAGTTATCTGCGAGAACTTGGTGTAGTTGAGGGTCACGGCCGGAATGGCCGGGTGCGACAGAGTGATGTCATGACCTCCCCTGCCGAAGATGTTCTCCGCTATCGTGCGCCCCGCGTTGCTCGCGGTCGCGTGGGCCGACGGATAGCTCGGAAAACAAGGCGTAGGGATGAAGGGTGTCCAGGCCGCATCGGGGTCGGTCTTTCGGTTGCCGTCGGTGTCGCCGGCGCGGATCGCGGTGTACGGCCGCCAGAAGACATAATGGTATTTGGTTTCAAACGTCGAGATGGAAGCGTCGCTGATGGCCATGGTGAGCAGCGCAAAGGCCCGCGCATTCTCGGAAAGCGACTTGCCCTGGGCAACGCTCGCCTGACTCATGGCCTGACTCCATACATGTACCGGGGCGGACACGGCGAAATACCGCGCGACATCGGTCCGATCCTGCGGCCGTGTGGGGCTGTTGAGCTCGCCGACCTCCTTCACCTCGTTGTAGGCCTTACTGTACTTGTTGCTGGTGAACGCGGGCGGCGGATCCGAACGGAACTGGTCGCTGCTCTCGATGCCGAACGGCGTTACGTTGCGCCAATGCAGAAGGATGCCTCCCGCAGGGGGACACCCAGGCGTTGTCTGCCACTCGCCCGGATTGGCGGAGGGCGGCGTGTACAATTGGGGTGGCGCCGAACCATCGTTCGCGCGATTGGCGATCATCGCTGCAGCAGCGGCCTCACCGACGGCGATGCCCTCGTCTTTGGCCTGGCCGTTGGGGATTGTGGCGAGTGAGTTCGCACGAGCTAAGTCGAGGTTCGCTGCACTGCTCGGAAAGTAGTTCTTCAGCACGCCGTGCGCCGCAGCAACCGCAGCGGCCTCCGCCGACGCCCCCCGGGGCGCTGTGATCGTGCCGAAGTACGGCTCGTAGTCGCCGGTGATCGCGTTGACCGCCTCGAAAACCGCCGTTTGAGTGATCGCTGCGAAGCGCGCCTGGGCGAACGGATTCTCGCCGCCGATCGTGTTCAACATGACTGCGTTCCAGTCCAAGACAACGTCGGCGCTCGCCATGGCTGAGCTCATCAACAGCACAGCCACCACGCCTGTGATTCTTCGAAGAGTGCGTTTCATAAGACACCTCCTTTTGAGCCAAGGACTCAGCAACTGAAATGCCAACGGAGTAACGGCGAGCTAAGTTGTTGAGTTGATGAGAGAGCTGATAAAGAAGAAATTCAGTGGACGGTTAACGAGGTGTTTTTTTCGCCACCATAGGTGTCTTAAAAGCCACCGTATTTCTGCGGTCGCGGATCTGAACAACGATGGTCGGAAGAAATTTATTCGCTAACTCCACATGCTCTCAAATCAGTTTTCGTGAATCTTAGGCTGGCATCTGTTTTGCGCTTAAATAAAGGATTTGTACTCACTTTCGATTGGAGATAAGCAACGCATTGATAGCTTAGAATCAGTTGCGCGAGCCGCGGCATGGCGACTCCGATCTATGAGCGACTGAATGAAAGGAGGTCCTTATGAGTAACCAATCATCTGAAGGCTTGAGCCGGAGGGAGTTTCTAAAAGGGGCAGCCCTCGCAGGAACTGCGGCTCTCTTCGGGATACACCCCGACTCGTTGGCCGCCGAGTTGCCGCCGGAGACCACGAAGCTCAGGCTGGTTCGGACCACCAGTATTTGCCAAGCGCCCCAATATATCGCCGAAGAACTGTTGCGCGGCGAGGGCTTCACCCAGGTGCAATACGTGTTCAAGTCAACGCCTGGCGAGATCGGAAAGGCCTTGGCCTCGGGCGAGGCTGACGTCAACCTTCACTTCGCCGGACCGCTGATCATCGGACTGGACACTGGTGACCCCGTGGTTATTCTGGCTGGGAGTCACATCGGATGCTTCGAGCTTTTCGGCACGGGCCGGATCCGCGCAATCCGCGACCTGAAGGGTAAGAGCGTCGCCGTGCCCGGGCTTGGATCTCCGCCGCACGTCTTCCTCTCCATCATCGTCGCACACGTGGGCCTGAACCCCAGTAAAGATATCAACTGGATCACGCTTCCCCCGGTGGACTCAATGCGGCTGCTCGCCGAGTCGAAGATCGACGCTTACCTGGGTTTTCCGCCAGAACCACAGGAACTCCGCGCGAAAAAGATCGGGCACGTGTTGGTGAACACCACGATCGATCGGCCCTGGTCCCAATACTTTTGCTGCTTAATTGCCGGGAATCGATCGTTTGTTGAGAAAAACCCCATTGCTACCAAACGCGCTATGCGAGCGATCCTGAAAGCGGCCGATTTCTGTGCCCTTGAGCCGGACCAATCCGCCCGGTTTCTCGTGGAAAAGGGTTTCAAGACCTCTCGGGACTATGCCTTGCAGACCATGAAAGAAGTGCCGTACGGCAAATGGCGGGAGTACGATCCCGAAGATACGGTTCGGTTTTACGCCTTGAGTCTGCATGACGTCGGGATGATCAAGACGAGCCCTAACAAGCTCATCGCTCAAGCAACAGACTGGCGGTTTCTCAGAGAGCTGAAGAAAGAGCTGAAAGGTTAGATGTCAGGTTTCAGGTGTCAGGCGTTCCAATGAACCGACCTACAAATATTCTTGCCGTCTTAGCGATTGTTTTCTTTTTTGGCGTTGCGTTGGGCGCTGCCGGCGGCGAAAGTCTCCCAAAGATTAAGCCGGCGCCTGAGTTCACACTCACGAAACAAGATGGTAAGCGGCTTGATCTGAAGGAACTGCGCGGCAAGGTGCTTGCCATCACGTTCATCTTTGCGAGTTGCACGGACACCTGCCCGCTGCTGACGGCCAAGATGGCCGGCATCCAAGACCGACTCGGCCCGGCTTTCGGTGCGCAAGTATTTTTTCTTTCAATCACTGTAGATCCGGAGCATGACACTTCGGCAGTTCTCAAGCGCTATGCCGAAGCACACCGAGCCAATATGGCTGGCTGGGCGTTCCTCACGGGTTCGCCAGCCGAGATCCGGGAGGTGGCGCGGCGCTACGGGATCTACTACAAAAAGAACGCCCGCGGCGACGTGGACCATACCTTTTTGACTTCGCTCGTGGACCAAAGTGGAATTCTCCGCGTCCAGTACATGGGAGTCCGGTTCAATCCCGATGAGATGCTGCGAGATTTTCAGGCACTGTTGCGGGAGGAAAAGGCGCGATGAAGGATTGGCTGCCTCGCCTTGTTGCTCGTGTGCCGGCTACAGTTCACACCAAACTCCTGGTGGCCTTCCTGATGATCGTGGTACTGCTCATTACGTTCGGGCTCGTTGGCCTTCAGGTGTTAAGCGGAGTCAACCGTCGCGCCGAGGAGACGGCACAGCTCCAAAGGAAAATCGCCGCCTATCGCCAACTCAAGCAGGGCACGACAGCGCAACTGTATAGCGTTGCCTCTGCTCTCCTGGTTCCCGACGAGCAAACACTCGACGCCACACTGCGCCAGCTCGACCAGTTCGGCTACGACTACGACCGGCTTCAGTTTGTTGCCAAGGATGAAGCGGAGCTGCTCGATGAAGTGCGAAAGGACTACGATCAATTTATCCACATAGTCACCAGGGTCGTCGAGCTACTCCGCGCTGGAAAAGCTCACGAGGGACGCGAGCTTCAACTCGCGCAGGTCAGTCCCCTGGCGGACCGGCTGGAGCGCCTCACAAACCAACTTGTCAATAGAGCCGCAGCTGACATGGTGGCCAGCATCGAGACGAGCCAAGGCGCGTACTTGACCTCACGATGGGTCGTTATCGGCTCCGCAGTCGGGAGCATTGGCCTCGCCCTTATCCTTGGCTACGCGTTCTCTTGGTCGCTAATCGGGCCTGTCAAAGAGATGGATGCGCGGCTCAAGCAAATCGCCTCAGGTGATTTTTCCCAGCATGTCGAGGTTCTGAATCGGGACGAATTAGGGACTCTAGCGGCTAACCTCAACCGCATGAACGATGAGCTGGGGCAGCTCTATCAGCAGCTCGAGACCGCCAATCGCCACAAGTCGGATTTCCTTGCCAGCATGTCTCATGAGTTTCGCACCCCGCTCAACGCTATCATCGGCTATGGGCGTCTTGTTCGGCGAGCGACCGAAGGCCAGATCTCTCCATTGCAGAGAGAAAACCTCCAGGATCTCCTCAATAACGCTGAGCGTCTGCTCAATCTCATTGATAGCCTGCTTGATTTCGCCAAGATCGAGGCGGGCAAGATGGCGGTTCGAGTCGAACCCGTGAGAGTGAGCGAGATCATCCATGGGGCTGCCTCCACCATCGAATCGATCTTGAACTCTGCCAGTGTGCGACTCGTCCGTGAAATCGCTCCAGACATACCTCCCCTGAACACGGATCGCGAGAAGCTGAGGCAGATCATTCTCAACCTGTTAGGCAACGCAGTAAAGTTTACGGAGCGCGGTGAAATTAGAATTGCGGCCTGCCAGCAAAACGGATCATTGAAGCTGGTTGTCTCGGACACCGGAATCGGGATCGAAAAGAAGGATCTGGATCAAATCTTCGAGAAGTTTCACCAAGGCGATCTGTCGAGCAGCAAGAAATACCGAGGCACGGGTCTTGGACTCGCCATTGTCAAGCAATTCGTGAATCTTCTGGGCGGAGAAATCACCGTTGAGAGCGAAGTAGGCAAGGGATCGGTCTTCACGGTCACGCTTCCGTTGGACTATGGAGAAAGCGTGTCTCTGGGGTAAATAGGAATTCTGATATCTCACCGCGGAGGCGCTGAGGGCGCAGAGTAAAAGAGTTTTTGATCAAGAAATACTCCGATCTCTGTGAACTCCGCGTCTCTGCGGTGAAGTAGGGCTTGCTTCTTTGGTTGCGGCGTGGCCGCAGTGGGCCTCTGGTGAGTACGCTTTCACAGGAAACCCAAACAAGCCAAATAAGAAGAGTGAGCATGAGCGAGAAGATCTTAATCGTGGACGACGAGCCGTCTAATAGGAATATTCTTGGGCAGGAGCTGACCCACGAGGGCTACTCGGTAATAGCGGCCAGCGATGGTCGCGAGGCGCTCAGAAAAGTTGAGTCGTCCCGGCCCGATCTGATTATTCTCGACTACATGATGCCCGACCTGAACGGGTTGGAAGTCTTAAAAGAACTTCGCAAAAGGGAGAATGATACTCCTGTGGTAATGATAACGGCGTATGGAACGATGGAGCGGGCAGTGGAATCGATGAAAGAAGGGGCTTACGATTTCATCACCAGGCCCTTCGAGCCGGATCATATCGCCCTGGTGGTGCGGAAGGCGCTGGAACAGCAAAGGCTCAAGCGCGGCGTCGAGATTCTCTCGGAGGAGGTCGAAGAACGCTATCGTTTGGTTGTCGGAGAGAGCGCCGAGATGAAGGAGGCCGTTGATCTGGCCAAGAAATCAGCTGCCAGCAGTGCAACAGTCTTACTCCTCGGCGAAAGCGGAACCGGCAAAGAGGTCTTCGCCCGCGCCATTCACAACTGGAGTGA
>DASRIZ010000660.1:0-33969 GCA_035649735.1 Blastocatellia bacterium | reverse complement strand
CGAGACGCTCGCTGCATTTAGCGACAAACCAAAAGCAGTGGTAACCAGTAAGGAAGTCCGGTTTACAAAGATCATCCTCGATCACTTTGACATCACGCGCTACTTCGACGCGATAGTCGGCGGCGATACTACGCCGGCGCGAAAACCAGATCCGACGCCGGTGCTGGAAGCGATCAGATTGCTGAACGAATCGGCGAATGATGCCGTGATGGTTGGCGACAGCGAGAACGACATAAACGCCGGCCGTCGCGCCGGCGTTCAGACGTGTGGTGTAACCTTTGGGTTTCGCACTGCCGAGCAGTTGCGCGAGAGCGAGCCGAACGTGATGATCGACCGGTTTGATCAACTGATCGATGTGTACCGGTGAGGAAAGCTAGTGACTGATGCGGCTCAAGACACAATCGACCGCGCACGAAAGATCAAGCTGTTGATCCTGGATTGCGACGGCGTGCTCACCGACGGGCGAATAATAATGCTTCCCGACAGCGACGAGACCAAGTCCTTCGATGTCAAAGACGGTCACGGGATAGTGATGGCTCAGCGCGCAGGACTTCGGGTGGCAATCATATCCGGACGCAAGTCGTCGATAGTGCGTGCACGGGCAAAGGAGCTTGGTGTTGCGCATCTATACGAGATGGCCTGGATAAAGACCGAGCCGTACGAGAAGGTGCTCGCGGAAGAAGAATTGTTAGATGAAGAAGTCTGCTACGTTGGCGATGACGTGGTAGACATTCCGCTGTTGCGGCGTGCCGGGCTCGGGGTTGCCGTTGGCGACGCGGTCCAGGAAACCAAGCAGCACTCACACCTGGTGACCACTCATGCAGGCGGCCGTGGCGCGGTCCGCGAAGTAATCGAGTTTATTCTCAAAGCCCAGGATAAGTGGGACGAAGCACTGGCTAGGTATCTTTAGAAGGTAACCCGGGCGACATCGAGGGCGATGAATCGCGCCCACTCGATTTGCCCATAAGCGGTAATCTGCTCACTCGCCAATCAACACGACATCGAGCGACCCTCCGGCCTCAATCAAAAAAATGCCCCGTACGAACGTCGCTCTGTGGCCACCCCTTCCTGCGCATCGCGGGGGCCTCATCGATGAGGAGCGGCCACAGAGCGCCGCTCGCACGGGGGCTTAGGAGGAATGACAAAACTCAAACCCTGAGATATGTGTCATTCGATTCGAGGAGCGCGAAAAAGGACTCGCTACAAATGTCTCATTTAGATGAAATGTCTATTTGGCCCATTTCACCAGAGCGTGATCGGGCAACCAGGCGAGCTTTGAATGGGTCCACTAAGGCAAACGGCCGTCAATCATCGCTGTAGAGGGATTTGGTAGTCAGTGAATGCAACCCCAATGGGTAAAGCGGCGGAGGGTACTGCCGTATCAACTTTACGCTGTCACGCTTGCTATTCGGCGGCTCAGCAGCAACACTCTCATTTGCCCATATTTCGCCGGCAACCGCTTCGGTTCATGCATCGCCCGAGGTTCAATACCGTCTTCTTACGAAAGAAACGAACCTTCCAAAGGAGGCCACGCGCTTGAAGCAAGTACTTACTCTTGCTATATCCCTTTTGTTAGCCGGCTGTTCAACAACGCCGCCCTCGAATAACAACCAGCCCAGCCAACCGGTCGCAGCTAGTCAGCCGGGCCAGCCGGCCGCGGCTGTAAAGCCGATCAGCGAATTGAAAGAAGGCGAGGCTAGCGGAAGCATCGTCGATGAAGGTCAGACGATCACCTTGAAGTATGCTTATGCCGGACACGGCAAAATGTTCGATGAAGACGCAGTGGTCATTTTGCTAACCGAGGCCGCTATCGCACCGGACGATCTTGCGAAGGCTTTCGGCAAGTACGAAACTTTCCCAAGCGCAACGCGCGGGCTCCACTACAACATCGGAAAGGGTTTTTGGGTTAAATACAACCCCAGTGGGTTTCAAACCTCCGGCATCAATACGCTCAAGGATTATTCGGTCGAGAATGGGCTGGCCAAGGGGCGCGACGAGGACAGCACAAACTTCAGCGGTAAGGATTACAAACGTTCGGTGAGCTTCGTCGCCCGCCTGCTTGAAAAGAACTGAGCAACGTGAGCCCCTGGGGTGCGAAGATTCCGAACACCCACAACTTAAAAGTTGTGGGTTCTTTAGTTTCAACCTACGAGGTCCCGGGCGGATCCTCTTTTCGCATCCTTGCGCTCTGGTCCCGGAGCTGAAAAGGGGGCTGCCAGCGCGCCACGTAGGCTAAAACTAAATCACCCCCAACTGAAGTTGGGGGTTACTAGGGTTTTCACTCGGTCTCGCAGTTTATGGAACCCGCCAATGCAGTTGGTGGGATTACGCGCGAGTAAATCGATTTGATCTTACTGGCGCGCTGATTCTTTCTTCGGCTCCAGCCCAAGATGCTCTCGAAACCAGGCCGCCGCCGCGTTTGAGCTGATCTCGAACGCCTCGTTAATATACATTTCGAAGTGAGTGATCCCTGGCACCTCGATCAGTTTTTTCGGTCCGGTCAACACCTCCATAGCAGCGTAAGCATTCGCGCGATTGTTTATCAGTTCATCCTTCTCGGCAGGAATGAGAAGCACCGGCCGGTCGCCGACCGCCTTCAGGTACTGGAACGGCCTATACTCAGCCACCATCTGATTCGTTTCTACGTCGATCATTCGTCGCGTTGAAAACCCTGTCTCGAATTCCGCTCCTTGTCCTGTGCGCGCGCGCTTGATCGCATCCTCGAGCGCTCTCCCTCGAAGAGGAACCGGCGCGACCGGCGAGTCCTTACCCGAAATCGCCGGAACCTGGCCGACCACCGCCTTCACCCGCGAGTCGAGCGCCGCCGTGACGATCACGTTGCCGCCCGCAAAGCTCGACCCCCAGACTCCTATGCGCTCAGGATCGACGCCGGGCTCGCCCTGCAAATAGGAAATCGCGTTGCGATAGTCTTCCACTTGTTTTAGAGGTATCAGCCGAGTGCGTTTTAGAACGACGTCCGCTTTTGTGTTTGTCAGCCGCTTGTCGTCCCTCGTAGGTTCAAGATCACCCTTTGTTACCGTGCCTTGACTCTGGGAAATGAACCCGTCACTCGACCCCCAGCCACGGTAATCAATCGTCATCGCCACCAGCCCTCGTTCGGCGAACCGCGCGCCATACTTGTCGATCGAAAAATGGGTGCCCGCCCACCCTTGTCCGAGAACCACGCCCGGCGTCTTACCGGTCGCGGTGAACCCCTTTGGGAAGAATAGCTTTGCGTAGCAGGCCACGCCGTCGCTGAAATACGTGATCTCCCGCGTAGTCACGCCGTCGGCGAGTTTGTAAGCCCAGTCCTCCTTCGTAAGTCCTGTTTTGATCTTTTTGTCCTGGGCGGACGAAACGATCGACAGGGCTGTCAAGAGTGACCCGATCAGAACGGCGATAGTGCTTTTCTTCATTGCGTAGCCCTCTGGCAGCTTTAGTGTCTTTCCTGATTAGCGTCGTTTCTGGAATTGCTCGAGGAAGTCGAGTTGCGCTTTTAGCAAATGATTGCGCAACTGAACTGCCTCACCGAAATCCATGTAAGGTTCATCGCTTGCGTTGTATGGAGTCCACTTCGGCAAACCCTTTCCATTCGGATCGCCGGTCTTCGCGAAGTTCACCCAGTAGTTCGTCATCGTCTCGGCCAGTTTGCGATCGAGGTCCTGGAGCATCGTATTCTCGGGGTTGAGATTGTTGAACACGTAAGCGATCTCGGCGGCGTGATACGCGCCGAGGTACTTGCTGTTTGGGTTCGGCGGCACTCGGCTAAAGAAGTAGAGATATGCCTTGGAACGTCCGGTCCCGGTCATTCGCGCCCACGTTCGCATCGGCAGCGTAAAGGTAGTGTCGCGTAAACTGCCGAGATACGCCGACGGGACATCCGCATCGCTTTTCACCGGATAAAGCGCGTCAACATCCCTGGCCGCCTCACCGTACAGCGGCTCGACTCGCTTGCGATACTCGTCTATCGTTTTGGGCACCATCGCGGGCACCGTCAACGTCGACATCTCGTTGGCGTTCGAGCCGACAATAACCGGAACATCATTTTGTTTGCCTTGAGCGAAGATGTTTCGAATCTCGTCGGGCAGCACCCAGCCGTCTACATTGGGAGAGGTTCTGAACTTCTTGCCCTCGGTGTCATTGTTGAAAACGTCGATGATCTTCTCGGCGGGAACCGCGCGCAGCGCTTTGATTGAGTCGGCTCCGGCCGCTTTCGCAAAAGCAGCCCCAACCTTTTCAGCCGATATTAGCCGGGCTCGATCTTCTTTCAGGTAGGTCATCGGCCCAAACGTGCCGCCGCTCTGACCGATCGCGCGATGAAACAGGCCTTTTGCCAGCGGCGTCGCCACCAGCGTGTTGACGCTCCACGAGCCCGCCGACTCACCAAAGATTGTTACGTTCTTCGCATCACCGCCAAAGGCAGCAATGTTCTTCTGTACCCACTTCAATGCCGCAATTTGATCCAACACGCCGTAGTTCCCGGACGAGTGTTGCGGCGATTCGCCTGTCAGTTCAGGGTGCGCGAGATAACCAAGAGGCCCGAGCCGATAGTTGATCGTCACCAGGACGACGCCTTTCCTGGCGAACGCGGCGCCGTTGTAGGTGCGATTGGCGCCCGAACCTCGCGTCAACGCGCCGCCGTGAATCCAAACCATCACCGGCAGCTTCTGGCCTCTCCTGACCGGCGTCCATACATTGAGATAGAGACAATCCTCACTCTGTTTCTGCGGTGGCTGGGCATACATCGATCCGGCCGGGTAAGGAGCTTGCGGACACTCCGGTCCGAAGGTGTCACACTGGCGAACGCCCTGCCATGGTATGACCGGCTGAGGAGCTTTCCATCGCAACTCGCCAACGGGAGGCGCGGCAAAAGGGACTCCTTTGAATGCGCGGACACCCTCCGCGGTCGTACCCGAGATCAGGCCTCCGTCGACCTTAATGGCGTCTTCGGCCGCAAATGCCACAGATGAAGCGGCCACGGCAACGGCGAGGGCAACAAGAGTCAACGCACGGCGCATAGGAAGCCTCCAGTTTGAATTTCTTAATTGTGCTTTTCTTGTTACGTAGTAACGAATTTATTCGTTTGCTCGGCCATGCGCATGATCAGAAGAAACGAATAAATTCGTTAATACGTGGCTTTCTATCAACTACTTCTTCGGATCATTGGCGTTGATAAACTTGACCAGGCTCTCCGGGTATTCCTTCGGCATGTAGCCTTGCATAATAGCCGTCAGGTGCGACTTGCCTGGCAGGACGACGTTTGTGAAGTTTTTCACCTCGCGCGCCATTCGAGTCGTCTTGGCATTCGGGCGATCGAACTCGCCGTTGATAGCAAGCATCGGGATATTCAGTTTGCTCAGGTCGAGTTGCGGACCCGTGCGTGCGGGCGCCGTAGCGGCAGCCGGCGTGGCGGCGGGAGTCCTCGCCGGCGGCGGGGTTGCCGCTTGTTTCTCGGCCTCTTCTTTACTCATCCCGAGATCCATCGCGCGATGTATCCGGAGGGTACGCGATGCCTCGTCCTCCTGGGGATCGCGGCCTTGCTTGTCGGGCGGCACCTTAGCTCTCATTTCCGCGTCGGCTTCCGGAATTCCTGAACCGCCAAACGAGGCGGTGATCATTCGATCGGGAATCAGCGTCAGCAGCCGGGCGGTAATTCCGCCACCCATTGAATAACCATGGATGTGCGCCCTCTTTATCTTGAGATGGTCCATCAGCTCGACCACGTCTTCGGCCTTGCCCGGTCCGTTGGCTACCGGTTTATCGCTCTTCCCGTGATTCCGGCAATCGAGAGCTACAACCATATGGTTTTTGGCAAGCGCCTGGGCGATGCCGTTGGAGAACCAGTTGCCCCACGCGGTCCCGGTGTATCCGTGAATCAAGATGACCGGCGTGCCTTTTCCCATAACGTAGTAGTGAATCTTTACGCCGTCGGAGACCGTGAAATCGGCCTCGGTTGGCTTGCCGTCAGCGGCAAATATAGCCGGGGCTATTAACAGCAGGCATAACGCCATTGCAATGGATGTGTGTTTCATGTGCAATCCTCCTTGGGGCTATAGGACCTATAGGACATATCGGACCTATGCCAATTGTTTCTTTATCGGCAATTCTCGAATGCGTTTGCCGGTTGCCGCGAATATTGCATTGCAGATTGCAGGCGCGATCGGCGGAACGCCCGGTTCGCCAACTCCAGCCGGAGGCGCCTCGCTCGGCACGATGTGAACACGCGTCTCTATCGGCGCCTCGTTCATCCGCGAAACCTGATAGTCATGGAAGTTCGACTGCTGGATCGCGCCGCCAGCCGCTGTGATTTCGCTGGAAAGCGCTATGCCCGCCCCGAAGACCGATGCTCCCTCGAACTGCGCCTTCACACGATCCGGACTGATCACCCGTCCGGCATCCAATGCGAAATCAACTCGCGGAATCCTCACCTTGCCGTTGTTATCGACTTCAACTTCGACGACTGCGGCAACGTAGGTCAGAAAGCTCCAATGCGCCGCTATGCCGAGCGCGCGGCCTTTTGCAGGCTTCTTCTTCGCCCAGCCCGAACGCTCCGCGGCTAGTTCGATTACATTCCGAAGCCTGCCGGTGTCGAGCGGGTACTTAGCAGCCATGCGACCACCCACATCGATCTTTCGCGCCGGCCCCAACACGTCAAGCAGATACTCTACCGAGTCGCGTTTCGCGAGCTGAGCCAGTTCATCAACGAACGAGTGAATCGCAAAAGCGTGCTGGATGTTTGCAACCGAACGCAGCCATCCGAGTCGAACATGATGCTGCGCGGGACCATTCTCCGCTCGGTGATGTGGAATATCGAACGGCAAATTCGTCCAACCCATCCCAAGCTCGGGCCCGCCGGCCGACGTCGCAGTCGCGCTGAACGTCGACATCATCGACGGGAACGCGCAGCGCTGCAGCCACGCTGTAGGTTTGCCCTTCTCATCAATGGCCGCTTTGACGTACATCGCCGAGACGGTGTGATAGTAATCGAAGCGAATATCATCCTCGCGGCTCCACGCAACCTTGACCGGTTTACCGACTGCTTTCGACAGGATCGCCGCTTCCGCTACGTAATCCGGTTTCGATTTTCTTCCGAAGCCGCCCCCCAACAATGTCACGTGACACTCAACATCCTTTTTGTTGATCCCGAGCGCCGCCGCAACCGTGTCCTGCACGGCCTGCGGATTCTGCGTGGCCGCGTGCACCACCACTTTGCCATCTTTGAACTCAGCTACCGCGGCGGGCGGTTCCATCGGCGCGTGAGACAGGTGCGGCACATAGTACTCAGCTTCGTGAGTCTTTCCGCCCTTGGCGAACTCGGCATCGACGTCGCCAATGTTGCGCGCGACCTTCTGCGGTTTGCGAACCGTTTCGAACAATTCCTTCTTGTAAGCCGCCGAATCGTAGCTCGCGTGTTCGCTGGTCTCCCATTCCACTTTGAGCGCTTCGCGACCCTTCATGGCCGACCAGGTGTTGTTGGCGATCACCGCCACCCCGCCGAGAGGCTGAAACCCATGCGGTGGTTTAAAGCCGGGGATGACGACCGTCTGCTGCACGCCGGGCACCTTGCGCGCATCCTGGTCATCAAAGCTCTTCATCTTTCCTCCGAGCACCGGTGAGCGCTCGATCGACGCATACACCATGCCCGGCATCTTGGCGTCGATGCCAAATGTTCCTCGCCCAGCGCAAATGTCATCGCGGTCCACAGTCGGAACATCCTTGCCGATGTAGCGGTATTCCGACGCCGGTTTGTACTTGAGCTCCTCTTTCTTTGGCACCGGTTGCTGCGCAGCCAACGCCGCAAGCTCGCCGTAACCGAGTTTGCGATTGCTGGCAGCGTGCACAACCTGATGGTTTTGTGCCTTGCAAGTATCGGCTGATACGCCCCATTTGGCGGCTGCCGCGCGTTCGAGCATCAATCGAGCGCTCGCGCCTGCATCGCGCATCGCGTCTCCGAAATCGCGGATCGAGCAGGAGCCATCGGTATTTTGCGATCCGTACTTCACGTCGCCGAGAGCCTGTTCGATTTTGACGCGCGTCCAGTCGGCATCGAGTTCGTCGGCGACTATAATTGGCAGCCCGGTGCGAATACCGGTGCCCATCTCCGAACGGTGGGCGACGACGATCACCGTGCCGTCGGTCTCGATGCCAAGATAGACGCTCGGGTTCCATGCTGAATTTGCCGCTGCGCTTGATGGGGCATTTCCTGAGGCCGCCAGGGCCTCGAGCGGCAGCAGCCGCGCGCTCAACACAAAGGCACCCGCGGAGAAGACGCCGCCCAGGAAAGTGCGTCGGGTTACAAGATCGATTCGATTCATTTCTTCACCTCCGCCGCCTGCTTGATCGCCTGACGAATGCGTTGATAGGTCCCGCACCGGCAGATGTTGAAGCGCATCGCGGTGTCGATATCGGCATCGGTCGGCTTTGGCTTTTGTTTGAGCAATGCCGCGGCAGCCATAATCTGACCGCTCTGACAGTAACCGCACTGCGGGACGTTTCCCTGCCGCCAGCAAACCTGAACCGGGTGTTCGGCTTTGGCGTTGAGACCCTCGATAGTGACTACAGTTTTGCCTACCGCGTTCTTAACGGTGGTCTGGCAGCTGCGCACCGCGGCGCCGTTTACGTGAACAGTGCACGCTCCGCAAAGCCCCATCCCACAGCCGAACTTCGTACCCGTCAGTTCGAGGGTGTCGCGCAAAACCCAGAGCAGCGGCATATCAGGACTGACGTCGATCGTGCGGTCCTTGCCGTTGACATTGATTGTTATTCCCGCCATTTATTCCTCCTGAAAGAATGAATATAGGACCGATTGCACCGATAGGACCTATAGTGAAAGAGCCACCAACCGGCCATCATACGTCGCAACAACGATGAATTGCTTGCCGCCAACCATGTAGGTCATCGGGGTGCCGTGAGGCATCGCCGCAAGACTGATCTCCGCGATCACCTTGCCGGTTGCCTTGTCGAACGCGCGAAGGAAATTGCCACCTCCACCGCCACCGCCGCCGCGTCCGCCCACACCCTGTCCAACAAAAAGTAGAGTCTTGGTCAACAAAGGCCCGCCGCCGCCGGCTCCCAACGGTCCGACGTCCTTACCGTTACCCAGGATCTCGTTCACCTTTTTCCTCGGACCGTCACCGTGCGGAATCTGCCAAACGTGTTCGCCCTTGTTCAGGTCGATCGCCGTTATGCGTCCATAAGGCGGCTTGAACAACGGCAGCCCTCGCGGTCCCGCTACTGATAGCCCGCCTTCGTATGTCCGACTGTATTGAAAGTTCGATCGAGCGGGATCAGGCTTGGACAGCTTGACGATGATCGGGCCGGTGCCCGATGGCACGTAGAAAATTCCCGTGTCCGGATCAAACGCCGCTCCCCACCAGTTTCCTCCTCCGCCCCAACCCGGCAGATTGATCGTGCCTTTCTCTGTTGGCGGAGTGAATATCGGGCCGTGGTCATACTTGTTGAGAATTGCCAGAGCCTCCTGACGAAGCTCGGGGGTGAAGTCGATCAGGTTCTCTTCAATCGCGCCCTGAAGGTCGTATGGCGCCGGCTTGGTCGGAACAGGCTGAGTGGGCGACAACCGCTCACCAGAAACTGTAGACGGCGGAACCGGGCGTTCCTCGATTGGCCAAACGGGCTTGCCGGTCACCCGGTCAAAGACAAAAGTAAATCCGGTCTTGGTTATCTGCGCGACCGCCTTGATTTGCCTTCCTCCTACTCTGATGTTGCAGAGCACCGGGGCGGCCGGCAGATCGTAATCCCATACTCCGTGATGCACTGTCTGGTAATGCCAGACTCGTTTTCCGGTCTTTGCTTCCAGGCAGAGCAAGCTCTCGGCAAAGAGATTGTTTCCCAGACGGTGCCCACCGTACCAATCGTTGGTAGGCGTGCCAAGCGGGATATAAACATACCCCAGCTCTTCGTCGGCGCTCATCAACGTCCAGTTGTTGGTGTTGCCTGTGTAAGTCCACGAATCGTTTTCCCAGGTCTCGTTGCCGAACTCACCCTTTTGTGGAACTGTGTGAAATATCCAGGCTGGTTTGCCCGTACGCACATCGAAAGCTTGAATGTCGCCGCGCGGCGCTTCTTTTTTGACGGGGCCGTCATTGATAGACGCGCCTACGATGACTACGTCACGGCACACCATCGGAGGAGATGAGACCGCATAGTTCCTGGCATTGATCGCCAGAGGAATGGCTTTGGTAAGGTTGATTCTTCCATTTTCCCCGAAGCTTGAGACCGGCTGCCCAGTCTTCGCGTCGATCGCTATCAGATAGGCATCGCTTGTTCCGATGAAGATGCGTTCCGCCTTGCCATCGGTCCAGTAGGCAACTCCGCGATGCAGGAAACCGAGATTGGTCGGCTGCCCGGTTTCATAGCTCTTTGGGTCGTACACCCAGATCGTCTTTCCGGTTGCCGCATCGATCGCCGAAACTTGACTAAGCGAAGTGCTGACATAAAGCACGCCTCCGATCATCAGCGGCGTAGCCTCATTACCCAGAGTGTAGAGTCTGGATTTCTGCTCGAGTACCTTGAGATCCGGTGAATCCCAGGTCCAGGCGACTTTGAGGTTCTTGACGTTGTCCTTGGTGATTTGCGCAAGCGGGGAATACTTTCCGCTGCCTTGATCGCCGCCATAAAACCGCCACTCTCCCTTTTGTAAACCGTTATTCGCCGCGACCGTTATGGCATCCGGGCTGATTATCAACAAGCACAATACTAAAACGCCCACGTGCTTCAGCGATTGCATCGTTTCCTCCGTGTAGAGTGGATGTCAGGGTTTGATGCGCCAATCAGAACGGTCCGATCGGCACAAGTCTAATACTCACCTCAGAGCCTCAAGGTTGCAAGCAAGTTCGCGGGTCGCCTGAGTAATCCCGTCTGATGCTCATCCCGCGACGCCGCGCGACGGCGGCATCGCTTCCCAGAACTTCCTGATTTCACCGCGGGGATCGTTCTCGACCCGGGTGTCCGTATCGAAGACCATTGTTGCTCGAGCGGTTGCGTCGTAAGCCGGCCAGCTCGGAATCTGCGAGTTGTTTGGATTCCCGTTCTTCGCAAACGCGACCCAGGCCGAAGCGAGCCGATCGCACATCACTTTTCCCTCAGGCGAACCCACTCCGACGATGTTGTCTCGTATGTTGTGGAACGAAGCCGACACATCCGTCCCGTGGACGGCGCCGAACTTGCCGCCGTGGCCTGGGCTTACCCACGACCAAAGATACATATAAGCCGGCGCCTTTCCCAAAGCCGACTTTCGTTCCGCCTGGGTGATCGCCGAACGGCGGAAGCCCGCGTCGGTGAAAACTTGTGCCTGGATCAAGTATGGAGACTTTTGCGGGTAACGCTGTTTGTAAAGCGCTAAGATCTGATCAGCCTTGTCGGCGTATCGTTGGGTAAGGATTGTCTTCAACCCGGCTTCGTCGAGGTTGAAGTTGGTCAACGCCAAGGCAGAGTCTTCAAGAGTCGACGAAATGATCACCGGCACGTCGGCCGATTCCGGAGGCGCAACCGGATCGAACGGATGATGCGGCAAGATCGTGCCGTCGACCACCGGTGAAAATCCGGTGAGACCGGTTTGGGCTTCCAGCAGTTGCTGCCACGAGATCTTCTGAATGTCCGCAATGCGAGTCTTCGGAATCTCGAGCTTAGCAAGCAGGGCCTCCGCCGACTTCGTCGCCGCCTCACGAGTCGCTAGCCGCAGCGTCGAACCGCTTTGTACCGCGGCGCGGTTGAAAAGACCCTTTGCCGAAGGAGTGGCCAGAATCGTCGAGGTCTTCGCTCCACCGCCCGACTGGCCGAAAATCATTACTCGTCCCGGATCGCCGCCAAAGTTCGCGATGTTGTCGCGGACCCATTGCAGTGATGCAACCAGATCCATGATCCCGGTCACACCGGCATTTGCGAACTCCGGAGGCGCGCCGAGATCCGCGAGATGGGTGTAACCGTAGCTAGCCAGCCGATGGTTGACGGTAACAACCACGACGTCACCAAACAGCGCCAGTTGGGCGCCGTCAAAACCTGGCGCGTTGCCGGATCCGGTCGCGAATCCGCCACCGTGAAACGACACCAACACCGCGCGCTTCGCATTGTCATTAACCCCAGGTGTCCATACGTTGAGCACCAGACAGTCCTCGCCCATGCCTCCGGATTGTTGGTCCCACTGGATCATCATTCCGTATTCCGAACGAAGGTTGGAAACTGTTTGAGGACAACATTGGCCATGACTGAAGCATTCTCGAATGCCGGCCCACGAGGAAGGTTTCTTTGGCGGCATGAAACGATTTTTGCCGCCAGTCGGCGCCCCGTACGGGATGCCTTTGAATTCTTTGATCCCGGCGGTCGCTATTCCCTGGACCTTTCCGGAGGTTGTCTCGACGACATGAAAAAGCTGGCTTGTTGCGCTGCGCTGGGCCGTGGCGGGCGTCGCCGGGCTTTGTGCCGTCGCAATGTTGGTCAGCTTCGCACCCGCGCCCAACCCCGCGACTGTAAGAGATAATCCTTTTAGAAATCCTCGCCGGCTCGCCTGTCCGAAAGCCTCGTCCTTATTGTCCGAGTTTTCAGTAGCCATATTCATTTCTCCTTTTGGAAGAAGTAAGTAGTTTCAGCATCGAGATGAGCTTGTCATGGTGCAGACATGCCTTTAGAACCCCTCCACTATGCGGCGAACGTCTTCAAGTGCCGTTGGCTTCGGATCTGCGCTCGTCAACAGTTGGTATGCCCTTTTAGCGTCCTGTCGGTACTCGCTTCGGAGTTTTTCGAGATCCTCATTGCTTGCCCACCCATTGATCGCAATAAACTGATCGAGCGCCGCTTTGGTGATCGCCGCCAGTTCATCGGCGGTTATCAAGCCGTACAGAGTCGACGAATGCACGTAAGCGATTACGGCCGCTTGAATATAGTTTCTGAAAACGATGACCCCTCGACCAGAAGTCGACGTCTCGTTCACTAATAGGTCCTGGCGCTGGAGAAGGTTTTGAAATGAGTTGCTCGCACACTTAGAGTCGCCCTCGGATCGTCTGATGTCATGAATAAAAGTAGCCAGCACTCCCGAACGCTGATCCGTTGTATAGTGCGTGACCATCAGTTGCGCCGTCAGGGCGTCAGCCTGTCCCGAATCGCCAACAAAAACAAAAGCGTATTCCGGATAGACTTGTGCGTACTCCGTGAAATTCGAGAACTTTACCTTACCGATTTCGTCCTCGTGCCCGTGTGGGATGTCATCGGAGAGCATGTCGAGAGGCGTCTCATTTGCGCGTCGAACGGTTTGGAGCGATCCGAGCACGGAACTTACAAGTTTTCCTGAGAGTGCACTCGGACGCAGTCTTCGTTCCGTGATCTCCACCAGGCTCCTCAGGCTAGCCCGCTCCAATTCGAACGCGATCGGGTTCGGCCGAGCAGAAAGGGTTGTTACAGGAGTTTCGATCGCCTCAAAAGGTTCGTGCCTTAAGGAATCATAGAATTCTAAAACTCCCGGGTACGGGGTCTTCTTTGGATGTTTTGGATATCGCCCCTCAATCAGGTTGGCAAACATGGTGTCATCAACATCAGTCAGGACCTTGACGCCGATCGGTGCCGGTGCTTTTTCAAAGTGCTTGATAACTCGATTCCGCGAATCCTCGCCGTCGAGGTCGTGAAATACATACTCCACCAGATCCTTGTCGTCGCCGTCGTATTCGAGCGCAAACTTGAACAATCCCAACTCTTCTGGAGCAACCGAAAGGATCAGGCGGTCCAAACGCAGCTCTGTGCGCCCGCCAGTTCCATCACCCGGTGGCGCGAGTCTCTTTACGGATTCAATCTTATCCGCCAGACTCAGCCCGGCTTCGCGAATCCGTTTGTCGAGTTCTTGAATTCGTTTCTCGGAAGAGCTTTCCAGTGTCAGCCTCTTGAATGCTCTGAGAAACCCTTCGACCCGGTTCTTATCAAGCTCTCCATAATCAGACACTGGTAGCACGAACGGTGTTGGCGGGGGTTGGCCGGTCTTGTTACCGTTGCAACCAGGCGCCACGGCCAGGAGTATCATTAGTACCCCGCAGATTAGAAAGGACGTCCACATATCACCTTCCTTTCGTGAATTTTCTGCTTAGACTACTTCTACTTCTACTTCTTCTTTTTCGAGAGATAGGCTTTCGACTGCTGGCGAACGACGTCGATCAAATTGCCCATCGCGAGGTTTACATCGATCAGATGCAAACCCCAATCGGCCTGAACCTGGCCACCCGTCACCACGTCTCCGGCAATGTCATCGGTGCGAGGATCCGCCGGGTTGCCATGCACCGTGACCGACAGATAGGAGCCTTTGTCATTGGATACGCATTCGGCGGTAAGCAAGCCAGGCACGCTCACAAAAGGCGTGTTGATCGGCGCTGCCGGTGTTACCCAGGGACGCGGTTCAGCCGACGATCCATTACCGCGTCCGGCGGAACTAAGATAGGAATGCAATGCGCCGCTCCCGCCTCCGAGGGCGGCGGGGTTCACGCAAACTGCGGTCATCCCTTCGTCTCTCACACGGCCAAATCTGGTGTTAGCCGGCGGCGGCACGTTGGAACGGAACGACGCGTAAGCAATAACACATCCGGTTTGCGACGCTGATCGGCACACAGGCAGTTGTTTGAATGCGCCGCCTACATCCTTCCCTTTTGGTACGGACACGCTCGTCCCCAGCAACAGCGCTGATATAAGCCGCTCCTGAACCGGCTTGCCGTCGATTTCGTTTCGTATCAGCTGCGTCAGCACGCCCGAGCCTTGAGAATGACCGATCAGCACGACGCCGCGTCCCTGATTGTCATGATCAAGATAGTACTTCCACGCATCAACAACGTCGTTGTATCCCAGCGCGCGATCGACGGTCATCGGTCTGCCGGCAATCCCCGCGCGCAGCGCAGTCAGCGTGACTTGTCTGTATAGAGGCGCGAAGACTCGGCACTCCGAACCGAAACGCGCGAATTGAGCACGGATAACCGAGAGCTCTTCCGGCCCGGCGTTCATGTCGCTGTTGGGAGTCTGATCGTTCGAGACCGTAGGATAGACATAGAAGCAGTCTATCGCGGCTTTTGGATTCGAGGACCATTTCTCAACCGAAAGCTTGCCGTCCGCTGCAACGACGGTTGTTGTCAGATCCACCGCGCACGCGTCTTGTCTCCCGGGCCGGCATAGCCAGGTCTTGCCGTCACTGTAATCGTTCTTTGTTGCCTGGGGTGCAGCCGCCGGTTGATTCTGCGTTTGCGCGTGCGCCGATTCGACAACACACAATCCTCCAAACAGAATCAACGCGAGAAAACTTTGTCGCAGCATAAGTCCTCCTGTGTGGGTGAATATCAACGCCGGTGACGAGCTCCTCTTCCAATCCCAACCAACCAGTTTTAGGGATTTGCTTTTGGCTGACTCTTGAGCAGCGTCTGTTCAAACCACGAGACCATCGCGGCGGAAGCACGCTTGCCGTCCTCTCCCTGGAATCCATGACCCGCGCCTGGAATGGTTATGAACTCACTCTTTACCTTGTTCTGCTGGAAGGCTTCGTGAATCCGCTGGCTGTTGCTGATCGGCACCAGATCGTCCTTATCGCCGTGAATGAGCAGCGTTGGCGGGTCGTCTGGTGAGACATGAACAATCGGCGAGTAGTCCGGCGCCTTTGCCTTATCGAAGTTGAGGGCCGGGAAACGATCGGGTCTCCCATTCGCGGGCGGAGGAGGATTCTCGCCGCGGGTGATCGTCCGCAAATCGACGGGCGGAAAGTACGCCACGACCGAAGCAACTCTATCGCTCTCCTTCATGAAATCTTCTTTGGCGCTGGCGTCCCCTGCGTCCGAAGCGGTTCCTAATACAAGAGACAGGTGTCCGCCTGCGCTGGCTCCAAATACGCCCAATCGATTTGGGTCAACGCCCCACTGTTTGGCGTTGTGACGAATGAAGCGGACCGCACGCCGAACATCTGAGACGATCTCAGGTATGAAATACTTTGGACTGCTGCCGTGTCGAACGGGAATGACGGTGAAGCCTTTGTCCAGAAGAGCCTTGAAGCGCACCGCGGTCTGCTGTGGCGGGTTGTAAGAAGATACCCATCCTCCGCTGACCATGAAAATGACTGCGGCTCCGTTCGCTTTCGACTTTGGTTTAACGACGTCGAAGGTTAACGCGAGGCCGTCTTTGTGGCCATAGACCACGTCGGGAACTATATCCACATCCGCGGGCGGCGTTGCGGTCTGACCACTAACACACGTCACGATGATTGTGAGCCAAAGCAATGAGCGGAATATCATCTGTCCTGCCTCCTCGAAAAGAGTGTGCCTCGGGTTTATGGTTTCTAGTTTCTGGTTTCTGGTTTCTAGTTCCTGGTTTCTGGTTTGTAGTTTCTGGTTTCTGGTTTCTGGTTTCTGGACCACCAACTAGAATCAATAATCAGAAACTACAAACAAGAACTACAAACCAGAAACTACAAACCACAAACTAGAAACCAGAAACTAGAAACCACAAACTAGAAACCAGAAACTAGAAACCAGAAACTAGTACCGCGACTGTCGTATCTTGCCGCCTTTGGCCGAAAGCATCAATTTGATGATCTCTTCGGTGACTTTCGGTTCGAGCCCTTCGGTGTGTCCTTTGTCGATGCGAATGACATCGGCAACTACGCGGCCGTCCTTGCACTCGGGATAAATGAACACCGCGGCCTTACCCGGCCGCGCCTTGAATCCCCACACCGGGTTTGGATTTGGCTGTTCGCGCCTGTCATAGATATAGCCGGCCTTGGAATCTACTATTTCGTGGGGCTTGCGCCGGGCGCCGCAACCCAACTTCTCAGCCCACCTCGAGTTTCCAGGTAAGCCTGTCTCCGGTAATTCGTGCTGACCCGATGTGTAGATATGCGAGAACTCGCCTTCGGGTAGCACTGAGGCGTCGGCTACCAATTGCGGCGTCGACGCGGCGGTTCCCGATGTCGCCGTTGTCGCCGGCGGCGCGGTCGCGCCGGGCGGCGCGCCTCCTCCAGAACCGCGAGGGATCTGCGCGCGCACTTCACTTCGCTTTGAACCAAGCCGTCCACCCGAAAGGCTGACCCAGCCATCCACTCTGTCACTATAATACTGTGTCAGCAGAAGCCTGTTGGATGTCTGCCCACCCTGTGAATGACCCGCGAGCCAGAACGCCTTGATGTTCTGCTTGCCCAGCTGTTCAACAACGGTAGTGATTATGTTTTGGAGATACTCATCGTCCGAAGTTGACCAGGCACGCCGGGGCGAGAACGGCGTTGCGACTACCAGTCGGTATTTGTCCACGTAGTCCAGAAGCGGGAAGTAATGGCGCTGCCAATTCCCATAAGAACCGCCGCCATGCAGGCTGAGGATAAATGTGACTTTCTCACCCTTTTTCAAATCGCACGGGTAATCAAGGAAGTAGTTGCGGCCGGTCTTTGGCTCCACGACGGGCCCACCGTTTATCACCGTATCATTCGCGCAATCCTTGTCGGGACAATGCAGCACAGGAGGCGTTGAGCACGTAGAACCCGAGAACCGGATTGGTTGCTGCGCACGAGCGTAACCGGCCGCCGCGAGCACGGTTACGCAGGCCATTGTCAGTACTCTTAGCGAATTTCGCGACATACTACCTCCTGTGGACCGCTGCTCAAAGCGTTACTTCGACTGTTGAAGCTTGCCGCCTTTTGCTGAAAGCATCAGCTTGATCAGCTCTTCGGTGACTTTTGGCTCGAGGCCTTCGGTGTGTCCTTTTTCTAAACGAACGACGTCTGCCACGATCCTGCCATCCTTACAATCCGGATACGTGTAGACCTGCGCCTTGCCGGGCCCAGGGAGCAGTCCCCAACCGGGACGCAATTGATTCAAACGGGTGCCGTCATAGACATAGCCGGCCTTGGTATCGACAATCTCCGGCCCCTTTCGCTGCGGTCCGCAAGAATACTTCTTTGCCCACTCCGACATCTCGGGAACTCCCTTGTCGTCAATCTCCCGCTGCCCGGTTGTGTAGATGTGAGAGAAATCGTTGGTTGGAGGCTCGCGCAAAGCCGCCATCGCGGAGGCCATCGCCGGGTTGGCGCCAGGCGCACCACCACCGGGCGCGCCAGCCGGAGCAGCACCGGTCGCAGCCGGGCGAGCAGCAGGCGCGGCGCCGGGGCCGCCAGTGGGTGCGAACGTGGCTGAGCGACCTGGGTTCCCTCCGAGTCGTCCACCTGACAGGCTGAGCCAGCCGTCAACCTTATCCTTGAAGAAATCCGTTCGCACGATCCTGTTGGATGTCATACCGCCTTGCGAATGCCCAACCAGCCAGAACGCGTTGATGTTCTCCTTGCCAAGCTGGTCGATAATTGAGGTCACGATGTTTTGCAAATACTCGTCGTCAGCCGCAGACCAGGTTCGCGTCGGAGAGCTTGGCGTGGCGATAACCAGCCGATACTTGTCCTTGTAATCCATGATCGGAAAGTAATGGCGCTGCCAGTTTGCGTACGATCCAGCGCCGTGCAGACTGAGAATGAATGTGACTTTTTCGCCCTTCTTCAAATCGCACGGGTAATCCAGAAAGTAGGTGCGGCGAGTCTTCATCTCGACCACGGGACCAGGATTTATCACCATAGCGGACGGGCACTCGCTGTCGGGACAGTGCAGGTACGGCGTCCCGGTGCAGGTCGAACTTGCGAAGCGAACGAATTGTTCCTGGGCGCTCGCGATCCCGGAGATCATAACCACGGCCACCACGCCCATCAGCTTGATAAGACTTCGTGACGATTTCATATCCTTTCCTCCAGTGATGTTAGGCATACGGGGAAACTACTGATTGGCGGCAGCAGGTAAGACTCCTCCACCGGTAACGCCGCGCTTTTCCATTATCTGTCTGACTTGACCGGTCGGATCGTTCTCAACCCGACAAGGCGTGTCAAAGATCATGACAGCTCTCTTGTCCGTGGTGTAAGCGGGCCAGTTCGGCAATCCCTTATGATTCGGAGTCCCGGAACGAGCAAGCTGTGCCCACGCACCGGCACTAGCCGCTTCGAGTTTTAGCATACCGGCATTCACCGGTCCGACCATGCTTTCGCAAATGTCGATGTGATTAAACACAAATGGAATTTCGAGGGTGTGGGGCGCGCGCAATCCCATCACCGGCGTTTCCCATGCAAACACATAAAGATATGTAGGCGCTTTACCCAGGGCCGCGCGGCGCTCGGCAAGTCGAATCGAATTCATCGCACCCGCGTCACCGGTGATGTTTGTCGAGAGCTCATACGGCGTGGCTTTTGGATACCGCTTGCGATACGCGGCAATCACGTTTTCAGCTTCATCACCGAGGGCGCGCTTGACGTTTGCCAGCAGCCCGGTTTCATCCAACTTGCCATAGTCCGCGGAATCAATTTCATACACCGTGCGTTCCGTTCGCGTGTAACCGACAATCACCGGAACGTCTGCCGATAACGGTGTTGCTACGGGTTCGAAAGGATGCGCCGGTAGGACCCTTCCGTCGACCACTGGCCCAAACCGCGCTTTGTTTCCAGCTTCCATCAATCTGCTGAGTGGTACGTTCTGCAGCTCGCGCCCCTGACCCTTGCTCAATCCAAGCTCTTTCATCAAAGTTTCCGCGGTCTTTGTCGCGGCATCGCGCGGCCCGCCTCGCAGAGATGCGCCGCTCTGAATCACGGCGCGATGGAACAGTCCTTTCGCGCCTGGCATTGCAAGCAGCGTCGAAACCTTGCCGCCGCCGCCCGACTGGCCGAAGATCAATACCCGGTTTGGATCGCCGCCAAATGCGCTGATGTTATCGCGAACCCACTGAAGCGAGGCTACCAGATCAAGCTGGCCCACATTTGCCGAGGCTTCGAACTCTGACCCGCCGGCTTCTCCCAGGAACAAATAACCAAGCACGTTAAGCCGGTGATTCACGCTAACGACTACCACATCCTGTTTGGCCGCAAGTCCGGCGCCGTCGTAGCCGATCGAACCGCCGGTTCCCTGATCGTAGCCGCCGCCGTGGAACCAAACCATTACCGGTCGTTTTCGCCCGTCATTTACTCCGGGCGTCCAGACGTTGAGATAGAGACAATCCTCGCTTGAATCGTTTGGTTTTGCGGCTCCGAGTATTCTGAAGAACTGCCGCTGTTTTTCACCGCGCGGGCGATTGGACTGCGGGGCATAGTGCCCGAACTCAAAGGCCTCGCGTACACCGGTCCAGGGCTCCGCCGGTTTTGGCGGCATAAACCGATTGGCACCCCCGGTCGGCGCGCCGTAAGGGATTCCTTTGAATGCGCTGACTCCATCGACAATACGACCTCGGACCTTTCCTGCGTTTGTCGTCACCGTTGCGCTTGTGCCGTTTGTTTTGTTTGTGAAGCCGCGCGTCCACGCACCCGGGAGCACCGCTCCCGCCGCCGCAAGGCCCGCTAGCCGAGCGGTCGACGATAAGAATGCACGGCGGTCTGCTCGAACATTCACGCTGACATCTCTCTTTTTAGGAGCCATCCCGAACCTCCTCAAACGGTACGCAACTTCGGTTCTGACACGTAGTAACTAATTTATTCGTTCCGTCTTTCTCAGTCAGAGCGTCGCCTAAAGAACGAATAATTTCGTTACTACGTGGCGGCAAAATCGATGTCCAAGTTGCCGAGACAAACCTCCCATCTCGGTAGCGCTGCACAATTTGATTGAATAGTCCGCCGCGATAAACCGACCGATCGGTCGGTTTTGCCGGGAGCATTCTACCCAACAGCCGCCAATGGTGAAAGCCCTTTTGGACTTTTGTTTCCGCGCGCCCCCCGCCGCCGGGCCGGGCCGATGTTGACGCGCAAGTTTCGCGGTTGTTTAATGTGCCTTCGAAAGGCACCGAAGTAAATCAACAGGCTCACTCACGCGCTTTTTGCGCAATAAAGGCTGGACAATGAAGACACTGATCAAAAACGGGAATGTGGTAACCGCGGTCGACAACTATTCGGCCGATGTCCTGGTCGAAGACGAGAAAGTCGCAGTAATTGGGCGCAGTCTCGATATGGAAGCGGATACGGTGATCGACGCTTCGGGAAAACTTGTGATTCCCGGCGGCATCGATCCGCATACGCACATGGAATTGCCGTTCGGAGGCACCTTTGCTTCCGATGATTTCCGCACCGGCACGCTCGCCGCAGCGCACGGTGGCACAACGACGATCATCGATTTTGCCGTTCAGTATCACGGCGAATCGCTTATTCAGGCCGTCGACAACTGGCACAAGAAGGCCGAAGGAAAGACGGCCATCGACTACGGCTTCCATCTGATCACCACAGACTTGCCGGACGAACGAGTGCCCGAGATGCGCCAGCTCATCAATGAAGGAGTGATGAGCTTCAAACTGTTTATGGCTTATCCGGGAGTGTTTCTGGTGGATGACGCGACGATCTTTCGAGCGATGAAAAACGCGGGCAACTGGGGTGGTTTGATCTGTATGCACGCCGAAAACGGAATCGTGATCAACGAGATCATCAAACACGCGCTGGCCGAGGGCAAAACCGCGCCGAAATACCACGCGCTGACTCGTCCCACCAAGGCCGAAGCTGAGGGTGTGCACCGCGCGATTGCTATCGCGGAAATGGCGGAAGCTCCGGTGTACATCGTTCACCTGAGCTGTTCGGACGCGCTTGAAGAGGTTCGCGAAGCTCGCGACAACGGTCTTCCGGCATACGCCGAGACCTGTCCGCAATATTTGTTTCTCGACTACTCACTGTACGAGCGCGAGGGATTCGAGGGAGCGAAGTGGGTAATGACTCCGCCGCTGCGCGAAAAGTGGAACCAGGACAAGTTGTGGCAGGGGCTACGGGGTAACGATTTGCAAGTCATCTCGACCGATCACTGCCCGTTTTGCATGAAAGAGAAGGAACTTGGCCGCGACGACTTTACCAAGATTCCAAACGGAGGTCCGGGGGTGGAGCATCGCATGAGCCTGATCTACAACGGCGGCGTGGCCGGCGGAAAGATCGGATTGAATCGTTTCGTCGAGTTGACTTCGACATCGGCCGCGAAACTGTTCGGGCTGTTCCCGCGCAAAGGGACCATAGCGGTCGGATCCGACGCCGATATTGTGATTTTCGATCCAAATGAAGAGATGACCATCACGGCAGCCGCTCATCATATGAACGTTGACTACAGCGCTTATGAAGGAATGAAGGTAAAGGGTGTGACTAAGACTGTGTTGTCGCGCGGGCGAGTTGTGATTGACGACGGCAAGTACGTCGGCAAGCCGGGCGACGGGCAGTTTCTCAGGCGCGGCGCGTTCAATGGATAACCAGAAAACGACGCAGACTGAGAGACCTGATTGAGCTTCAGTTTCGAACAGGAGCCCAATGGCAACCCAGATTGACGCTCAAGACCGGCTCGGCCAGTTGGAGAAACATCTGGTTTCCCAAATGATACTGGATGATCGCAACCCCACCTTCGACATGTACGACGGGCCTGAAACAGAGGTACTCGAACCATTCCCGGAGTTATACGCGGCGTTACAGTGGCTTGACGAGAAAGTCACAACGCCGTGGCGCGAGGCCGATCAAAAGGCGTTACGCAGCCAGTCCCAGCACCGCTTTCTTGCGCAAACCGCGATCGTAACCGGAACGGCAGCCATCGTGCTCGCAGTCGTTCAGTTGTCGATCAAGCTCACCTGGCACCAGTTGACCGGCGTCGCGCTGGTTCTTGAAGCAGCAGCAGTAATCGCCGCGTTTGTCGCGGTGTTCGTTGGCCTCACCGCGAAATTCAATCGGAAATGGCTCGGGCACCGGCATCTCGCCGAACGGCTGCGCATGCTCAAGTTTCGCGCACTTGGCGAAATTTGGCGCTTCAATCCCACTGATTGGCAGAAGTGGGTCGAAGAACAGTTTGACGAGCTCGAAGGGTCTGACGAATTTGAGCGGGTTGCGCAGTGGTCCGAGGAAGGAGAAGTTGAACCATACGACCCGCGCTTCACCAGTTCCACGCTCGATCCCAACTCTGCCAGGGCGTTGACGATCTACTACCGAGTCAAGCGTCTTGATTTTCAGGCGAACTACTTCAAATCCCGTCACGACAGTTATCGCCGGCAAACCGGGCGCTGGCTTCATCTGAGCCTGCCACTCTTTCTCGCAAGCGTTTTCTGCGTGATCGCTCATTTTGGCGCGGAGTTCCTGGAGAGCCGTCTCAAGCTCGCCGGAGACGCGCACGGCGCAGAGTTCTGGTACAACATTTCGATCTGGTGCGTCGCGCTGGCGGCGGTGATTCCTGTGTTGGGAATAGGCGTGCGCGCAAGGTTTGCCGCCTTCGAACTGCCGCGAAGCGCAAGTCTGTTTGCCGCCAAACACCGGGCGCTGGTAAGAGCCTCGGCTCATCTCCACGAAGATTCCAACGACCTCGGAGCCATGCTTCGCCACATCGCGCAGAGCGAACACTTTCTGGAACACGAGCATCGTGAATGGCTTCGATTGCTTTCCGATTCTGAGTGGTTCCTCTAGGTCAACCAATGCCCGAACCAATCGTTCAAAGGTGGAAGTCGCGCCCTGTCTTCCTCAGCTCTCTCTTCGGCGCCGGGTGACTTTTCGGGTCTCTGAGAACCCATGACAAGCGCTTCGAAAACAACCCTCGAAGACTTCTCGCGATTCATCTCGCATCAATCGCACTTTCTCCGGCAGTTCCCCCAGCTCATCCACCAACAAGCCTTCAACGAATCCTCAAGGCCTCACGTCAAAGCCGCTGCCGAGGCGCATCTCGCACAAGGCAAGCTTCCCCACCGGCCGTGGCTGCGCAAGACAGCTGGCGCTGTTCGGCCTCGCCATAGCGGCGAAGTGATCTCGCTCGCTTTCTGGGGCGATGAACGGCATCTCGCAGTATCAACCGACAATCGTGAAGTGTGGGTCTGGGACATCGATGCGGGAGAGTTGCAGTCTCGATGCGACGCACCTCCCTCCGCCGCTCGATCTCTGACGGTTTCGCCAAACGGCAAGCTGCTCGCCGGAGGCTTCGGCGCTCCGCAACCAAACCCGTTCATCTCCGGTGTGTGGGTATGGGAAAGCGACGGCAAATTCAACCGCGAGTTCAGACCTTATGAATGGGTGTATACCGTTCGCTGGGTTGATGATCAGCGGTTGATAGCCGGAGCAGGCACGCCTATTGGGGCGGACGCGGGAGGCTCTTTGTGGATCGCGAACCTGGCCACGGATGAATGCCGAAAAATACCAGTGTTCCTGTCAGACCGTCCCGTGGTCCTCGCCTGGAATGCCTCGCGGTCGAATCCCGGATCTCAAGAGGCGCTGATTGCTCTCATAAAGGACGGCAGCCTGCGTCGCGTAGCATCCGATGGATCGATTACCGCGTCGGCGGCCGTTGAACGTCCCGCCGCCTCGGTAGTAGTAGATTCTGACACGTTTTGCATAGCGAACAAAGAAGACGTATTTGAAATAACTCTCCACCAACGCGATGAGCGGTTTCATGTTTCGAAGAAAACGCTTGGAAGATCCGGCATCCTGCGCAAATCGGTGATCGACCACCCAATCTGTCTTGCGAGTCATCCCGCGAGGCGGTTGTTAGCAGTTGGAACGGGGACGGGCGAAGCCTGGATTATTTCTCTCGACGGCGCCTTTTCACCTCAGCGTATTCACAAGTCCGATGCCCCAGTCACAGCGGCGGCCTTTTCAGCAACGGGCGATCGCCTAGCCGTTGGAGACATGCTGGGCCGGGTCTTCGCCTACAGTTGCGGCGATCGCAGTCAGTTGTTTCATACCGCGGCGGTCCGTGAACTGATCGCCGGACGAGTCGATGGCGCGAGGGCGATGATGCTCTATCCGGACAGGCTCGAGATAGCGGGCCTTGACGATCCCGGCCGCAGAACGAGCGTCGAGCTCTCGGAATCCCTCAATCCCCAGGACTTCGACGTCGTCGGCCGCCTCGGGATGGTTCTTAGCTGCGCATCCACAACTGACGCGATCACCACCGGTTCCGTGATTCAGATAATCGACGTTTCTCGAGCGCGAGTAACTCAGCTCTTCGATGTGCCGTCCGGCGCCGACGCGCTGGCCGAAGCCGAAACGCTGATTATGCCCAGCTACTTTGAGCGTATTCGGCTGCAGCCAGCACGCGACGGTTGCCAAGTGCTGCTGGGATCAAAGCAGGGGATCATGGTCTACCCTCTGCTCGGGTTCGGCAGTGGCGAACCGTTTGTTGTTCCTTCCATCGCGTCCGACTCGGGCTTGCTGGATCCAAACACGCCTTCGATCTGGTGCAATGGATTCGAGATCGATCGCGAACGCGAGGACGAAGTCGCCGCGCGGTACGCTAACAAAGTCGGATCGCCTCACTTTGCCCAGGGCGACTTTCGGGTATGGCGGATTGGAGATCGCGAACCTTCTTGCTCGCCGAGGCTGTCGTCCCCGGTCAGATCGATCTGTTTAGGCGCGGGCGGCGAAGTCATAGCGGGGACGGAAGACGGCGATGCGTCCTGCTGGCGATTTGATGAAGAATGGCGGATCGTCGCCGGAGTTGCCCATGGGGCGCCGGTCGTGGCGGTTTGTCGTTCACACAGCGGGTTGCTAGCGTGCTCGGCGTCGCTGGACGGCTCGCTGGTTGTTTGGGACATGCGGGACGGTCGAACTGTGCTGCGGACCTTCGAGGATCTGCAGCCGATCGCAGCAGGATTCACTCCCGGCGATCACAGCCTGTGTCTAATCGACTTAACCGGCGAGGTCCATCTCTGGGAAATCGAACAGATCGATGCGATCGACGGCCTTAGCGACGGCGATCAACCCTCTGACAGTCATGGCGATGATCCGATCAGGTTCGACGACTACTTCGCGCTCGCGGAGTCGCTTGGGGGTGTGAAGTCGCGGATCGATCAGGGCGACTACGCAGGAGCGAGCGAGACGCTGTCCGCTCTACGTGAATCACCGGCGCTTGCTTTGGTGAAGGATGACTGGCTGCTGCGAATCACGCTCGCCGAACAGCGCTCGCTGCTGCCAGAGCCGATCAAACAGGGAATTGCGAGGCTCGAGGCGATCAGCCGGGAGATCACCGACGGGTGGCTTCGTCAGCGCGCTTCGGATCGTGAGAGCGAACTACCCGAATGCCTAAAAGCGCTGATCGAGGTATTCAGACGCCTGGTCGAGGAGGGCAATATCATCCGAGCAAAGGCGCTTGCCACGGCGCTGCCGCAGTCGCCCAATGGCGTGCTTGGCGCGCGGCGCTCGATGCTTGACATTATTCCTCAGGTGGAAGCCAAGGCCGAATTTGAGCGCGCCGTGGGCCGCGCGAAAGAACTAATCGAAAAGGGCGACATCAACTCGGCGCGCGAGGTGATTGAAGCGCTTGGCGAGGACCCTGAAAACGTATTGGAAGCCAAACATCACCTGCTCGAGCAGTTGCGGCAGATCGAAGGAGGCAGGGGAGAGGTCGAGGCGGAAATCGAGACGATCCTTGATGGTTTGGCGGAAGCAGGAATCACAAGGGACCAGGTCCTCGAAATGGCGTCGGCCGCTGAAATAGACACGACGAACCCGTGGCTGTTACGTGGTTTTCTTCACGCACTTGCCGCACACACAGTTACTGAACGCGCTCGGCACGAGATTGAAGAGCTGGTAAAGTCCGCCCAGGAATTTGTCCAGGAAGGAAAAGTCGAGGAGGCGCGCAGCCTTGTCGAGACGCTCCCAGACCAGCCCGAAAACATCCTCGAATTCAAAGGTCAGTTGCTCGGTCAAATTGAGGAACTGGAGCAGCGCCGGACCGAGGCCACACAGGAGGTCTCGACGATTCTGAGGGTCCTCTCGGCGGCCGGACTCGACGAAAACCAGATCAACGAGATCGCGCGGGAAAACAATGTTGATCGAAGCAATGTGTTTCAGTTTCAAGCTCTTCTCAATGCAATACTCGAGCAAGCTCCGCCGCAAGTCAGGGCGATGTTGAACCGGAGCGAGCAGCGCAGCTCGACGCCCTCAGACTCGGGGCGATGGCGGTTCTGGAAAAGATGAAACTCCTTTTCGGCTGCGAGGCGAATCGATTGCGAAGCCCGGGCGCGTCTATTGACGCGCATCTGGAACGACCGCCAGCTTGGCATCCGTCAATTGAATGTCTAAGATGCAATTATGTCGAACGAGAACTTGCTTTCACGCATCACGGTTGACCCCGAGATTTGCCACGGGAAGCCCTGCGTGCGCGGCCTCCGTTATCCAGTGGAAACGATTCTTGAGTATCTCGCCGGCGGCGATTCGGTTGAAGATTTGTTGGCGGAGTTTCCCGACCTGGGACGGGAGGACATTCTCGCATGCCTTGTTAGAGCGCAATCTGCCGGAGATTGAAGCCACCTTGCAAAACCACACGCTGGTTGAAATCGATCGGTTGGCAGTGACGCCAGTGATGTAGCAACCTCCCCTCACTGGCGCCGCGCGAAAGACGACAGTTCGAAGAACAGCCCTCATTGAAGACGACTTCATGGACGGAACTCCTCGCGCCGCTGGACGCCAAAGTCACGCCTTATCTCAAGCAGCTCCCCGACAAAAAATAATGAATAGCGGCGATGATGCTGCTAGAATGCGCCATCCCATTCAACGGAGGAAAGCATGGCCGCAAAGGGTCATACCTTGTTCAAACCCGATTTTGTCGAGCTCGACGAAGACGTTTCCGACAGCCCGTTATGGAACAAGGACCTCGCGCCTGTTCCCATACTCAAACGTAATTGGACCACCTACAACTATGCCGCGTTGTGGATCAGCATGGCGCATTGCATCCCAACCTACATGCTTGCGTCGAGCCTGATCGATCTCGGCATGAACTGGTGGCAGGCGCTGATGACGATCTTATTGGGAAACACAATCGTGCTCGCGCCGATCCTGCTCAACTCGCATCCCGGCACCAAGTACGGAATACCTTTCCCGGTCTTTGCGCGCGCAAGCTACGGCACGGTGGGTTCCAACTTGCCGGCTATAATGCGCGCCCTGGTCGCCTGCGGGTGGTTTGGCATTCAGGCGTGGATTGGAGGCGAGGCCGTACACACTTTGATTCGCGTCATCTGGCCGGGATGGCAGACCCTTCTGGGCGACAAGATTCAAAGCCCCGGATTCGTGGCAGGGCACTCGCCGACCGAATACATTTCGTTCCTGCTTTTTTGGCTGTTGAATATCTACATCATCTATCGCGGCATGGACTTGCTGCGTAAGGTCGAAAACTGGGCCGCGCCGTTTGTGCTGATAATGGCCACGGCGCTGATGGTGTGGGTGTTGTGGAAGGCCAAGGGGCTCGGCGCGATCATGCACGGCGAAGACAAGTTCGGGAGCTTTGGCGCTTTCTGGAAAGTGTTTATCCCTTCCCTCACCGGGATGATCGGTTATTGGTCCACGCTTTCTTTGAACATGCCCGACTTTACTCGCTTTAGTCGAAGCCAGCGCGATCAAACAATCGGCCAGACGGTTGCCCTTCCTGCAACGATGGTTGTGTTTGCGGCGATGGGAGTGATCATCACCTCGGCATCAGCGATCATTTTCGGCAGGACAATCTGGGATCCGGTACAACTGGTCGCCCAGTTCACTCAACCGGTCGTCGTCGCGATCTCGATGTTCACGGTGGTGGTAGCAACGCTTTCCGTCAATATCGCTGCCAACGTTGTTTCTCCCGCAAACGATTTCGCAAACGCTTTTCCTCGAGTGATCACTTTCCGGCTGGGCGGTCTGATAACCGGAATACTAGGAATCATAATGCAGCCGTGGAGGCTGCTGGCTGATCCATCCGGTTACGTCTTTCAATGGCTGGGCGGGTATTCGGGCGGGTTGGGATCAATAGCGGGTGTGCTGATCGCGGATTACTGGCTGTTACGTCGCAAGCAGCTGGAGCTGCCTGATCTTTACAAGACGCGCGGTGTGTACTCGTACGCGCGAGGGTGGAACTGGAGAGCGGTCGCCGCGACTCTGCTTGGTTGCGCGCTTGCGTGGGGCGGGTTGGTGATCCCGGCGCTGAGACCGCTCTATGACTACGGGTGGTTCATTGGGCTTTTTGTGTCCGGCGCCTCGTACTTGATTCTCATGAAGACTATTCCGGTGGTTTACACCGAGGAGCAGTTGGAACCTGTAGCGGAAGCCGATGGGGTTTGAGCTTAAAAGCATCTGGCCAAAGGCGAATTCGAGAGCTCATTTGGAGTGCGCCGCCGTCTTACGCATTCAGCGACATTCGCATGCGTGGCGGCGCTTTCGTAGTGTGGTATTGGCCCTGGAAAACTCCATAGCGGTTCGCGGCGAACCGCCAGTTTCAAGTCGCCTTCTAGCGCGGAGCTTTATCCTTCGCGAGTTGCTACGATCTTCATTACGCCACCCTACGAAAGCGCCGCCACGCATGCGAATGTCGCTGAATGCGTAAGAGGGCGGCGCACTCCAAAATAAGCTGTCGACCTCGGAAGCGTGCGAGCAGGACGGAAAACTAAACGACCCCTGGCAGTGTGTTCTAGCTGCGAATCGAGGTTGTTTGATACGATACACGCGAACGCTTGTGCGGTGATCTTTCAAATGGCTCGTGAGCTTCACCCTCGTCACGCGCCGAGGAGGAGAGTATGACCACGGTCGCTCGCAGTCTTCTCAAGCACTCGCTGCTTCCGTTGTCGCTCGTTTTTGTTTCCCTTACGGTTTCCGCTTGCGGTTCCAAAAAAGACGGCAACTCCGCCGATATGGACGCAATCAACGCACTTCATCAACGGGATATGGAAGCGTCCAAAAAATGGGACGTGGACACGCTCGCTTCGCTTTGGGCGGATGACATCGTAACGCTGACCCAGGGCGAGCCACCGATGATCGGTAAAGACGCAAATCGCGCCGCGATGATGAGACTCCGCGAGGAGAGTAGCGGGGTCCAGATTACCGACTACATCATGTCGTTCAACGAGGTAAAGATTGTCGACGACTGGGCGTTTGAGTGGGGCACCTACTCGGGAACAGTGAAGCCCCTTGACGGGGGCGAGCCCATCCGAACGACCGGTAAAGTTATCCGGGTCCTCAAGAAGGACTCCGATGGTTCGTGGAAGATCGCTCGCGCGATGTACGACAGCGATGATCAAATGGGGTGAAGCCCGGCGATCGTAACCCGTGGCGGTTTCTTGCGGGGAACCGAACTTAGAAAACAATACCGTTACGACTCCCGGTTTCTTCTGATAGGATATGGATCGCCCCAAAACACATTCTAAGGTTGGTTCGTTATGATTCACCAAACGCAGTTATCCTTGCGCATCCCAGGGCCACGCTCATATCAAGCGGGATTTAAAGCTCGCCGAATCGTGATGCGGCTGAGTCTCGCGGTCTTCGCTCTTGCTTTGTCGACGACGATCGGCACCGCGGTCCGGGGACAGGAAAAACCTCAAGAGGCGCCCGCTCGCCTGCTTTCTGATTTGAGGAGCAAAGACCGGAGCGAGCGCCGCGAAGCAGCCACGCAACTTGGGGCGATACGCGCGCGTGGAGCGCTGCGAGCGCTGGTGGAGGCGTTGTCCGACAAGGAACCGTCAGTGCGCGAGGCTGCCTCGTTTGCGCTTGGGCAGATTTCGGACCCGGCAGCGACGGGGTTGTTGATTCCCCTTCTCGCCGATCCCGAAGATTCAGTACGCGCGTCGACTGCGTTTGCACTAGGGATGATCGGCAATCGCAAAGCCACGGATGCTCTCTCCTTTGCAATCGGTGACGCCGATCCAGAA
Organism: Blastocatellia bacterium; assembly: GCA_035649735.1. GTDB lineage: Bacteria > Acidobacteriota > Blastocatellia > UBA7656 > UBA7656 > Onstottus_A. The sequence continues at coordinate 3,339 of DASRIZ010000660.1, read as the reverse complement.
GTCCGTGCGTCAGCGATCTTCGCGTTGGGGTTGATGCGCGACGAGGCGGCCGTTGACGAACTCATCGGGGCGCTGGACGACCCCTCGTTTGATGTTCGTTACGATGCAGTCTGGGCGCTCGGGCAGATTGGCGAGCCGGATGCCGAAGAACCGCTGCATGGATCGCTGGTGACATTGGATTTGCTTCGAATAGACGATTCGCAGCGTCAGGCTTTTCGACAAGCCGTCCAATTCTCGCTTGAGAGCCTGAGGACCGAGTCTTATGCGAGGTCAAAGGAACCAGGGTCGAATAGACCGCGGCGGGCCACCGGCGTTGTCAGGGAGAATCGTTATTCTCCTCCGCCTTCACGCCCGCTGGGGATTCATAAGTCGGTGCGGCCCGCCTCAACCGACGCCGCGTTGCGAGCGAAAGTCGGCGGATCGGTCAAGCTCAGGGTTCTCGTGGGGGCGGACGGCAAAGCGGTTCGCGTATACGTCAGTCGACGGCTGGGATATGGTCTGGACCGTCGAGCGGTCGAAACCGCGCTGCAATACCGATATGATCCGGAACTGGAAGGGGGGTTACCGCAGACAACCTGGACCGATATGGAAGTGAAGTTTTAGTCCGTGCTCCGTGGTCCGTAGTCCGTAGTCCGTAGTCCGTAGCTTCCTGCTAGTTATTCACTACCGACCACTAATAACTGACTACGGACCACGGACCACGGACTACGGACCACGGACCACGGACCACGGACTGCGGACTACGGACCCACGGAGTTTTTATGTCAAGAATCGTCAAATGTGGATTAATCCAAGCCTCCAACGCATGCTCGATCGAGGAACCAATCGAGAAGATCAAGCACGAAAACATCCTCAAGAATCTGGCGTTTATTGAACAAGCGGCGACTCAGGGCGTCCAGATCATCTGCATGCAAGAGGTTTTCACCACGCCTTATTTCTGCGCTGAACAGGAGCCGCGATGGTATGAAGCCGTCGAGAAGATCCCCGATGGACCAACCGTTAAGCTCATGCAGGAGGTAGCGCGGAAGCATGGAATGGTGGTGATCGTGCCGATCTATGAAGAGGAAATAACCGGCGTCTATTACAACACCGCAGCGGTGATCGATGCCGACGGCAAGTACCTGGGCAAATATCGCAAGAACCACATTCCGCACACCAAGCCAGGCTTCTGGGAGAAGTATTATTTCAAACCCGGTAATCTCGGATACCCAACATTCGAGACTGCGTTCGCCCGCATTGGCGTGTACATCTGTTATGATCGCCACTTTCCGGAAGGCGCCCGAGCGCTGGGGCTCAACGGGGCTGAAATAGTTTTCAACCCGTCGGCTACCGTAGCCGGGTTGTCGGAGTATCTGTGGGAGCTCGAGCAACCAGCTCACGCGGTCGCCAACGGCTATTTCGTCGGCGCGATCAATCGCGTGGGGCACGAACAGCCCTGGGATATCGGCGAGTTCTACGGCAAGAGCTACTTCTGCAATCCGCGCGGCAAGATCATCGCGCAGGCGTCTCGCGATTCGGATGAACTGCTGGTCGCGGATCTCGATCTCGATCAGATTCGCGAAGTCCGCAACGTATGGCAATTCTTCCGCGATCGCCGCCCCGAAACATATGATCCGCTTGTAAAGGAATAGAAGGTTGCGTTAGGGGTTCAGGGTTCAGGGTTCAGAGTTCAGGGTTCGGAGTTCAGGGTTCGGAGTTCAGGGTTCAGGGTTCGCAGTTCAGGGTTCGGAGTTCAGGGTTCGGAGTTCCTAGTTAGATTGTCGAAATATCGAACTCTGAACCCGGAACCCGGAACCCGGAACTCTGAACTCTGAACTCTGAACCCTGAACTCTGAACTCTGAACTCTGAACTCTGAACTCTGAACCCTGAACCGTCACCCAGGAGAATGAATGCTCGAATTTGGAATTACGTTCAAACCTGACATGCCCCACGCGCGCATGATTTCGTTGACCAAACAAGCCGAAGCCGCGGGGTTCGGTTATAGCTGGATATTCGATTCGCACGTTCTGTGGCAAGAGGCGTATCCGCTCATGACTCTGATGGCGGTCAATACCAACCATATGCGGATGGGCACCTGTGTGACAAATCCCGCGGTAAGGGACGCCACGGTGACTGCGAGCTTGCTTGCAACCCTCAATCGAATCTCTGGCGGGCGAATGGACCTCGGCATCGGACGCGGCGACAGTTCGCGTCGAGTCATGGGCAAAAAGCCTACCACCCTCGAGCGATTGGAAGAGACTGTACAGGTCATACGCGACCTGTGTGCGGGCAAGGAGATCGAATACGAAGGACGCGACATTCAGATGCCGTGGGCCGATTCGGGTGTGCCGCCGGCCTGGATAGCGGGCTACGGACCAAAAGCGCTGCGCTGCGCCGGACGAATCGGCGATGGGGTGATCCTTCAATTCGCCGATCCGGCTTTGATCAAGTGGTGTCTGGGTTTTGTGCGCGAAGGAGCCGAAGAAGCCGGCCGCGACTTTTCAAAGATCAGGGTAATGAGCGCCGCTCCGGTTTGGGTGTCCGACGATCTGGCAAAGGCACGGGATCAGGTGCGTTGGTTTCCCGCGTTGGTTTCAAATCACGTCGTCGATCTGGTCTCGCGCTACAAACCCGAGGAACTACCAGAGGAGTTAACTTCTTACATTCGAGACCGCAAGGGATACAACTATCTCCATCACGCCGAAGTGGGCAGTTCGAACGCTGAGTTTGTGACCGATGAAATAGTAGACCGCTTCTGCATCGTAGGGCCCGCTGAGGAACAAGTTCGAAAACTAAAAGAGCTTCAGGAAATCGGCGTGACACAGTTCAACATTTATCTGATGAGCGGCGATGAGGAAGAGACCGTCGAAGCCTACGGACGAGAGATCGTCCCGGCGTTCAGTTGATGTCGCCGCATGGTAATTTCTCGCACTATATGATAAACCCGAACCTTGAATAGAGGATCGGGGTGTTCGGTGAGCAAGTGCGAGGTACCAAATGCGCTTTATCGAAAAGACTGCCTGCATCCTCCTGCTGGTCTCAACTCAGCCTTCGACGTTCGCTCAGAGCCCTCCGGCAACAAAGCACGTAACTCAACAAACGTCCGTCGAAAGAACCCGGCCAGAAAACACGATACTGCAAAAAGTAACCTCGGTTCTTGAAAGGGTGATTGAGGCGCAAAAGACATTCGCAGATGAAAACCTGCGAGTGATGATTCGTGCGCACATCGCCGACATGCTCTGGAGTTATGATGAACCGCGCGCTCGACGAATCTTTGCAGACGCGCTTCAAGCGGCAGAGAGGCTTGCGGATCAAGATCAGCCTCCGCCTCATTTGGGGGTCACTTTGTTTCCGGTGCG
>DASRIZ010000659.1:0-11360 GCA_035649735.1 Blastocatellia bacterium | reverse complement strand
AGGTCGGTTTGCGTCCTCGCCGCACCTCCCCGGTCATTCCTTCGAAGATGGCGGCGTCCTTAAGCAACTCGTTGATGATAAGGCTGACTGCTCCTCGTCTCAGCCCCATCAGCCGCGCGAGGTCGGCGCGCGAGATCGGTTGGTGAGTGTGTATCAGGTTAAGCGCGATCTGCTTGTTTATCTCGCGCGACGTACCTCGCGTTGCGATCTGAAACTTGTGAGGGTTTATTCTACGCATAGTGTCGAGCTTGCTTTCTTCAGAAAGTAAGTTTCAGGCCGAGTTGCACGTTGCGCCCAGGTGCGGCGCTGGAAATCGAACCGAATCCGCTGGTCTTTATGTTTTGTCGTGGGTCCGCACCGGCAGTCGTAACAAAGGCGGGCATGTCGGTGCTCGGATTCCCAAAGTTCGTTTGATTGAAGGCGTTGAAAAAGTCCGCCTGGATCTGCATATTCACCGACTCGGTGATGCCGAATCGTTTGCGCATCGAGAGATCCCAGAGGCGGCGCCCCGCACCCTGCACGATGCCCCTGCCGCTATTGCCGCGCTGGTCGTCCGCAGCGGGTTCGAAGGCTTCTTCATTAAACCACCGATCGGTTGTACGCTGACTGGAGGGAAGGTTGACTTCGCCGCCGAGATATTTCGCGCGACGAGTGCCTATCAAAGTCGCTCCTCGAACCGTCAGGAGCGGGCCCGTCTGGAACCGGGTGATGCCGCTCAGCTCCCATCCCGACAACGCCGCGCGAGCAACGGAATGCCAGTTACGAAAGAAGGGTATTCTGTAGGTATAGGTAGTGACAAAGATGTGCCGCCGGTCAAAGGTGGTCGGGCCGTAATTAAGTCTTCTGTCGAATGGGTCTTCACCGGCATCCACGCCATCGCCGTTACCGCTTGCATCAGCCAATGACTTTGACCAGGTGTAACTCGCCGTCATTGTCAGTCGTCCTTTTCGCTTTGCCGCATAGAGCTGGAGTCCGTGGTAATTGGAGTTGGCATCAGACAAACGCATCCTGAGTTCCGAGAAACCTTTGTACGGGCGCAGCGCGTTGACAGATTTCCTCTGGGCGGTGGGGAGTTTCTGATTCTCGACCAACGCATCAAACGAAACGGCGTTGATGTCCGGTTGGCGCAGAAGATGTCTTCCGGAATTGGATACATACGCGGCCTCTCCGAAGATGCCTAACGGCAATTCGCGCTGCACGCTGATGCTCCAGTTCATCGAATAAGGCAGCTTCAGATTGGGATCTATCGCGTCGATTCTAGCGAACGGCGCCAAAGCGGATGCCCTTGCTGCGGCGACATCCGCTATGTTTCCGTTTTCGAACGTCGCGCTGGACAGAAACGGCGGAATGTTGACCTGGGAGAAAATGAGGTTGCCTTCGGGTCGGTCGAAGAAGATACCAAAGCCGCCACGAATTGCCGTCCGGTTATCGCTACCTGGGGACCAGGCGAAACCGAGCCGCGGCATGAAGACGTGGTCGGGATCATAAAGCCCACGCGGAGCGCCCGCCGGGACGGACAGAACTTCCGCGCTATTGCCATTTCGCACACGCGCAAGTTCGTTTTCGGGCACGCCGTCTCCGGCGCGAATCAGCCCGTTGAACCGATTGCCCGAGCCGGCAACGATAGTGCCATTCGGGTTAACTGTGACGGCCCGGGAGGGGTCGTATAGACTCGGATCGAAGTTCACAATGTTGTTCGCTTGCGTGTAGATAGGGAGCCCGTACTGATAGCGCATTCCTATCTCAATTGATAGAGAGGGGCTGAGTTTCCAGCCGTCCGTAACAAATGCGTCAACCTGTGAGAACCGGAAGAAACCGATGGGATCATCCTCAAACTCGGTGTACGTTCGGAAGTTGCCAAGCAAGGCATCAGCAAATGAGTTCCCGGTACTATTCGGGTTGCCGCTGTTATTGAAGCTCACCTGGCCCGAGTATCTCGACCGTCCGTTTTGGTCTTTGCGGTTACGGATGTATGCCGCGCCAAACTTTACCGTGTGTTTTTGAATTGACCACGTCACGCTGTCGCCCAAGCTTATGTCCGTAGTAGGCGAAAGCAAGGAGCGGGAGGCTCCGTCCCAGGCAGCGAAACCCGAGATGGCTGTATCCGGGATGCTGTTATCAAAGCGGCCGCCCGAGAATAGTTGTTGAAAAGCGAACCCGTATGTTTCGCGCTTCCAGAAATCACCCACCGGCGGAATGCGCTGGCCGTTCCACGAAGCATTGACCTTCGCTTCGTTAATGAACCTGGGATTGATTAGCCATACATGCCCAACCTGGTAACTGAAGCTCGGTCGCCGTCGGTTGGTAGGGATCGTCGGCAACTCGGAATCGATGAACGTTCCGAATGGCGCCACCAGATCGTAGTTGTCGTGGATATAGCGCCCATAAACGCTGTGCTTGTCATTGATGGTGTAGTCAAGCCGCAGGATGTCTTGTCGCACGTCAAACGGATTGGGCTGCTGATATAGCGCATTGTTGGCGGTTGGCGTATCGATGTAGGCGACGGCGAGCTTTTCCATCTGCTCGTAGACCGAAGCAAAGGCCTTTCCATCGGTGATAATCCGTCCGGCCGGAATTATGTTCCCGGGGAAACAAGCCGCCCGGCTGCTGCTGTTGCAGTTCCCAGTTCTCTGCGGGTCTCTCAAGAACCCGTCGTCTGCCGTGCCGGGTATTCGATCCACCCCTGCAAGCCTCAAAGAAAAATCCCCGAGCCGCTCCGCGCGAGTCGGAATAGTTCGCCGAGTCGAGCCGGTAAATCGACGTATGGACTTCCATTCAAGTCCGCCGAAAAAGAAGAACTTGTCCTTGATTATCGGGCCGCCAAAGCTGAAACCATAGTTGTTGTACCGCAGAGTCGGTCGATCCACCACCTTCTTACCAATGCGCGGGTCACCGGCCGGGACGATCACATCAGGCGCCTTTGCGGTTGGATCGGCGGTAAAACTCCCCCTCGCGTTGTTGAAGAAGTTATTGGCGTCCAGCTTATCGTTCCTCAAGAACTCAAATGCGCTCCCGTGAAATCTGTTCCCGCCGCGTCTGGTCACAACGTTGATTGAAGCTCCGGCGTTGCGTCCATACTCGGCCGAGAAATTGGAAGTCTGTATCTTTACCTCTTCAATAAAATCTATCCCGACGTTGTTTATCTGGCTGTTGTTGCTCCCTGAGTCCAGATTGAAGCCACCATCAACGGTCAAGAGATTTGCGTTACCCCGGTTTCCGTTGATTGGTTGATTCACGCCCAGATCGGTCATCAACGCCAATTGATCGTCATTAAGAAGGGGCGCACCGGGAATCAGTGTTGTCAGCTGTAAATAATTTCGACCGTTAAGTGCCAGATTCTGAACCTGCTCGGTATCGATGACTCGCGCGACTTCCCCGGACGTAGTATTGATTGCCTCGCTGCTAACCGCAGTTACCGAAACGCTTTCAGATACCGTACCGGGTTCGAGCGAGATATCAACCGTTAGTCGCCCGTCGGTGACAAGCGTGTGGCCGGTGACCAGAGCTCTTTTGAAACCCTGTTGCTCGACGGAAATGCTATAGGCGCCTGGCAACAAGTTGGTGACCACGTAGAACCCACTATCATCGGTGGTAGCCGTCCGTGATAGACCGGTCGCGTCGTTTGCGACTTTTACTTTTGCGCCTTGAATCACCCCGCCGGAGCTGTCGGAGACCGTCCCAGAAATACGACCGACATTGGTTTGTGCGTAGACAGTCCAATAGGCTGAATTCCCGGGAAGCGTGTTGAGAACACAGCCAGCGATCAGGAAGAAGCGGAACAGTTTGAATGTCTTTTTCATACTCTCCTCCATCAATCGCGGTCGGCCGTCAAAGATCCAAGACGATCGGCTCGCGGAAAGTACAACATCAGAATCTGAACTTCAGGACCCGGTCAATCTGTCGAGCATCGTAAGCGTCCTGAGTGAAAGTTCCGAAGTAGAAGCGGTTTCCGACATCGGGGCTTAGCTTCAGCTTCCTCTCCTATGGAGCATTGGCGGCGTTGCCTAGCGTCGATCCCAGTATTTGGCTTAACAAAGGACAAAAGATTACTGGGTTAATAATCACGAGACACAGCTCACTGAGTAAAGGTTTGGGCTTGACACCCAGATCAGGCTACCGCAGGTGCCAAGCGAACAAAACCAACTTCAGACCCCGAACTTTGCCGAACGTCCTCAACCCTTCGAGTGAAGGCTTCTGGAGTAATTTGTCTTAGCGTGGGCCAAAATAGCACTGACTGATCTTTGGGTCAAGAAGAATCTGAGCGTGACCGAAAAGTTTTTTTGATTACGCTGTCCTGAGGCCACGTAGTAACGAATTTATTCGGTTCTTCTCAATAGGCGAGTCCTAAAGACGGAACGAATGAATTCGTTACTACGTGGCAGGCGAGTTCGAATATCGCCGGACTGCGAGAGAGATCGGGAGACCGACGCAGAACATATGAATCGCGACCCCGATGATCACTGCGGAGAGGGTTTGGGAGAAGGGTCGGCGAAAGGTCAACGGAAGCACGACAAGATACATAAACAGGTAAACCGCCACGCCGTATGTCAGCCCGCAGAGCACCGCGCGCCGCACCAGGACTTTGACCTTCCGGCTCGCGATGTAGTAGACAGCGCAGGCCACAAACGCTATCAAGAAATGCAACAGCGCTCCCAGAGCCGCGCTCTTAAAACCGCCCTTGTAGGATCCCGGGCCAAGCAAGCCGCTGGCGACTGATTGCAGCACAAACATCGGACTGCGTCCATTTAAGCCACTGTTGATAAACGCCGCGGAAATATCCAGGACACCAGCCATCAAACCGCCCAGGACAATCGCGCGACTGGCCTCCGATTTGTTCGATGAAAACTCTGCGGTGATTGCGCTCAATTGCCTGACCCCTCTAGCGGACTTTTTCCGGAGGGAATTATACTGGCGGGAGAACTGGTCAGTCGCGCTTATTCTGATGTAAATGCGCACGTTCGGATGGAATCAGATCTTGATTACCGAAACTCGTTGTTTAGCGAGACGCCTCACGATAAGCCTTTGGTGACATCCCGAGCAATCGACGCATCAATCGTGAGAGATGACTCTGGTGAGCAAAGCCGGTTTCAAAAGCGATTTGGCTAATCGGCAATTCATTTTCGCGAAGCAGTGTTTTGGCCCGCTCGACTCGACGTCGAATCAGGTATTGATGCACCGGCAGACCCATAGATGCGCGGAAAAGACTTTTGAAGTGCGACACGCTCAGGCCGGCGACCGCTGCAATGTCGCCAAGCGAAATGTCCTGGCTAAGGTTGTCCTCAATATAGGAAAGCACAGGTCTCAGTCGGCGCTCCGATAAGCGTCCCTTTAGTCTCCTCGTCTCGGAAGTTACCGAACTGTGATGCAGCAACAGCCGGGTTGCCGCGGCCACGCCGAGGCTATCCAGATATAATCGGCCGCACGGATAGCCGGCCTCCATCTCAGCCTTTAACGCCCACCCAATATTCTCCAATTGCTGGTCACGGACCTGAAAGCGATTTCTTATCTCAATTCGCTGTGAATCGAGATCGAGTTGTTCGGCTACCGAATTTAAGAGCTCAGGAGGCAGACTCATAGCCAGGACGGTGTCCTTCTCGCTTATCTCCCAAACGCTTGGGGTGTGCGCAGGAATGATCTCAATGTCTCCGTGCGCTGCAATTCCACGATGACTGTGTCCAGCCCGGCGGCAATTGACATGTATCGATGGGCCGATGTGGATTGAGACCCTCGTACTTCGCGCTCCGGGAACTTCGATGATCCCTGGCGCATCGGAAAGCAGGACGAGTCTTAGACTGCTTTCTTTGATCTGGTGAAACGGAAACGACAGTAGTTGAGTTTCATTTTGGCCGGAGTCAGTGGACGCCGATTGAGAGCTCATCGTGAGGATCTCCTATTGAACCTATTGTGAACATAAGTTGAACCATCAGACTGGCAGCTCTTGCAGCAGTTGTCGACGAATTATGTTCACCCCCGTCTTCGTGTGCCTTCGGCTATTGGAGTAAGGTAACGGATCCCATTTAGGAACTTGGCAGTGTTGCTGAGGCGCGACTCGGCCAACACGAATTTGATTTGCAGATCCTTGTCTTGAACTGCAGCTAGTCGCTGACTAGAATGCTCGTACTCTAGATCGGTAGGATTCGCCAAATCGGTGCTTGAATAAGTACCTGAAACCAAAGGTCCACTTTGGGGTGGTGGTGGGTGTGATGCGCCCATGCGCCGCTCAGGGAGAGGCAAGGAGGTTCATGTCACAATCATCCGCGCTGACAATTTATCCGATTCGTTCTGATTCGCCCGGCCTCCGTTTGTCACGGATGCTGGCAGTCGCACTGGTTTGCGCAGCCTTATTCTGGTGGGTCACGGTCCGGGCCGTGGCCGGGACGGTAGTTCAGACCTTTCGCGGCACGATAGTTGGTACTGTGACCGATGTGAACGGAGACGCGATACCGGATGCGGCCGTCAAGGCGAGGAATATTTCGACTGGTCTCGAGCGTGCAACGATCACTGATTCTGCCGGGAACTATTCGATACCCGAGCTGCCAATCGGCATCTATGAAATAAATGTCGCCAAGCCAAGTTTCGCGCTCGCCCGGGTTACTTCGGTGCAAGTCGAAGTGGCAGGCGAGCGGCGGGCTGATGTGTCAATGGAAGTCGCCGGCGGCACCGAAAGTGTCGAGATCCAAGCCAACGCCGTTCAGGTTGAATCGACAACCAACACGCTCGGCGGGAGTTTTGCGAACCGCGAGGTGGTCAACCTTCCGATAAACGGACGTGACTACACCAAGTTTCTGGTGCTGGTGCCGGGTGCAACCGGGGACCCGTCAGGCGCCACCGATTCGCCGGGTTCTTTCGGATTGTTCAGTGCGAACGGCAATCGGGGACGCTCGAACAACTATTTGCTCGACGGCACCGATATGAATGACGGCTACAGGAATTTGCCGGCGATAAACGAAGCGGGTGTGTTTGGAACACCTGCGACGATCTTACCGGTAGAAGCGATTGCCGAAGCCGCAGTCCTCTCCAACTTCGAAGCCGAGTATGGCCGCAACTCCGGAGCGATCGTCAATATCGTCACCCGGTCGGGAACCAATAACTTACACGGTTCGCTCTTCGAGTTCTTCCGCAACAACTGGCTCGACGCGAGAAACTTCTTCAATCCCAAACCCGATCCCCAGACCGCGTTTCGCAATAATCAATTCGGATTCGCGGTTGGCGGGCCAATCATCAAGAACAAAACGTTCTGGTTCACAAGCTACGAAGGCCAGCGCGAGCGCGTGGGGCTGAACTCGGTCGCCCGAGTTCCCGATCCGCGCGAGATCGCCGCGCTGGGCGGTCCGCAGAACCAGGTCATCGCCAGGCTCCTTGAGCGAAACCCGTGGCCGGCGCCCAACCGTCCGGTCGCGTTGTTTGATCCAACGCCAAACCTTTTCGTCACTACCCCGGCAACAAACGATGTCGATAGCTTTATCTACAAGCTGGATCATTCGTTCGACGAGCACAATCAGATCACTGGACGCTACTATTACGGCACAAGCGATCAGTCGTTCCCGCTGGCGATACTTGCCGGCAATGTGCTGCCGGGCTTTAACACGGTTACCCCCACCAGCGTGCACCTGGTGTCGCTTTCGTACGTCAAGGTGATTTCCGGAAAGAAAGTCAACGAAGCGCGGTTTGGATACAACCGTTTCGATGAAGGCTTTTTTCCCGAAGACCGGGACTTCGATCCGCGCTCGATCGGATTGAACACTGGTATTCAAGCGCCGCAGGATTTTGGACTTCCGTTTATTCGGATCCGTAACGATCCGAATCTGGGCTCATCAATCGCGTCGCTTGGCGCAACGCTGTCGGTGCCTCGAGCGCGGGTCGACACGAATTGGCATTTTATTGACAATCTCTCCTGGAAACTCGACCGTCACGCCATCAAGTTTGGGTATGAGTTTCGACGCACTTTCGTCAACGCGTTCTTTGACGCGGGCTACCGAGGACGGCTGGATTTTGCGTCCCTCGAAGACTTTCTCTCGGGCACGCTAAGCGGAGGGCGCGCCGCGAGCGGTGATTCGCGTCGCAACACCTTTCAGAACTCGCACGCTACGTATTTTCAAGACAGCTTTCGGGCCAGCCGAAAGATAACCCTCAACCTCGGCTTGCGCTACGACTACTTTGGCGTAATCGATGAGAAGAACGGGTTATTGAGCAACTTCGATCCTGCGCGTGGTCTCGTTCTTGTTGGCAGCGGCGGGCTTGATCGATTGTATGAGCGAGACCTGAACAACTTCTCACCTCGAATCGGCCTGGCGTGGGACCTCACCGGCAAAGGCAAAACCGTTTTGCGCGCGGGTTGGGGACTGTTCTACGACTCCTTTTCCCAGGATTTCTTTGTCGGCCAGTTGCCGTTCAATACGTTTAACCCGGGACCGGCTTACAACCCGGTGGGGCCTTCGCCTATTCTGTTTTCATTCTCGACCGTTCAGCGGATAGCTGCGGGGGTACCGATCTTTACAGACTTTTTGGATTCGGATGTATTTGCGGTTGATCGCAATCTGCGCACGCCGTACGTGCAGAATTTCAACTTCAACCTCCAGCAGGAGCTGTTCAAGAACGTTGTGTTTCAGATCGGATATGTCGGGTCACACGGCACGAAACTGTTTCGGTATCGTGACATCAATCAACCGCCCAACCCGTCAGTTTCGACCGCGCGGCCTTTTGACAACGGTCCATTCGCTCCTTCAGGAGGGACATTCTTCTATGTGAACAACCTCGAGACCACCGCAAACTCGAACTACAATGCGCTCCAGACATCGCTGACCATGCGTGAGCGTCACGGCATAACGTCGATGATTAATTACACCTGGTCGCACTCGATCGACAATGCATCCGACGGCCAGGACTACGTGGCTAATGCCACACAACCGGACAACAGTCACCGGCCCGATCAGGAGCGCGCTAACTCGAACTTCGATGTCAGGCATCGGTTTGTCGCGTCGTTCACCTACGACGTCCCGCCACTGTCCAAACAGTTTCCAAAGCTCGGCGACGGTTGGCAGTTGAACGCAATCCTCACTCTGAGGAGCGGGAGCCCTTTCCACGTAAACCTGTTCGATGACTACAACGGGACAGGCGAGTTCTTTCCTCGTCCGGATCTCGTTGGGGACCCGTTTGCCGGTACGCGATCCCCGGACAACTTCTTGAATCTCTCGGCGTTCAAAGTTCCTTGTACGCTGGATCCGTCGGGTGACGGCAGCGCGGGGTCGTGCATAGCCGGCACGCAGCATTTCGGGAGCCTGGGCCGCAACTCTCTCATAGGCCCGTCGTATGCGAATCTCGATCTGGCGTTATCAAAAACAACACCGCTTGGAGAACAGCTTAAGCTCCAGATCAGAGCAGAGGTGTTCAACATTCTCAACCACCCGAACTTCTCATCTCCGTTGCTGCCGGGTTTTTCGGTCGACGCGAGCTTTAATGGTATTGACCCCGTGACCGGGCGAGGTATTGGATTCCTCCCGATCACCGTCACCCCCGATGTTGGAATCGGGAATCCGTTTCTGGGCGGCGGCGGACCAAGGAATATTCAACTGGCATTGAGATTGACGTTCTAAAGTGGAAGGCAGATGGCGCGAAACTTTAGTATGTCGTCGACAAACTGCGTTGGCGGTAACCGCGTAGCGGTGTCCTCTCGATAGCTTGCGCGGAGTGGGAGAGGACACCGCTACGCGGTTATCCTTTGTTGTCTTGCTGAAATTGGCGAGCGAAATGTCCAAACTCCAGCCCCCACCGGCAGGTTGGTGATACTTCACGCCAGCCTACAGCAAGGCAGCCCGACGGCTCTTCTTAATCCCCCAACCTCATTGTTCGGCCAGTTCAACATTGTTCGGCCAGTTCAACTCGATTTGGATGGCGCTGCAGCAATACTGCGAATCTCATTGACGATTTCGTTCGGGGTCCATTCGTTTCCGCGATAAAGCTTTACCAGTTTCCCGTCAGCGCCAATTATGGCGGTCCGCAAACCGTGAATTACTTGATCACCCTCCTGCCAGTACTGTAGCCCGAAGTAAGTTGCGATCTGCTTCACTTCATCTTTAGTTCCGGTTGCGTAATCCCACTGTTCGGAACCGGCTGAATGCGCAGCCGCATAGTCTCGCAGCACTTTTGGTGTGTCGTATTCGGGATCGACGGTAATACTCAAGAGTTGAGCGTTGGATTCGGGGCCGGATATCAATGCCTTCCTGACCTGCGCGAAGTTGTCGGTCATAAGCGGGCAATAATCGGGGAGCGGACAACGAGTGTAGATAAACGTCAGCACGACGACCCGCCCGCGATACCGATCAAAGCCAAAGCGCTTGCCGTTCTGGTCGGTTAGTTTGAAATCCGGAACCTCGTCGCCCGGTTTTGGCTCGACCCACGGTTTGACGTTGCTGGAGGGATCGACGGTCTCTCGAGTGACGACGACGTCCTCAAGAAACGATTTCAATCCGGCGACCACCAGCGTGGCTTGCAGGTGATCGCCTTCGGCAAGCTGATCCAGCACCCGGCGGTCCTTGAGATTAAAGGGCATTGTCATCGCCTCCATGTAGCCGGGAATGTCTTCGTGGGCGATGGTCACTGTCGATCCTCGTTTGTCGACACCGACTACTTTGCCTTTGATCGGGTACCTGGTTCCCGGGCCGCTTACCCGAGGCCGGCAAGCCACCGCGGGAAGCAGAGCGAAGATCAATGCGATGACACAGATTCGAGATAGGAGCATAGCCTCAATTGTCTACGACGACGGCGTTCGTAACAACGTGAACTAAGGGTCGATGCTGTGCTAGATTCTCCGCTCGCGTCGTGAAGTTGGTGAAATATGAAAACCGAAACAATAACAATTGTGTCTGGTCTCCCGCGTTCCGGGACATCGATGATGATGAAGATGCTGGCAGCTGGGGGCCTCGAGCCGCTAACCGACAACATCCGAACCGCCGATGAGGACAATCCAAAAGGCTACTTTGAGTTCGAACGAGTTAAGCAGATCGAGAACGACAAGGCGTGGCTTGAAGAAGCGCGCGGCCGGGTGGTCAAGTTGATATCCGCATTACTAAAGCATTTGCCGCCGTCTTATAACTACAAAGTTTTGTTTATGCGGCGAGCGATGCCGGAAATTCTGGCCTCTCAGCGACAGATGCTTATTCGCCGTGGAGAGCCAACCGACGCCGTGCCTGACGATCGGATGGCGGCGATGTTCAACAAGCATGTCGCCCAAGTTGAGGCCTGGCTCGCGGCGCAACCAAACGTCGAGGTGCTGTACGTCAGCTACAACGACGTCTTGAAAGACTCGCGCCCACACGCTGAACGGATAAACAAGTTTCTCGGAGGCTCGCTTGAGGTTGATG
>DASRIZ010000658.1:0-26141 GCA_035649735.1 Blastocatellia bacterium | reverse complement strand
GCCTTCTGCTTTCTGCCTTCTGCTTTCTGCCTTCTGCTTTCTGCCTTCTGCTTTCTGCCTTCTGCTTTCTGCCTTCCGCCGCTACACCTCCGGATCGGATGCCGTCGCCGGGGCGCCTCTTTTGTCCGCGCCACGGATGATATTTGTTTCGTCGAGATAGAACGAGCGTGTGCCGGTGACGCCGAACTTTACCGGTACTGCAGTTGCCTGGAATCCGCCGGGTCTTACCCGGATCTCATAAACATAACCGGACAGCTTTCCACCCGACGGATCACCGATGTACCGATTCTGAATTAGCTGGTCGAGCGTGCCGTACTCGCCTCCCGTCTCAACTCCGTAACGGGCTTCGGCAGTTGCAATAGAGCGAAGCCTGGCCATGGCGGCAGTCTCATTGGCGGCGGCCACCAACGGTGATTGCTGCGGCGGCGGTTGTTCTTGCTTGGTTTGGATCGCGCAAGCGCTAGCCCAAGCCGTGATAAGACTGAGAAGCAGACCCCTCGCTAGAAGAGATTTCATGATTGCTTCCTCCCGTTGTTGTCGTGTGGGGCTCGGGGCTTCCTGGTGGTCGAGCCTATGTTATTTTCGATACTGCTTTCGAGCAATAGTTAATTGTCCTGGGCGAGTCCCGTGCTCGAGCCGGGTCCAGTTCCAGATTCACTTTCAGCTCGCGTTTAATTGCTCGTTTGAACTTGACTCGGTCGGCGCGGATAGGTAGTTTAGCGGCGGACTTAGCACCACTTATTACAAACGACAGCATACACGGTTTTTTATTATGGACGGCCTTCTCACAGATCGTTCGCCTGCTAGACGCGTCGCGCACGATCTTAGTTGTTCATATCAACGACTGACCTAAGGAGAAACCATGGCAAAGACCGTAGCGAAGCTCATTGGTGTTGTGTTTATCCTAGTAGGGATAGTTGGTTTTATCCAACCAAATCTTCTCGGCGCGCATCTGGGCAAAGCCCACAACGCTGTGCATCTCGTTTCGGGCGCGCTGTCACTGTACTTTGGCTTAAAGGGGTCTCTGGCCTCAGCTCGCCAATTCTGCATCATCTTTGGGCTTGTGTATGGTCTGCTGGGGGTAGTTGGGTATTTCGTGGGGACCGGACCGGACCACATGCTCGAACTACCCAAGCTGATGCTGGGAACCATTGATCACATCATCCACATCGGAATCGGAGCCCTCTATCTGATCGGCGGATTCGCGACAAAAGCGTAGGAAGAGACGGGGAGACGGGGCGAGAGGGCGACGGGGCGAGAGGAATTGCAAATTGAGAATTGCAAATTGAAAATTGAAAATTTGACAGGGCTTGACGATTAGATCAATTTTCAATTTGCAATTTGCAATTCTCAATTTGCAATTCTCCCTCTCGCCCCATTCTACCCGTCGCCCCCTCGCCCCCTCTCCCCCTCCCCCCGTCGCCCTCTCTCCCCACCGCGTCCTCCTCCGCTATCGGCCAAGTCGTTCGTCGAGGTCGTCAAAATCGCGCACCAGGATCCAGTTTGAACGAGCAATGAATTCTCCGAGCTCGGCGGCGCCGGCACCACCAATCCAGATTCGTGTAGAAAAGGGTATCTGTCTTGAGATTGCAGCTAATTCTTCCGTGATACCGATGCCTCCCTTAGCCAGACTCAACACCAGAACCCGAGCGTTTACCGTTCGAACCGCAAGCGCGATTTCGGCCGTCGGGATTTCAGTACCCAAATAAACGGCGCGCCAGCCGTGGGACGTCGCAAGAAACGCTGCGAGCAAAATTCCAAACTCATCTCGCTCACCGGCCGGTGTTGCGAAGAGCATCGTATCCGCGTTCTCAGTGTGGGGGTACACTCTGAAGAGCGAACCCAACATGCTGCGGACCAACCCGGACGCGAAACGCTCGTGAGCTATACCAAACTCCCTTTGAGCACCGCGCTCGCGAACCTCGTCGAGGATTGGCGCGATGATTCGCTTGACCAATTCGCGAGCAGTGAAGAGTGCCGCCGCGCGCGCAAGTTCCTGATCTGCCGAAACCACATCCAGAATTCGTACCGCCTCGATGAAGCGCTCGCGCACCGCACGGTACGGGTCTGGCGCCTCGATGGACGGTTGCGCGTCGGCGATTAGCTCATCCAGCTCGCTTTCCGACAGTCGTGCGGCCTGGCTGATGCTGTGTCCGCCGTCAACGGCCTGACGCAAACGGCGCAGGCGTCGGATATCTGCATCAGAGTAGAGCCGGGTCCCTCCGTCGCTTCGCGCCGGTCTTACGGCGCCGTAACGTCGCTCCCATACACGGACAACATCGATCGACAGTCCTGTTAACTTTGTTACTCTTCCGATAAGGTATTTTGGTGTGACCGACACTGCATCGTCGCTGGCCATGTCGCACCAATAATGCGGAGCTGTCGCAATTGTGTCAAGATATCCGCCGTCTATGATGTTTCAAATACCCGGCTTTCTGGGCACTATCTTGACAGCCTGCCAATTGTCGCTGGAGCTTTAAAGAAAACTGCTTGTTCTCATTGGTGGTGAAGTACCATAGACTTTAGTCTGTGTCCGGACAGCGACACAGACTGAAGTCTATGCTACGCCGGACGAGGTGGAATCATGAAAGTTCTAGTAAACGGGGCTACCGGTTTGATCGGCCGGCATCTATGTCGATCCCTTGCCGCGCAAGGCCACACCGTAGCCGCAGTGTCGCGCTCGGTTAGCAGACCTGATGGTCTGGCCGTCGCCGAGATTCACAAGTGGGATTCTCAATCGGGTCCCGTGCCTCGAGCGGCGTTCGCTGGAGTTGATGCAGTCGTCAACCTTGCGGGCGAACCTATTGATGCCCGACGTTGGACTGACGAGCAGAAGCGACGGATCAGAGACTCGCGTGTGATTACCACCACGAACATCGTAGAGGGACTGCGTACGGCTGATAGCAAGCCCGAGGTCTTTGTGAGCGGTTCGGCTGTGGGGTTCTACGGCGATCGCGGCGATGAGGAACTCGACGAAAGTTCAGGGCCCGGTCGCGGATTCATGAGTGAACTCTGTGAACAATGGGAGCGCGAGGCCGCACGCGTAAACGAGTTGGGTATTCGCGTCGTTCAGGTTCGCACCGGCGTCGTGTTGAGCCTGGAAGGCGGCGCGCTTAAGAAAATGATTGCGCCGTTTAAACTCGGGGTAGGCGGTCCTCTTGGCAGCGGAAAGCAATGGTTCCCGTGGATTCACATCGACGACATAGCAGGTATTTGTCATCACGCGATTCTGACCGCGTCGTTACAGGGTCCGGTTAACGGCGTCGCGCCGCATTCGGTCACCAACGCCGAATTTACTCGCGAGCTGGCGCGAGCGCTGCACCGTCCGGCGTTCTTACCGGTGCCCCAGATGGCAATGAAAGTGTTGATCGGAGAGATGTCTGAAGTACTGTTTGGCAGCCAGAGAGTTTTGCCCAAAACAGCGTCGGCATCAGGGTACAAGTTCCGTCATGCGACGCTCGCGGAAGCGCTGGCAGATCTTTTAGGCAAATCAAAGAGGGCTCACGGATGACGACTTGAGCCGCGAGCGTTGGAAACCCAAGCTCTGGCTTCGGCTTTGGGGCCTGGGACTCGGCTTCACCGCGGGTGTTGGCTTCGGTAATTGCGCACCGGCGGGCACAATCCACAGCTCAACCGTAGGCTCTTCGCGGGAGCCACCAGTTACGGTGACAACGCGGCTCGAATCGATTCCGCGCTTCTTAACAAGGTAATCTCTAACCCTGTCGGCCGCCTTCTGCGCATCGCCTGGTTTTCCGTTGCGGGGGTTATAAGAGATGATATGACCCCGCACCGTAGGGTCAGAATTCAACTCGATCACGAAGTTGTCGAGTCTCGGGCTTTCGTCTTTTGCGGTCAGTCTGCCGTACTCGTCCAGCTTTCGCGCTTCAGCTTTTTTCATCACCGAGGTGGTGCAACTGGCCGCGGTAGACCCGTATCCGCATTCTCTGGCAAACCCACCCACATCAACTGTCGCTGTCACCGTTGAATGGGGAGCCATCCCACTTGTATTTACCTCGATCGCGCTTGTCCCTTGACCCGACGAGATCGTGCCAGCCGAGACCGTCCAATTGTATGTCGGCTGCACGTTGAAGTCGCCGGCGGTCACCTCTGCTTTGAACGTCAACTTATCCTTCACATAGACCTCGGAAGGACAGCTTACTCCTGTGATCGGGCAATTGGGCTTCGTGGGCGGCTTCTGCTGAGCTGAGATTGAATTTAAGCAAGTCGGCGCTACAAGGATGGCGGCAATAAAAGCAATAAGAACCCGTCGGTCATTGAGACGCATACCTAGCGCTCCTGTGTGATTGGAATCAGACGGTGAATCAGTTGAGGCGAAATTAAACAACCGGCCTGCTCGAACGATCCGCTACTTTACTGCCACACCCACTTCGGGTCAACACTCGTAGGCAAAGCCTGGGTAAGGTGGTCGGCGCACTAAGACAGAATCCTGCTCGCTCCAGCGGCGAGCATTTTCTCCGCGAGGCGTGCCCCGATCGATTCTGCATCATTTGATGGACCCGTTTCCTGCTCGCGCATCGCTTCCGAACCGTCGGGGCGCGAGACCATTCCCTTGAGACTTAGCACGCCCCCCAAGATCCTGGCATTAGCAGCGATCGGAACCAGACACCCTCCTCCGAGTCCTTTCAAGAATGCACGCTCAGCCTTGCAGGCGAGCTTCGTGGGTTCGTGATTGAGTGAGCGAATTATCTCGGCTGTCTCGGTATCATTCTCGCGTGTCTCAATCGCAAGCGCGCCCTGACCGACCGCCGGAAGCATGAGATCTTCATCCAGGTACTCGGTGATTCGGTTCGAGTGTCCTAGGCGGTGAAGACCGGCGGCCGCAAGGACGAGGGCGTCGTATTGTTCCTCATCGAGCTTACGCAATCGCGTATCGACGTTGCCACGAACGGGCTCGATCACCAAATCGGGCCGCGCTGCAAGTAGCTGCGACTGACGGCGAAGGCTGCTCGTGCCGACCCGAGCACGTTGGGGCAAGGCAGCGAATGATCTGATCGCGCGGCCAGCCACAAGCGCATCACGGACGTCTTCTCTTTCGCAGATTGCGCCGATGTGTAGTCCAGCCGGGAGCTCGGTCGGCAGATCCTTGAGACTGTGAACCGCGAGGTTCACGCGATGATCGAAAAGCGCGTCTTCAAGTTCCTTTGTGAACAGACCTTTTCCTTGCTCACCCAATTTGGGAAGCGACTGGTCAAGCACCCGGTCGCCTTTCGTTGAAATAATCTCGACATCGACCTTGATGGCGGGATATCGCTTCTCTATCTCGGCTTTTACCCAGTTGGTCTGCCACAGGGCGAGTTGACTGCCACGCGTTCCGATTGTGATCTTTTCAATCAATAGCAACCATCCCGTTTAATCGATCCGAATCATCTTTCGAAGTTCGTCCATCATCTGAGTAGGCTTTCCTTCGCGTGCGGCGTTGCGGATGTGGACAATCATCGGATGCGAGATTTTATTAACGAGCGCTGGAATCACTACCTCCTCGATTGCGGCCTCCTGTTCCGGACTCAACACACCTAGCCGTTTGCGGTTTCGCCGGAACTCGCTGATTACTATTTGTGATAGAAGTTCCTTCACCTCTACTACCGCGGGACCGATATCGAGCGAACGAAGATGCTCGACAAAGTGCTCCACTTCCGCGTCGATTATTGACTCGGCCTGGCGGGCCTCACTCTCGCGTTCGCGAAGGTTGGTGCTGATGATGGAGTCAAGATCGTCGATGTCGAACAAAAACGCGTTTTCGAGCGCAGAGAGCCCGGGATCGATGTTTCTCGGCACCGAGATATCAATAAACAACACCGGCCCCTTTTTGCGGGATTTGAGTGCTCGTTTTGTTTCAGGCGGCCGAATGATGTAGTCAGGAGCGCCGGTGGAGCAGATCACAATGTCGGCGGAGGGGAGGACGTCGTAAAAGGCTTCGAAATTCACCGCTCCGCCGGAAAACTTGGATGCGATGTCCTCAGCGCGCTCGGCGGTTCGATTTGTAACGATTAGCTTGCTGGTTCCGGCTTCGATCAGGCTTCGGGCCGCAAGTTCAGCGACTTCGCCGGCGCCGACCAGCAGCACAGTCTTGTCGGAAAGATCTCCAAATATTTTTCGAGCGAGCTCGACCGAGACCGAGCTGACCGAAACCGGGTTCTGCGCAACGCCGGTCTCGGTGCGTATCCGTTTTGCGACCGAGAGCGCGCGATGCATCAACTGGCTCAGGACCCGGCCTATCGTGCCGGCGTTTATCGCTTGCTGATACGCATCTTTGACCTGCCCGAGTATCTGCGATTCGCCGACGACCATCGAATCCAGGCTTGAGGCGACCCGGAACAAATGCTTGATTGCTCCTGTATCGGCGTGTTTGTACAAGTGACCATTCAGAGCATCGGGCGTGAGGTGATGGAAGTCTCGTAGAAAATCGGCGAGGCATTCCAGACCTCGCTCGGCTCCGGCAGGAGTGGATGCGATGAGTTCGACCCTGTTGCAGGTTGAGACGATCAAACCTTCGTCCACTGTCTTTTGATCGACGAGTCTTGAAAGCGCGTCGACGAGCTGCGATTCGCCAAACGCCAGACGTTCGCGCATCGCCAGCGGCGCCGTCTTGTGACTCAATCCTACGAGTACGATGTTCATGGAAACGAATAGAGAACTAGTCCGTAGTCCGTGGTCCCAATATAGGACATATACGACCTATAGGACCTATATTCGGACTACGGACTGCTACTGACTAATTTCAAAACGCGTGTCCCAGATAGCGAACTCCCACCAGGCTACAGATCACGATTATGAAGCTGAGGATCGAAGCGAGAGCTGCTGCCCGTCCGCCCCAACCTGCGTTTATTCTGGATTGGATGATGACCAGATAGAGCAACCAGGTCACCACGGAGAAGATCTCGAGCGGCCCAGCCTGCCAGTAAACGTGGTATCTTGAATACGAGTACCACAGCCCGCCGACGATTCCCAGCGTCATCAACACAAACCCGATCGCCATTGCACGAGAGCTTATGGCGTCACAGGTGTCCAGCGAGGGGAGTTTGTAGAAGATCGTGCCGAATCGCTTGTGCCTCAACTCACGTTCCTGAATGATGTACATCACACCCGCGCCAAACGCAACAAAGAACGAGGAGTAGGCGAGTAACAACAAACCAACGTGCGCCGGAAGCAAAATGCTCTGAAGAGTGTTGCTAAACTCTCGAGTCTGCCCCTCGGGGTCCGGCGATATTGCGGCGATGGCTGCGAGCACCAGGACGATCGGGAAAATGAACGCCTTGAGCGCATTTGCGTGATACCAGCGATATGCAATCAGGGTCGAAAGGACCAGCCCCCACGCAAGAAATGCGGTCATCTCCTGGGTGCCGATCAGTGGAAATCTGCCTGTGCGCACTCCGCGCAGCAAAAGCCACGCGGTATGTGCTCCCAGCGCCAACGCGAGTGTGGCTAGCGCTGTTCTCCTCATCACTGGCCGCTTGGTAGTCAGCGCAAAAATAGATTGGGCTACGCACACGGCGTAGCCCAATAGTATGATGATCCAGAGAATATCCATCGGGCCGGCTCCGGCGTGAATTTCCAGCAACAGCAATCTTACTCGCCGTACGGCCTCGAGGCAACGACGCCCCTAAATGGTCTCCATCTTACGAAGCGCGTTTACATCCATCAGCGTAATCCGCTTGCGTCCAACCTTGATCAGTTGATCAGCCTTCAGCTCGGCTATGCCGTTGGTCACCGTCTCTCGATAAACCCCCAGTTTGTCGGCCATCTCCTGGTGAGTAAATCCCTTTACCTCTTTGGCCCCTCCCGACAACTTGAGCAGCAGCGAGGCCACTCTCGAAGTCACCGGCTGGAAAGCGGACTGTTCGTGACGTCTCTCGGCGTCAACAAGCCGCGGTCCGATCTGGCGCGCCAGATTGAGAGCCACTGACGGAGACGAGGAAGCGATCTTCTCAAAGTCCGCGGGCGTTATGAAGGTAACCTTGGCTGCGTCGGCGGCCACAGCCTTAGCTCCGAGCATTGACTGTCCGAGCAACGGCATCTCACCGAAAATCGTTCCGGCTTCAACCGCCTTCACATCAAGGTCCCGGCCGGTCGAGGCAGTGCGAACGATATTGACTCGCCCGCTTCTGACCAGACAGGCCATCGGGCTTTTTTGTGAGGAAGGATAGATTGCTTGGCCCGCCTTGAAGTTGCGGCTGGCTAACTTATCGATTGCATTCTCGGCCGATCTGCTGTTTTGACCCACGAGATCGGATAGCTTCAGATAACCAACTTTGTTCGCAAGACTGATGGCAGCGAGTGATCGTATCTTCTCGCTGGGTCCTTTCGTGCGTTTCTTTCTTTTTGTTTTCGTACCTCTCTTGGATGTGGTTGCCAATTGATCTCTCGCTTTCCACCCAGGACACAGAAGTAAATTGTAGCCGCCGTCACGTTTATCTTTAGCGGTAGTTTGGCAGCGGCACGGTTGCGAGTTAGCCGAGTCCTGTGTTTTTCGTTGTTGTTGAGCCTGCGCGCCTGCCAAGCGCGCTCTTTTGATGGACCCTTACACTAACCCGCGTTCAATCCCGAGTTTACTGCGCACATCTGCACACATCGGGAGGATGATCTTACAATGCCGTGATGGTTTCCGTAAGTAAGCCTGAGCACAAACGTAACCACAGTTGCTTACGCCTGCGAGAAACTAAGAGAGTTAACCTGTGGCAAAAAGGGACTACGAACCGGCGGCGGTCCCCACAGCCTTTTCGGCGCGTGCGACGGTTTTCCCGTAAAGCAAGACGATCAC
Organism: Blastocatellia bacterium; assembly: GCA_035649735.1. Lineage (GTDB taxonomy): Bacteria > Acidobacteriota > Blastocatellia > UBA7656 > UBA7656 > Onstottus_A. Next base: position 17,362 of record DASRIZ010000658.1, on the reverse strand, counting down.
AACCGCAAACGCACCAGATAAAAGCGCAGGGATATAGAGTAGCCATTTCGGATTGTCGAACTGGGTCATCGCGAATCCGGAAGCCGATGGCCCAACCAAACTGCCGATCCCGAAAGCGAGAGAAAAGGTGGACGTTGCCGCCCCCAGACGCGCCTTTCTCACGTTCTGACCAATCAGCGCCAGTCCCATCGGATAGAGGCTTCCAGCCAACGCGCCGGCAAATACCCCGGTCGCCAGAAACAGTCTCCAATCTGAATGAAGGGACATCAGGGCGAAAACACCCGACAGTAATACCGTGCACACCAGAAGAGTTTTTCGCTTGCCGAACCGGTCTGCCGCGTGCCCGATCGGAACCTGACTTACTATTGTCCCAATTATCACCGCGGTAATGATTGCGGCCATCCCTGCGTCGGGAACATTTATCTCTCGTTTTAGATAGAGCGGGAACAGAGTCACTAACGAAGACATCAGATACCCATAGAGAGCGCCCGCCGATATCGGCACTACGATTCTCGGTGAGAGTACGCTTAAGAACGCTTCACCGTGATGCTCTCCCGCTGGGGACTTTTGAATCAACGCGACAGCCAACAAAGCAGCCAGAACGCTCAGCGCGAAGCAACCGATGAAAGGGACCTCTGCGCGTATTCCGTAGAGCAGCGCCCCGGCAAGCGGACCGGCGGCCCATCCTATGCCGACCGCGAGCGCATAGTAACTCATGCGCCGCGCGCGCTCTTCAGGCTTGCTCAGCCGGTTGATCATTGTTTCAGTAGCTACCGAGATCGCCGATGCGCCGACACCTTCGACGGCCCGTACCGCGAAGAACAGCCAGGTCACGTTGATAAACGCAAACAGAAGTATCGACGTCCCATAGACTATCAGCCCGGCGATGAGAATCGGTTTTGCCCCAATGTGGTCAGTAGCCGCTCCCACGGGAAACGAGGCAAGCGTAAAAGCAGAAAACATCGTCGTGCCAATCAGCCCGACTATGAGGCTGTTCTCGCCATGCCCGGCCAGGAGAATTGGAATAAGCGGCGCAACAAGCCCCACGCCAAGATAGCTAAGAGCGATGCTTAAATAGATTGCTGAGAAGGCCTTCGAATCGGTCATTTTCCCCCAATGCAAAAGCCTGAAAATAGCAGGGCAACGGGCAAAGAGCAAAGGGGTAAGGGGCAAAGAGCAAAGGGCAAAGAGCTAAGGCGCTAAGCCCGTCGCTCTTTGCCCTTTGCTCTTTGCCCTTTGCTCTTTGCCCTTAGCTCTTTGCCCTTAGCTCTTTGCCCTTAGCTCTTTTGCCCTTAGCTCTTTGCTGCGTAGTGTTCCCGCATCTGGTCGACGTACTTGTTGTATTCCCGGCTTCCAATAAACCGGGAGGGCAGGGCGGTAGAGAGATAACCGAGATAACCCTCCGGCGAAAGCGGCTTTCCGTGCTCGGTCAATAATTCTCCCCTCACATCATAGGATGCGAAGATGAACTCCTCCGGTCCTCGTTTGCGGAAGAACCTGGTGTCCGGTAACAATAGCAGGTCCTCGGGCTTGATACCGTCTTTGATGTCGCCGCTTCGTTCGATCTCATCAATCAGTAAGTGAGCTTCTTCGCGTGAACGGCCAGGCAGCAGCTCCTGAACCATCGCGACGTTTACGTTTCTTACGACCCCGCGCACCTCTTCGATGTACTCGGATTGAGCAGTGCCGTTTGTCTTGTCCTTGAAGCCAAATGTCACCGCGGTCTCGCCGCCATGCTCGTTGCCAAACATCTCCAACCCGCGCGGGTACCAAAGGTTCAACGCGCGCTGAATATCCAAAACGCCGTACTCGCCTTCGCCGCGAGCCGCCATTTGCCCGATCTCCTTTAGCAGTTTTCGCCCGCTTCCTAAATGAAACGCTTCTTCCTGAAGCATCGGACCCATGCTGCGGGCCATCGGCGCATAGCTGAAGACCTGCTGCATCTCGAGCTGATACTTGCCAACCAAATCGATCACCGTGGCGTATGTAACGTTGTCAAGAAAATCGTTGAAGTCGATGTTGAAGGCGTCGAGGACGTGACCCCCTAATTCCATCGAAAGCAGCTCCTCAATCGTTTGTTTGGCTACGTCTCCAAGCCCCGGTTTTTTCCACGTGGGATCCTGATCGAGCACCCAAAACATCTGATAAGCATGGCGCAACTCCTCCGCCATTATCCTAAGAACCGCGAACTTACCTTTATCGCTGACTGCCCGATCGAGCGTGAGCCGGTGCTGTTGAATCGAGCCAAGCTCGGTTGAACATTGGGCACGTACGATGTCGCGAGCGCTGAAAAATGCGTTGCCGACCATCTCCTTGGCGTGCTCGAAGCGCCGGTTGCCGGCGTATTGACCGACTTCCACGATTTCGCTCTTCAGATCGCCGACCTTGGCCACCAACTGAAACGGGGCCACCCCTTTGAAGTAGTCATCCCAGTGCTTCATCAGGATATCCAGCTCGGGGAAATTCCGTTCCTGCCAATCGACGATCGCCGCGTGGTACTTCTGTGTGATGGTGGTAGTCGTTAAGCTCATCGCTCCTCCGTTTTTGTGCCTCGCCCGACCGTCTGAATTTTATCGAACGAGCGTTCGAAAATCAAGGGGGAGGCGATCTGCAGTATCGATGTGTTGACGGAAGGACGAGAGTGGCAGGCCGGCGCGGATTACTTTGAGGCGCTTGCAACGATCTTGTCGACGGCGTTGTTTATCGCCTCTTGAACGCTTTGAACGTTAGGTCCGCCGCCCTGGGCCATGTCAGGTTTCCCGCCGCCGCGGCCGCCGAGGGTTTCGCATGCCTCTTGTAACAGTTGTCCCATGTTCTGTTCGAGTGAGCTGGACCTGGCGAAGACCAGACGCGCCGCCCCTGGTTGAGTTGTCGCCAGCAACGCTATCGACGGTTCGCGCTGGACTATTTTCGCCGCCAGCATCTGCACCTCTTCGATGTCGCGGCCTTCAAATACGGACCGGACGATCTTGAAGCCTCGGTCCTCAGCAGATGCTTCCAGCATCTCGGCGGCCTCGGCGATCATTGCACGCTCGAGCAAGTCGCGTATGCGTTTCTTGGTGGACTTGGCTTCCTGTATTGCTCTCGCTACCAGCTCAGGCGTCGAGTCCCGTTCGGCGCTGAACAATCTTGCGACCGCCACCGCCGTTGTGTTGGCGCGGCGATAGTCCGCGAGCGCTCGGTTGCCACACACGAACTCAACCCGGGTCATTTTCTTTGCGCGCTCATACGATCTTATGGCGATCATCCCGACCTGTCCCGTGTGCACCGCGTGAGTACCGCCGCACGGCGACCAGTCAAAGTTCTCAACTTCAATCACCCGAATATCGCCTCGAACCGCGCTCTCTTTTCTTAACGGCAACTGTGAGGCTTGCTCTTCGTTGACAACGTGTACGCGCATCGGCCGGTCTTCGAACACAACTGCGTTTGCGATGTCTTCCGCGGCGCGCATTATCTCGGCGGTTGGTGACTGCAGGTCGATGTCTATCGTCGAGGTTTGCGTGCCGAGGTGAAATGACCGGGTTTCAGCTCCACAGGATTTGACGAACGCCTGGGAGAGGATGTGCTGACCGCTGTGTTGCTGCATGTGATCCAGCCGTCGCGCTCGATCGATCAGACCGGTCACCTTCTGCCCGGGCTCGATTACACCGGGTTGCTCGATTAGATGAAAGATCGTTCCCGTGTTGTCTTCGAAGACATCGACCACAGAGCCGCGCTCGAGGGTTCCAGTATCGTTAGGCTGGCCGCCGCCGGTCGGGTAGAAGGCTGTTTGGTCCAGCACCACAAGATCGCCCCGTTCAGACGCCGTCGCTTCAATCACAGTTGCCGAAAACTCCAGCAGGCTTGAATCACGAAAATAGAGTTTGGTAGTTGGTTGCATGCGTTCGACTCGCCGGTATGCCGTAAGCTCGAAACGTCGACAAAACCGAGGTCCGGCAAGGCAACGGCATGTTGATATGAAGGTGCTCCAAAGTCAATTCCGCATTCACGAGACTTGCCGCGCTAAGCGTCAGCCGCTAGCCTTCAGTCGATGCGTAAGGAATTTGCTATTGAGCTTAAAGGCCGCGACAAGCTGCATCTTGGCGCACGGACAATTGTTGTCGGGGTACTAAATGTCACTCCGGATTCCTTTTCTGATGGTGGTGTGAACTATGAGCCGGCCCGTGCAATCGAGCGCGCGCTCGAGATGGAAGCCGAAGGGGCGGACGTCGTGGAGATCGGAGGTGAATCCACAAGGCCCGGCGCCACGCCGCTATCCACCGAAGAGGAGCTGTCACGCGTGCTGCCGGTATTGAGAGGGCTGGCCGGACGGATTCGCGCTCCTATCGCGATCGACACCTACAAGAGCGAAGTTGCGGCCGCCGCCGTCATCGAAGGCGCGAGCATCATAAACGATGTCAGCTCGCTTCGGTTCGATCCGGTGATCGCGGATGTGGCCGCTCGCGAACGCGCAATCCTTGTGCTGATGCATATGCGAGGCGACCCTGCAACAATGCAGAAACTGGCTCCGAGCGAGGATATTTTCGCGGAGATCAACGCCGATTTTGAAACAGCCATCAACCTGGCGCTTGATCGAGGTGTCAAACGCGAGCAGCTGGTCCTCGATCCAGGGATAGGTTTCGGAAAGACGGTTGAGCAAAACCTATCGATACTTAACGGACTCGAGAGATTCGCGGGATTCGATCTGCCGCTGATGATTGGGACGTCGCGCAAGAGCTTTATTGGCAGGCTGACAGGGCGACCCGAAGGCGACAGGATTATGGGAACAGCCGCATCGGTTTCAATCGCAATCGCCAGAGGCGCGCACATTGTGCGGGTGCACGACGCAAAAGAGATGGTACAAGTCGCGCGAATCGCGGACTCGATTCTAAACGCCGAATGATGGTTCTGGCTTAAGACGCGAGATAAAGAAAGGGCCGGATGATTTGAAGAATCATCCGGCCCTTAAGTTTCTTGCGCTGAATCAAGGACTCAACGCTTCTATGCTAATTGGGTCACTGGCATTGAGTGATGTTAACGCTGACCCTGGTGTTGAAGTCGGTGATCGTGCAACGGATTGTTCCTGGAGGCGCCTGAAGACTAGCTGTCCCTCGGAACACCGTCTTGTCTACGCGACCAAGGACTCGTCTATCAAATGGATTGTGTTCCAGAGTGAACACACATCCTTGCCTGATCACCTTGCCCACGCCTGTGTATGTGGTCCCCTGGCAACAGAACCGGTACTGGCCCGTCACAGAGTTCCACAGGAGTATCGTTGAAGGATTCGACTCATCCTGCAACGCCACGTCGAAGGTAGTGACGGTGAAGCTGCAAGACGCAGTGTTGCCGGATGCATCAGTCGCCGTGCAGGTCACAGTCGTCACACCCAGGTTGAAGCACGTACCTGAGGGAGGTACGCACGCCACGGTGACTCCCGGACAGTTGTCGGTAGCAGGTGGCGTTGTGAATGTCACCACTTGACACGGGGTAGTGCCCGGCTCCGGACATACCGTCTGATCAGTGACCGCGGTGATGTTCGGCGGACAGGTGATTGTCGGAGGCTGAGTGTCGTTCACCGTAACCGTGAAAGTGCACGTCGCGGTGTTGCCCGACGCATCTGCCACCGTACAGGTCACAGTGGTTGTGCCGACAGGGAAGAACGAGCCTGAAGCCGGTACACACGCAGGCACGCCAACCCCCGGGCAATTATCGGAAACGGTGGGCGGTGGATAGTTGACAACCGCGCCGCATTGATTCGGATCGTTGGACACAGTGACGTTAGCCGGACAAGTGATCGTCGGCGGTTGAGTGTCGTTGACCGTGACAGTAAACGAGCAACTCCCACCAGCAGACGCTGTGCAGGTGACCGTCGTGGTGCCCTTCGGGAAGAAGGACCCGGACGCCGGGCTGCAGGTGACCGTTCCGCAAGTTCCAGTTGTGGTTGGAGCGGGGTAGCTGACGACCGCGCCGCACTGGTTCGCATCGTTCGACCGTGCGATGTTCGCCGGGCATGTGATGACGCAGGGAGCGGCACCGCAGTTAGAGCCAGTGATGCTAATGGTGTCGAGGAAGAATCCGGTGTTGCCTATGCTTGTGTCAGTCCCTCGACGCCATCTCAAAACAATGCTCTGGCCGTTAGCTGAAGCGGGCAGGTTGACGGTAGTCGTGACGAAGCCTGCCGAGTTGCCGGTCCACGCCTGACGACCGGCGATGGGCGAACCAAAGTTCACGCTTATGGTTCCGTTGTACCCGCCGACGCCGAAGGTTCCTCCAGCGGCGATAATATCAGTGAAAGCACCGCCGCCGATGGAAATCTCAAGCACGACGCCGTCGAATCCACTTTCGAGGTTGTTGTTTCTTCTGAAACTCAACACTGCTGCCGCAGAGATGATCGGGAACATCCTCGAATCGAGCCGTTCGTCAGAGACACAGTTCGGATCGTTGACGAATGCTGAATTCGTCGGAGTGTCGCTTGTGGTGTTGACTGTCGCCCACGGGTTAGAGTTGGCGCAGTCTATAGCGGTTGTAGCCGTCCAGTTCGCTGGCAGCGCAGGCGGCGTCACCGAGTCAAAGTTCTCCGCGCACGGAACTACAACGTTGCAGTTCGCGCAAACGAAGCCATCGGTGATTGTGACAGTGTCAACCCTCCAGCCCACTGCGGAGACGCTGTTATCGGCTCCCATTCGGAATCGAATAACAACGTTCTGTCCGGCAGCCCCGGCAGGTAAGTTGATACCCGTCGTGACGAAGCCGGCTGAGCTTCCACTATATGCCTGGCGGCCTGCAATCGGGCTCGCGAAGTTGACGCTTATCGTCGAGTTGTACGCTTGCGTGCCGGCGACAAAGCTGCCGCCCGCGGTGATGATGTCGGCGAAGGGCCCACCCCCGATTGAAATCTCAACAACGCCACCATCGAACGTGCTTTCGAGGTTGAAGTTGTGTCTGAAGTTCAACCGTGCTGTCGCTGTAGCGATAGCGACTGAAGGTGTATCTATACGGTTGTCGAGCAGGTTGTTCGGATCGGGTGTGAATATCGAGTTCGGCGCAGTGTCAGCCGGCGGGGCCGGAGTGCCTGCGTTCGAACTCACCCAGAGAGGCGCTCCAGTTGCGTTGACGCCTTGGGTTGCTACCCAGCCTGCGGGCAGATTAGGTACTGTCACAGCATCGAAGTTCTGAGTCAGCGCAACAGCTTGCTGGCCGAGGGTAAAGGTGTATGTGATAGTTCCCAGGTTCGATGCTCCATCCTGGAACTGAATCGACGCCGTAACCGTGCCGCCGCAAGCTCCGGCCGCTACAAAGGTGAAGTTTCTGCAAACGGCCGGGCCGCCGGCTACGACAACGCCGTAGTTCTGTGGGCTGCTCGCGCCAGTCACGCCGCCAGTATTCTGCAATGTGCCGACGAGAGAGATGGTATCCGCCGCGCCTGTGTTCTGAACACAGAACGAAATGGTCACGGTCTCGCCCGGATCGAGCGCACCATTCGCAGGTGTGCAGTTCTCGGTGAGGAGGGTCGCCCCTGCCGACGCGATGATAGGACTCGGCTGCAGACAGGCGTTGAAAATCGCGTTTCCGCCGTTAGTGACCGTTACCATCCCCATTACAGTGTTAAAGCCAGAGCCGGGCTTCGACACCTTCACATTGTAGGTTCCCGGAGTTGCAGTAATAGAGTAGGTGCCATTTGCGATAGTGGTTCGGAGGAAACCATTGGTGGTTTCTACTACCGCATCTTGAATCGGCAAGCCGGTCAAGCAGTTGGTAATCGTCCCGCTGAACGATCCCCTTGGGGCGCTAACGCAGCTCGGATTGACCTTGAAGCTGAAGATTCGCGTGTTCCAGTCGAAACTTGCGGTGGGAGAATCAACGTATTCAAACGCTCCCCAGAATGTGCAGTCGTCCGCGGGATCGACAAACAACGAGCTGTAGTCACCCCAGCGATTGGCTGTAGCGGTTTGCACGCCTCGCGTCACCGCAGAGAGAGCATCAACTTCACCCTGCGGCAAAGTATTAACCGGGTCGCCCGCAAGTCTACCGGTGTAAATAGCAGTCGGATTTAAAGCCGCCGGTGTGGGTCCAGGAGCGGAGGCGCTGGCAGCCAGAGCAATGTTGCCCTCGCCGTCTTGCGCAACGCTGGCCATCCACAGATCGCGCCCGGTTCCGAGGGGCGCGCCTGGGGCATAGGTGGCTTGCTGGTTGAACGTGATAGCGCCGGTGCCTGCGTTGCGACGCAACTCCATCCAGCGAACGCCTGCCTGATAGGTTGCCGCGGTTGTCGGATTCACCCCGCTGACGTTGACCGTGAAATTCAACACGAACGATTGAACACCACCCGGAAGGGTTCGGTAGTTCGCGGCGTGCATGAATCGGTCTGCTATGGCGTTCACGCCTTCCCCAGGCGCTGGCTGTTGTATTTGCGCCCCGGTATTCGGCGAACGCCCGTCAAACGCTACCATCGCAACATCGGGCGCCCTTTGGACGAGGGTCGAAGAAAGCGGAGTAACGTAGTCAGGTTGGAATTCGAATATACGAAGGACATCACCCTCGGGGCCGAATTCGTCTGCGAACCATTCGAAAAAGAGGCCGGGCGTGCCAGCCGGTGGCGGGGTGATGCCGTCAGAGTTCGCTGGCAGCATACCTCCGTCGTTCGGGCCAGTGGTGAATCCAATAACCTTCGCCGTGGGATCGCCTGCGAGCATCTTGACTCGCTCGAACGAATAGAATCCCGCGCCGAGGAACGGTGAGACACCCGGAGGGGTGAAGTCGTTGCTCGACATAAAATAACCCTGCGGCCACACGCCGAAGTGAGGGTAGTCTACAAATCTTCCAGGCGTGAGCAGGAAGTCATAGGCGAAATATGCGCCTGTCGGATCACCGGTCTTCGAAATTGCTATATGCTGATGCATTTGCGTGCCGGTAAATCTCAGGTTGAACTGGCTGATAAGCCAACGGTCGGCCAATGCGTCATAAAGGACGATCGGGTCGCCATCATCGTCTGCAGCATTGGGGATGCCTACAAGTAAGTCGCTCATCCTGAACTGAACCGTCTGAGGCACCCCGGTCTTGGAGTAGACCCGCACGCCCATATTGGTGGTGACGACGACGTTGTTTGGTCCGACGGCGGCGTTTGTGTCGGGAGGAGCGAATCGAGTCCCGAACAACGGTTGGCCGGTGTCTGCATCTGGTCCATCAAAATTCTGGATAGGAGCGGTTACTGCATTGATCCCGGTGTCTTTATGTTTGAGATTGTTTATTCCCGGGTCTGTGATTGGTCCGTTCTTTGATCCCAGGATGGACCTGATCTTCTTTGAGTTTGCCGGGTTCTTTTCTTGTCTTTCGTGTCTAAGCCTGTGTTTTTCAATTTCCTCAGGAGTAAGCTCCCTTGGTTTTATGTCTCTCGCTTCTGGAGTCTCGACAAAACCAACCGCGGTGGACTCATAGAACCCAAAGCCGGGGCCGTTGTCTGGTCCTTTAACCTCCTGCGGGATCGGTGCACCCTTTTGACCGGGAGGGGTGGGCGGCGGCGCTCCCTTCTGCCCCGCGACGAACACCGTGGGGACAATGACCAGGAAGCTACAAATTAGTGCTGCGAGGGTCAGCACCGCGAATCTGGATGAGCGCGGAACTGACCGGGGGCGTAACCTGCGAAGCGTGAGGTTGAGTGTTGATTGAATCCGTTTCATTAAATGTGGGTCCTCCCTGACCTGAAAAAGTCTGTGAATTGTGAGTTTGATCGTTTCAACGCGGTCCGAAGAAACAAACCGTTCTCTGAGGAGCTGACAAGCAACGGCCGCCCTTGGACGCGGCCAGAATCCGGCGCGGGGCGCCGAGACAGGGTGCTCGCTGGAACACCTGGGAATAGTTTGAAAATAACCTTACTGCCTCCTAATGCTCGTTGGCTGCATTAAGTTACTGATTTCAAAACTGCCGTGATTGTGACGTTTCTAAACTTAACGATTATCCGAAAACGTCGTTAAGAGTGCCTGTTTTGTGAAGCGATCCAAGATCTCAAAGGCAGGTGAGGGCTCAGACCGGCGCCAATAATATTCTGACCCGTATAGCTAGTCAAGCCCTATAGGGTAATGATGGAAGAAAATTATGTAGATTGGTGTCCCCCTTATTCAGGTAACCTTCGCCATCCCGTTTGTGCCAGGAGTGCGCTCAAATAAACCAGAAGCTTGGGACGCATCCTGGTGTACCTGAGGGACTGATTTGATCCTCAAAAAATCCGCAGTGAAGACTACCAGAGCCCCGGAACACCCCCTTGTCAACGCGACCAACTAAAAAAAAGGACCGAGGTCTCTTCGACCTCGGTCCCTCATCAAGGACTCAATCTGCTAAATCAGGTCACTGACAGCCAACGAACGTATCGTTCAACGTGTTCCTATCGAAGATCGTGCAACGAATTGTTCCAGGCGGCGCCTGAATTGAGGCCGAACCGGCATGTACCGCCTTGTCGACTCGTCCCAGGACTCTGCGGTCAACCGGATTGTGCACCAGGGTAAACACGCAGCCCTGAATGATTGACGTGCCAACGCCGGTGTATGTGGTGCCGTTGCAGCAGAAACGATATTGCCCGGTCAACGAGTTCCACAAGAGGATGATGGTCGGATCGCTGTCATCCTGTAGCAAGGTATCAAACGTCGTTACCGTGAACGAGCAAGTCGCAGTGTTGCCCGAGGCATCGGTTGCCGTGCACGTCACCGTGGTTATGCCGACAGGGAAGCACGACCCGGAAGGCGGATTGCAAACCACGACTACACCCGGACAGTTGTCGCTTGCGGTCGCCGTGAAGTTGACGACCGTGCAGACAGCGCCGGCGCCACAGTCCTGATTGGTGACCGCGGTTACGTTAGCCGGGCATGTGACGGTAGGTGGCTGAGTGTCATTCACGGTCACCGTGAACGTGCAGCTTGACCCGCCGCCGGGGGCCGCCTGTGGGCAACCGTTTACGTTCATGACGATGTGCATGTTTGGGAAGCCAATTGCCGCTGTTGTCGTCGGAGTTGTAACTCCGCAATCTGCCGCGCGGAGGTAGCTCGGTCCTGTCTCCGCTGATGCGTTCGAACCGATGAAGAAGAGATTGCCGGCTGCTGATCCATCAGGCGTGAATACTTCAACTACGAGTTCCGAACCGGCAGCCGCCGTTCCAGTGATCGGAACGTTGATGACCGTTAGAGTCTGGTCCGCCACGTTTATCATGGCAGTGCCGATTAGCGTAAGGGATCCCGGGAACCCGGTCGGGAATGGTTGGTTGCTGGTATAGATATTCACCGTTGCCGGCTGGCCGACGCCCCCGGGCGCAGACGTCTTGGATTTATGAGAGATGCTCGACTTGCCCGCGGCGCGCTTGGGTGCCCCCTTAGGGGCTCCTAGTGCATTTGAACTCGCCTCCTCGATTCCAATATCAATCGATTGGACGTCGAATGCGGTGGTGATGCCGAACGACGAAAGCGTGAAGGCTCTGTAATAGCTGTTGTCCGTATGGCCGATGCCGTCATTGCAACTCACGGAGTTGAGCGGCGTGATAGCCTGGCTGCTTGAGTGAGTGATCGTAACGGGGTTCTGACATTGACCAGTCGGAGCCGCTCCATTTGAAAAGCCATCAACCGTGCACGTCACGGTTGTCGTTCCAACCGGGAAGAATGAACCAGACGCCGGAACGCAGGTCGCTGTGAATGAGCCAGGACAGTTGTCGGTAACCGTCGGCGGCGGATAATTCACCACCGCGCCGCATTGATTCGGATCGTTCGACACGGTGACGTTTGCCGGACAGGTGATCGAGGGCGGTTGATCGTCAGTTACTGTGACGGTGAAAGTGCAGCTCGCCCCGCCTGTCGGGCCGGCGGGTACCCCGGTTTCAGTACAGGTGACTGTTGTTGTGCCCACCGGGAAGAATGAACCGGAGGGTGGCGAACAAGTTACTGAACCGCAGATCCCCGTCGTTGTCGGAGGAGGATAGTTCACTACCGCGCCGCACTGATTTGGATCGTTGGTTTGGGTTACGTTTGCCGGACACGTGACGACGCAGCCTCCGAGGGAGCAGTTAGAGCCGGCAAGGCTCAATGAGTCAAGGCGGAAGCCCTGACCGGCGACGCTGCTGTCGGTGGCTCGCCGCCATCGAAACCGCCAATTTTGGCCGTTAGCCGAAGCTGGCAAGTTGACGGTCGTGGTGACGAATCCTGCCGAGTTGCCAGTCCAGGCGTTGCGTCCGGCGATCGGGCTTCCAAAGTTTACGCTAATGACTCCGTTGTACCCGCCTCCTCCAAACGCAGCGCCAGCGACGATGATATCCTGAAAAGCAGCGCCGTTTTTTGAGACCTCGAGCACGGTCCCGTCGAACCCGTTTTCAAGGTTCCGATTATGCCTGAAGGTTAAGACCGCTGTGGTTGAAACGATCGCAAAGTTTGGCGAGTCGAGCCGTTCGTCAGAGATGCAGTTTGGATCGTTGGCAAACGCAGCATTGGGCGCAGTGTCGAAGGCCGGTGCCGGCGTTCCGGCGGTTGAAGTCTCCCACGGGTTGCTGTTTGGGGTACCTGTGCAATCAATCGCTGTCGCGGCGGCCCAGCCTATTGGAAGCGCGGGAGCAGTCACTCCGTCAAAGTTCTCGGAGCAGGGTACAACGCCGCCCTGGGGTCCGGCGGGCGCAGCGCTCGCTTCCTGATCGGTCTGATTCGCATTACCCAGGGTCGTTCCGCCACAGGGGATTCCCGAAGCTTGGACGCATGCCGTTCCCTGGATGAGAGTGCCGGCTGTCGTTCTGCCCTCGAGAATCATCTTGGTCGGCCCGGTGATTTTGAGCGCCGGGAATTCGGCAATTAGATCCGGGTGCCCGTCCCCGTCTACGTCTCGGACAGCGACCCGGCTCGCTCCAACAGCACCCTCCTTCGAGACGGCATCCCGAAGGGTGATGCTCGCCTGAGTCACCGTGGCGGCGTCAAACCGCGACGAGCTGAATATTGTCACATTAACTGGCCGCGAAGTTGTCGACTTTGCGTTGCCGCCGGCTGAAACCGGCGCTATATCAATGTCCACCTGGTTAGGTGATTGGTTGTCCTCAAACGCAGTGGCGGCGAACTTGTGACTGTATTCGGCGGCCACCAGCATAAGAGGCATGAGTAGGCTGACTGCGATAAACCACGGCAGACTCCGATTTCGGGATCCTTCATGCTTCCTGTTCATTTGTCCCTCCTGGACGGTGAGTAATCGAGAGAAACAAAGCAACTGAGTCCCCGCGTTGAAGGTAAAGTAAAGTAGCTTCCACTGCGGTACTCGCTGCTTGGGATTTAAGATCTCAAAAAATCTCAGAACTGAAATTCCTGCCAGAATCCGCGGGGGAGATCGCGACGATTCTTATTCAGCGTATGGGAGCTTTAAGAGTACGAACCAAACGCCGCGATGTTATTTGAACTGAGGCAAATAGTCAATGTGTCTATACACGAGTTTCGGAGTATCCCAAATCTTTGTTACTCGTGGATTCATCAATTTCCGTCCCAGTCTCCTACGATTGGAACTGCGCATGCTGGTCCGTACACTCAACGCCTTATTTTGAATGCCCGCTTGCTTACGTCTTCCGCAGTGCTTGCGATGGATTCGGGATCTCCCCGGATGAAAAAAGGGACCGAGGTAATAACAACCTCGGTCCCTTCATCAAAGAACTCAATCTGCAAATCAGCATCACTGACAGGTGAGGAATGTATCGTTCAACGTGTTCCTGTCGGTGATCGTGCAACGAATTGTTCCCGGAGGCGCCTGGATTGAAGCGGTGCCGGAATGTACCGCCTTGTCGACTCGTCCCAGGACTCTGCGGTCAACCGGATTGTGCAGCAGGGTAAATACGCAGCCTTGAACGATTGACTTGCCAACCCCGGTGTATGTGACGCCCTTGCAGCAGAAGCGATATTGCCCGGTGATCGAGTTCCACAACAGGATGATGCTCGGATCGCTGTCATCCTGAAGCACCACGTCAAAGGTCGTTACAGTGAACGAGCAAGTCGCAGTGTTGCCCGAGGCATCGGTTGCCGTGCACGTCACCGTGGTTACGCCTACAGCGAAGCACGACCCGGAAGGCGGATTGCAAACCACGACTACTCCCGGACAGTTGTCGCTGGCCGTCGTCGTGAAGTTGACGACCGTGCAGACAGCGCCGCCGCCGCCGCAATCCTGATTGGTGACTGCGGTTACGTTAGCCGGGCAGGTGATCACAGGCGGTTGAGTGTCGTTGACCGTGACAGTGAACGTACAACTCGGTCCGGCCGACGCGGTACAGGTAACGGTTGTCGTGCCGACCGGGAAGAACGACCCGGAGGGCGGCGAACAGGTGACTGTCCCGCAAGTTCCGGTAGTGGTCGGAGCGGGGTAGTTGACCACAGCGCCGCATTGGTTCGGATCGTTGGATTGGGTCACGTTCGCCGGGCAAGTGATCGTGCAGGCTGCGCCGCACGAACAGGTCACGATGCCGACCGACCAGCTGTTAAGAGTGCCAACATCGCCGCCAGCGTCGTCGTCAATCGTAATCGTCCAGGTTCCGTTCGGGTTGTCGCCCGTGAAGAGCGCGAGCGCTTCCTCGGGAGCGAGCGGCGTCGCCACCACGGAAATGACATATGGATGATCGGTTACGAGACCAGCATTTGTGTCGTAAGGTACCTGACCGCCGGGATTTGCCTGATCGTCGAAAGTGGTTCCCGCGTGGACGTTGTCATTAGTCCCGCCGTTGTCAGTCGAAAGCGTGACGATTTTGCCTGACGGTGACTGGAGCGTAATGTCGAGGTCGCCCGGAAACGTGTGCGTGATGTTCACAGTCACGTTGACGTCACAGAGGTAAGCCCCGGCGCCGGCGATATTGATAGTCGACGTGGCGACCGGTCCGCCTGACTCTGGAATAGCGACCGGCGTCATGTTCGAGCCGATCACCGCTGCGGCGTTGGTCGGGGCGGAAGATAGCGCCGTGATCGAGAGGGACCAGCTATTAAGCGTACCTATATCGCCGCCAGCGTCGTCGTCGATCGTAAGCGTCCAGGTACCATTAGGGTTGTCGCCGGTGAAGAGCGCGAGAGCTTCCTCGGGGGCGAGAGGCGTCGCCACCACGGAAATGACATATGGATGATCGGTCACGAGACCAGCATTTGTGTCGTAAGGTACCTGACCGCCGGGATTTGCCTGATCGTCGAAAGTGGTTCCCGCAAAAACGTTGTCATTAGTCCCGCCGTTGTCAGTCGACAGCGTCACGATTCTGCCCGACGGCGCCGTGAGTGTAATGTCCAGATCGCCGGGGAATGTATGCGTGATGTTTAAAGTAACGTCCACATCGAACAAATACGTGCCGAGGCCGGCCACGTTGATTTGCGAGGTGGCGACCGGGCCCCCACTTTCCGGAATCGGCACCGGCGTTACGTTCGAGAAGGTCGCGGTCGTGGACGAGCAGCCGGGTGGCAACGGCGGAACGACGCTCGGGACAGCTATCTTCGACGACTGGGGACCATCCGCTTTGATCGGAGCCCGGTCCCCTCCCAAGAAAGCTGATATTTGATCGTACTCACGCATTGCATCGTCGAAGCGCGCGCTGAGAGCTTTGTCCTCGGGTTTGTCCGCCACCTGAGGCTTTAGATCCGTGATTATGGAATCCAGCTCAATCATCCGTTCTATCATCGAGTCTTTGGACTGATAAGCGACGCCTGATTTGCTTTGGACGCGAGCAAGTGATGGAGTGATTCCACCCTGCGAAGTGATCCAACCTGTGAGCGCTATGAACGCCAACGCCAGACTGATCGTGCGTTTCTTACCCTTTCTCAGGAAGCTCTTGTGATTCATAGTGTCCTTCTCCTTGAATTGAGGTCGTCGTTGCGGTCGCGTCCGAACCGCTGAAGCGGTCGCCGTTAAGTTTGCAGGCAACCCGCCTAAACCCAGGTGATTTGGCTCGATCCGATCATTCTTGGATCTTTAGTCACTGAAAACAGGTACAGAGATCCGCGAGTCCGTGGGAGAGTGTTGTTTTCATTTTCTCTCCCGAGTGAGTCAGCCGTACTCCCTGACTCAGTAGTGAAATACCGGCGAACTGAAGGCCGGCACCTTCAAGTTACCGTGAGCCGGCGCTTTGAAGCTGTTGCTGATAAGGTTTCCGAAGTGCGGCCGGATTCTATAAAGTTTGGGATTCAAGGTCAAGCATCGCCACAGCAGAAGTAAGTCAGAAGTAAAGCAGAAAGTAGCGGATGCCTAAAAAGGAAGGGACTGAGAGTCGAATCATCGACTTCAGTCCCTAATCAACCACTAAGTTATCAGATCGGAATCACTGACAGACGGGAGTGTCGTTCAAAGTGTTCCGGTCGGTGATGGTGCAGCGGATCGTTCCGGGAGGCGACTGGATCGATGCAGTGCCGGAGTGAACGGCCTTGTCGACGCGCCCCAGAACTCGACGTTCGACCGGGTTGTGTTGCAGCGTGAATACGCACCCCTGAGTGGTTGCCTTGCCAATTCCGGTATACGTGACACCCTTGCAGCAGAAGCGATACTGCCCGCTGAACGAGTTCCACAACAGGACGATCGTGGGATCGCTGTCATCCTGAAGCACCACGTCGAAGAGCGTGACGGTGAACGAGCAAGTTGCCGTGTTGCCAGACGTATCGGTCGCCGTACAGGTTACGGTGGTTACGCCAACCGGGAAGCAAGAGCCGGCAGGCGGATTGCAAACCACGACGACGCCCGGACAGTTGTCGGTTGCCACAGGAGGCGGGAAGTTGACAACCAGACAACTCGCGCTTGGACACGCATCCTGTCCGGTTACAGCCGTCTGGTTAGCCGGGCAGGTGATCGTAGGCGGCTGAGTGTCGACGACCGTGATTGTAAACGAGCAGGCAGCCGTGTTTCCCACGGCGTCGGCGACGGTACAGGTCACAGTGGTAGTGCCGACCGGGAAAAACGTCCCCGAAGCCGGTACACACACAGGCGCGCCCACACCCGGGCAATTGTCTGAAACGGTGGGCGGTGGATAGTTGACTACCGCGCCGCACTGATTCGGATCGTTGCTCTGTGTGATGTTCGCCGGACAAGTGATCGTAGGTGGCTGGGTATCGTTCACCGTGATTGTGAACGAGCAGGCAGCCGTGTTGCCCACGGCATCGAGGACACTACACGTCACCGTGGTAGTGCCTTTCTGGAAGAACGACCCCGAAGCCGGTGCACACATTGGCGCGCCCACCCCCGGACAGTTGTCGGAAACGGTGGGCGGTGGATAGTTGACTACCGCGCCGCACTGACCCGGATTGTTGCTGACGGTGATGTTGGCCGGACAAGTGATTGTTGGCGGTTGAGTGTCGTTGATCGTGACAGTGAACGAGCAAGACGGTCCGGCCGAGGAAGTACACGTAACGGTTGTTGTACCTACCGGGAAGAA
>DASRIZ010000657.1:0-4538 GCA_035649735.1 Blastocatellia bacterium | reverse complement strand
GAACTCCACGGCAACCTGGCGCTGGTCAAATTCGCCCTCGAACATAAAGCCCGCCTCTGATCGCCTACGTAGTCACTCGTAGAAAAATACGTAGCCACTCGTAAACCCAAATACGTGTGCGCCTTGATACCACTCAACCCGCCCATCGTGGATACTGTGGCCGTCGCGAAATACATCGTGAGAATCAACGAAATGAGACTGCTGATTGTCGAGGACAATGGTCAGATGCGCGAGATGATCAAGTTTTTCCTGCGCGACGTGGCCGAGAAGATTGCCGAGCGCGGCGATGGCTCGGAAGCCCTGGCGGCCTATCGCGAGTTCGCTCCGGATTGGGTGGTGATGGACATCGGGATGGGCAAGTTGGACGGCATAGAGGCCACGCGCCAGATCATCTCGGCCTTTCCAATGGCCCGCATTGTGATGCTCACGCAATACGACGATGTGGCATTGCGCCAGGCGGCGCACGAGGCTGGCGCTCAGGGTTACTTCACGAAAGGCAATTTGCTTCCCTTGCGGGAAATGCTGGAGCGCGAAAACGTGGAAACCCGGCGGCTAAGTGGCCGGAATAGTGTGGACTGAGACCAGGAAGCATCTGAACGCAAACGGAAATGAACAAACATTGACATCCTCACCGTCACTCCCCGGGCCTCTGGTTTCCTGATTTTTGGGACGATTGTTAAGCGGCTCGGGGGATGAGAGACGCGTTCGTTCATGTTTGTTTAACGCTAACAGGCTCTGCCTTAACCTTGATCTGAAAACAAACCAGTTTCAGATCGACCCCACAGGAGAAAATATGAGTTATCTACGCCGCTCTTTGGTAAGTTTTGTCATTCTGGCCTGTCTGACCCAATTGACATTTGTGACGCCGGCGTTGGCCCGAGGCGCAAAGCCATCGAAGCAGGAGCGCCTTAGTAGAGTGATGGATCCGACAACGAACGTCGAAGAGTTCCGGCAGGAAGTCTTCGGCTACCTCACTGAGTTCGAAGATGTGTTGGGCGTCTTAGCTGAGGTCCCGGCCGTGCGCGCGAAGTTTGATCAAGCCGGACTCCAGCCGCTCGCGGCGCTCGCCAAAGCGAAAGAAAATCTTGGGGAATTAAGCCCGGAACAGTTGTCTCTGATGCGCGCTGCCTATGCGAGATTCCCCGGATGGAGAGAGGCGCCGCAGGCGATCGACTCGCTCATCAAACCGCAGCTGCGCCAACGGGTCGCGTCGAAAGGTCCAGACGGACCGGACTCCGGCAAGGTTGTACCGCTGGTCGCCGATAGTTGCGCCGATGGACTGAGCGCAGGCATCACCAACACCGACATCTCGATTGCCGCCGCCGTCCTGATCGCCGCCGAGGCGGTAATGGAAGCACTCCCCACGGACGCTTTTACCATCGTCGCCCGCGAGATCCCGGTTGGTTTGGTGGCCGCCGCCGCGGGCGCCGTCCTGGCACTCAAGACTCTAAAAGACATCAAGGACGACTGCAACGGGGCCACCTTTCAATCAGACATTAAGAGTCAGGTGACGAGCAGCACTACCTCGATCTTGAACAAAGTGGATGCGGCTAAAACCACGATCGTCGACAAGGTCGAGGCGACTAAGACAACGATTGTCGACACTGTGGAAGCGGCTAAGAACACCGTTGCCGCCAAGGTCGACGCCAACGCGGCGACGATTATGGATAACGACAACGCGAACAAAACGTCGATCGTCAACAACGACAACGCCAACAAAAATGAACTGCGCGATTTGATGCTGCGGACGCAGATCGAGGCGGATCTGGCGCAAGCAGATAGTGCTACACCAGTCGCGTTGTACCTAACGCCGACGGCAAAAGGCGGATATCTCGACCTGGTTCAAACCATTGTGACGCAGACTCTGGCAAACATTCAGGCTGCCGGCGGAGACGTATCCGCTGCCCAGTCTCTTCTAACTCAGGCCAACACGGCAAAGACTGCCGGCCAGTTTAAGGCTGCTTATGCGCTGTACCGTAAGGCGTACAAAGCTGCTTCGAAGTGATCTGAGCGATAGTTCTTCAATATGGACCCACCGCCAGGCTTGCATGAGCTTGAAGGTGGGTCTTTTCTTTACGCTCAGAACCACGCCGTCGGGTTCCACCTTCCCGAAGGGAGCGATCACTGTGACGTTGCATCGGTACCGACCAAATATTCGGAGTCAGCGGCATCATTTGAGTGGCTCCTGTCTTGCTCTAACAGGAATTGGGCTTTCGTGATGTAGGTATCGGATACATTGCGCGAAGGTTGTTGATACACACGTGTCTCCGCGAGTGCACTTGTCAGACGGCAACTCGCGCATCGATATCCCAACCGCTTTGATAAGTTGTGAGAGTCCTGTGATGGAGTATGTGATCTTCTAAGAGCAAAGGAGAATGCCATGTTCCCGATTGGAGACGACAATAGCGCTCGAAGAACATTCCCAATAGTCACCTACGCCTTGATCGCTCTGAACTTCCTCTTTTTCTTTGCAGAGCTCAATGGCGGCGAGGCGTTTATTCAGCAATGGGCTTTTGTTCCTCGCAGGTTTCTCGCGAATCCCGGCGCTGACTTTCCCACGCTGTTTACTTCCATGTTTATGCACGCGGGGTGGCTTCACCTTTTAGGCAACATGCTTTACTTGTGGATCTTCGGCGACAATGTCGAAGACCGTTTCGGGCACGTCAAGTTTACAATCTTCTATCTTCTGTGTGGCATTGCGGCGACATTCGCGCAGCTGGCGTTTAGCTCCGGGTCAAACATTCCAAACCTGGGGGCATCGGGAGCGATTGCCGGCGTGCTCGGTAGTTACATCCTGTTGTTTCCGCGGGGCAGGGTCAATGTGTTGATGGGCAGAGGAGTAATTCCAATGCCGGCATTGGCAGTCATTGGTCTTTGGATCGTTCTCCAGTTTGTTAGCGGGATCGGCTCTATTTCCGAGAGCGCGGAGAGTGGTGGTGTCGCTTACATGGCACACATCGGGGGATTCATCGCGGGATTTATTCTGACATTTTTCTTGCGCGGGAGGACACAGCCAGCAGCTACATCCTAATTTTGCTCAGCTGTCTTAGGCAGTCAGTTCACGGACGCCTACGCCGTACAGTTTTGTTCGAGCTACGGTGGGTTGAAGGCGAGCATTAGTTTTGTGGTCTGAGAGGCGGGAGATCATCAGCTGGTGCTCGTACACAATTCGATTTGACGCAAGCATGAAGCTGCGGCCGCCACATTGCGCGCAATTGCCGTTACGATCCAGGTAGGTCTTCATAGGACTCGCTGCATCTCCGGAGCAATCTCCACAAATTATCTGAACACCTATCATCAAATCGCCGGGACGCGGTTCGCTTAGACTTCGTTCTTTGAGCGTTTCGAATTTCGTCAAGCCGATTGCGATCGCAAGTATTGACAGAGTTATTGTAATCACCAACATACGGCTACTCCTGTGTAAGAGAAATAGCTAATTAGTTTCGGATTCCAGGGGAAGAACGAGGTTCAAAGGACGTCGACAAACTGCATTGGTGGTAACCGGGTAGCGGTGTCCTATCGGTAGCCGGCGTGCGTTGGCGGTACCCTTGGGCCGCGTAGCGGTTACCTGTGGGTCAAATCGATTTATAGTTCAAACAGGTAACCGCCACGCGGCCCGGAAATACCGCCAACGCACGCAAGCTACCGATAGGACACCGCTACGCGGTTATAAGACGCAGGCGCCCGAAAGCGTGATAACAGTTTGAAAATTCATCAAACGATAACTAAAGTGTAAACGGCCTTCACGCATCTGGTTGTTTCTTGGACAAATCGCTATCGCCCGAGTAGGGATGGCGAGATTAATTCGAGTATTCGCCTTGCCTGTTCAATTGGAATCGCGACCTTTACCTGGACTTCGACAGGGTCCCGATATCATGACTTATGCGCGCTTTGGCCCGGGAGGACAGCGAGTCGGTCCGCGCGAAAAATAGAGATCTCTCAGCGTGGTGATTCTTGTGTGAGTCCCGCGGAAGACTCTGATTTCTGTTCAGTGATGAGGGATTGAGTTCCCCATTTGCGCTCTTAGGATTGGAACGGATCCGCAGAAGCGGATTTGTATACCCGTTCAGAAACACAAAGAAGCAAATGATAATTACCAATACTACTAAAGGGAGTTTCTGATGAAGACAAAGCTCAATGCTAAGTATGTTGTATTTTCCGTGATTGCGGTGATGGTCGTTTATGTGCTTTATCACAACGAACGCTTTCTAATCGAACCTTCGAATCCAATCTGGCAGCATTACGAACCTTTCAAGTGGTGGTTGCTGCCGCACGGTATATTCGGCGCGATAGTCATTTTGCTTGCGCCGCTGCAATTCTCTGACCGGCTGCGGCGACGATATACCCGTTTTCATCGTATTGTGGGACGGCTATATGTGATTGGCGCGTTCGTTCTTGCACCGCTCGGTGCGTATATCCAGTACTACGCTGAGCGCGGAGGAGGCCCGCGATCCTTCACAGTTCTGGCTGTAGTTGACGCAGTAATGCTGATGAGCACTACGGGAATCGCCTTTGTGTTCGCGTACAAGCGAAAGATC
>DASRIZ010000656.1:0-22157 GCA_035649735.1 Blastocatellia bacterium | reverse complement strand
CGGACTACGGACCACGGACCACGGACTACGGACCACGGACTACGGATCACGGACCACGGACTACGGACTACGGATCACGGACTACGGACCACGGACTACTGACTACTTCATTAAATACTCGTGGATCGATCGCGCTGCTCGCTTGCCATCCCCCATCGCCAGGATCACCGTAGAGCCGCCGCGCACTACATCGCCACCGGCATATAACCCCGGCCTGCTCGTTTGCCCCGTCTCATCGGTGATGATGTTGCCCCACTTCGTAGTCTTGAGATCCGGCGTTGTGGACTGGACCAGTGGGTTGGGACCCTGCCCGACGGCGACGATCACCGTGTCTACATCGAAGCTGTGCTCGGTGCCCTTGATCGGAATTGGCCGGCGGCGGCCGGTGTCGTCCGGTTCGCCCAGTTCCATGTCGATCACTTCCATTCCAGTTACCCAGCCGCTGGTGTTTCCAAAGAACTGAGTAGGTGTGGTCAGAAACTTGAACTCAATCCCCTCTTCCTCCGCGTGCTCGACTTCTTCGTAGCGGGCTGGTATCTCGGCGCGGGAACGGCGATAGATCATATAGACCTTTTCTGGTCCGAGTCTCATCGCGACTCTGGCGGCGTCCATCGCCGTGTTGCCCGCGCCTAGAACTGCTACTCGTTTGCCGACTCTCACCGGCGTGTCGTACTCCGGGAACTTATAGGCCTTCATCAGGTTCACCCGCGTAAGGAATTCATTGGCCGAATAAATGCCGGCGAGGTTTTCGCCGGGGACGTTCAGGAAGTAGGGCAGACCGGCGCCAGTCCCCAGAAATACCGCGTCGTAACCTTCTTCATCAAACAACTCATCCACCGTTTCGGTCTTCCCGATCACCGAGCTTGTGACGAACTCGACGCCGATGTTTTCAAGTTGGCGAATCTCGATACCGACGATGCTCTTGGGCAAACGAAACTCGGGGATGCCATAAGAAAGCACACCGCCCAGTTTATGAAGCGCTTCGAACACCGTGACCTTGTGGCCCATTCGCGCGAGATCTCCGGCGGCGGTGAGCGAGGCCGGCCCTGAGCCCACGAGCGCGATTCGTTTTCCAGTGGACGCGGCCACCCCGGGGGAAGCGAATACGCCCCGTTCAATTTGATAATCGGCAACGAAGCGTTCCAGCCGGCCGATCCCGACCGAAGTCCCTTTGATTCCATTCACGCAAAGTGCCTCGCATTGATCTTCCTGCTGGCACACGCGGCCACAGATGGCCGGAAGACTGTTCTTGTCGCGGATAATGTTTGCAGCCTCGACGTAGTCGCGTTTGAGAATCGATAGGATGAAATGAGGGATATTGATCTCGACCGGACAGCCTTTTATACAGGTCGGGTTCTTGCAATCTATGCAACGCTGAGCTTCGAGCAATGCTTGCTCTTCGGTGAAGCCGATCGCTACTTCGCAAAAGTTCCTGACTCTCGCGCGGGGCAGCTGGCAGGGCATGGTTTGTCGCGGCGCTTTAGGCGTCCGCTTGATCCTGACTTGCATAGTTACAGTCATACCCCGGTTTCTGTGCGTTGTACTGCGTCCTCTGCGGTACTACGTTTAACCGCAGAGGACGCTGAGGGACGCTGAGTCTCACACCAGGCCTTCGAATCTCACTGTTTGCTCGGTTTCGAAACGTTCAAGCGCAACCCTCTCTTCTTCAGCGTAGGCCCGGTTACGCCGGACCAACGTGTCGAAGTCCACCAGATGCGCATCGAACTCGGGACCATCAACGCAAGCAAACCGAGTCTTGCCGGCGACGACGACTCGGCATCCTCCGCACATGCCTGTCCCGTCGATCATCAACGGATTCAGGCTAACGTAGGTCTTGATATTGTAAGGCTCGGTCAGATCGCCGACTGCTCGCATCATAGCTATCGGCCCGATTGCGTAAATCGCATCGATACATCGCCCAGCAAAGATCAATTCTTCCAGTGGCTCGACGACCAGCCCCTGCCTCTCGTAGCTTCCATCATCCGTGACTATGTATACCTCGTCGCTTGTTTCGCGCATTTCTTCTTCCAGGATCAACAGGTCCCTGGTGCGCGCGCCGATGATCGAGATGACTTCGTTGTCCGCAGCCTTTGCTGCCCGGGCGATGGGCAGGACTTCGGCAGCCCCAACTCCGCCACCGACGCAAACGATCGTCCCGAAGCTGTCGATGTGCGTTGGATGCCCGAGTGGACCGATCACATCGGCAAGTTCGTCGCCCTCGTGCAGCGAGTTCAGCAAGCGGGTACTCTTGCCGGCGCTCTGGATGATTAGCGTAATGCTTCCCCGAGCAAGGTCCGAATCGACTATGGTGAGTGGGAGACGCTCGGCGTATTCGTTGGCGCGGACCACCACGAAATTGCCGGCCTTTCGCTTCCTGGCTATCTTGGGCGCTTCGATTATGAAGCGGCAAATGCCATCAGCAATTACAGACTTTTCCAGTATTCGGCTTCCCATCCTAAGTGATCCAGGATACGAATTTCTTGGCTCGTTCCTGCTCCAGTGTCCTGATTGTCGAGCGAAGCCAGTCTTTTACCTCCGCCTCGAGCCCGTGCTGGTCTTGATCCCACTCCAACTCGTCGATGGTGTCTCCCGCTTTATTGAGAGCAATATGGTGGCAAGGCACAGCCCTATTACGGCCCGCCGTTGGGACAAACTCGAACAACACACAATCGGCACAGGGATATGGTCTTTCCAGGTCGGCGTAGTTCAAGCAGATTGGGGAGTCCTGAAAGATCGAGGTCGGCGTCCACGGTGACTTGACCGAACGCCCGTAGCCACCCTTTTCAATAAAGTTGAGCTCCGACTTTAGTGCCTTGATGGTGTCGCGATCATCTAGTTTCATTTATTTACCTCGCATCGCTCCCCTACCTGATCTTCGAAGGGAACTTTCACTCACTGGCCTGAAGCCTGCCGGCGCAGGAATCGCTGCCGCGGCCACTTGGCGAAGTGCTGAGCCAGGAGAGCGCTTGCGCAGCGCCGTCCTAGGATCCTGGCAGCCGATGGGCTTCGGTGCTGCCCGGAAACTGGATCTCTCTTACTTCTGCAGGACCGTATGTCAAGGTCGTTTTCGAGAGCACTACCCTAAACGTCTTGGATTTCGGGCGCTCGACCGGCGTGCAATGGAACGAGACCACCAATTTTCCTGCGCTATCATAAACGTAAGTGCAGGCTTCTCCTTTAGCCATCCGGTCTTCGTCGTGGACGATCAAGTAGTTACCTTTAAGCAACACGTCCAGGAGCTTCACGGTTTCGGTGAATTCGATGTTAGCTCTCTCTTGTTTCTTTGTTTCCGAATTAGCCCTTACGCCGAATACGCCTAAGGTTAGGATCAGCGCGCCAAGAATTGATGTTGCAAAAAGTAGTCTCTTCATAACTCCCTCCTAAGTGTTTTCTTCGCACCGGCTGCTTGTGGTACTCCACTGCCAAGCGTTACCGTAACCACACTATAAGTCTCACGATGAAAGGAGGATATGACGGCTGATACAACAGCTTGTGACGGTCGTCACAACGATTGTCGAAGGTTGCCCGGTGCGGGCTTTATCATTCCAATAGTATGTGAGGTGCTCGCGCCAGGCTTGCGAGTCATTAGCTTTCCCTTTTTTATCGAATTGGCGGATAGGATGCCAGGGTTCTCAAGTAATTCGCGCGCTCGAAAGCTGCCGTCTCTACTACGTTTTGTTGGCTCATGCTTCCGATCATCTGTCTGACCGAGCTGTACTCGTGTTCTTCCATCCATGAGCTCATCTCATTGAGCACCTCGCCAATGCGAGCCACTCCGTTCCGCAGGAGCTCAGAGGCCATCATCGTTACCTTCGCGCCGGCCATTAGTCCCTTGAGTGCATCCTGATAGTTATGCACGCCGCTGGTAATAGCGAAGTCGGCGTCGACGCGTCCGTATAAAACCGCAACCCAACGCAAAGGCAGCCGCAGTTCATCCGAGTTGCTCAGCACCAGGCGCGGCACAACCTCGAGTTGTTCAAGATCGATATCCGGCTGGTAAAAACGATTGAACAGCACCAGTCCGTCTGCTCCTCCCTCCGCAAGCCGTTGCGCCATGTTTGCAGTCGAGCTGAAATACGGGCTCAGCTTCATGGCGACCGGGATTTCTATCGCGTTCTTCACGTCGTGCAGAATGTCTGTGTAAATGTATTCGACTTCGGCGCCCATTAAATAGGTACTGGTCGGAACGTAGTAAATGTTGAGTTCTAACGCATCGGCCCCTGCCTCTTCGATGCTATTGGCGAAGTCAATCCATCCTCCCGTGGAAGTCCCATTCAGGCTGCCAATAACGGGAATGTCGACTGCCTCTTTAGCCCGTCGGATCAGTTCGAGATACTCATCGGGCCCGACGTTGTAGTTCTGCATTTGTGGGAAGTAGCTAAGAGACTCCGCATAACTGTCGGTTCCGTGGCTAAGGTAATAATCGAGGTAGAAACTTTCGGAGGTAATCTGCTCTTCGAACAGCGAATACATAACTACCGCGGAGGCGCCGGCGTCTTCGAGCCTCCGAATGCTGTCGACGCTGTGGGAAAGGGGCGATGACGACGGCACAATAGGATTCTTGAGCGTCATCCCCAAATAGTCCGTTTGCATATCCATCGCCGGTCCTCCTGTTCGTCACGCATCATCACGCATCACGTTTCACGTCTGCATCTCCGAGAGCTGCTTGTAATGCCGCCACCTTTCGCTCACTGCCTGCTGAGCCTGGCCGAGGAGGTACTTGGCAGCCGACGGATCGCTCTGTTGAAGAATGCGATAGCGCCCCTCGGTATAGATGTAGTCCTTCAGCGGAATGCTCGGTTCTTTCGCATCCAGCTGGAAAGCGCTTTTGCCTTCGGATGCGAGCCGCGGGTCGTAGCGATAAAGCGGCCAGTAGCCTGATTCAACCGCCATCTTCTGTTGATTCATGCCTTTGGACATATCTATCCCGTGCGCAATGCAATGACTGTAAGCGATGATCAGCGATGGCCCCTCGTGCGATTCGGCTTCGATAAAAGCCTTCAACGTGTGAAGGTCGTTGGCCCCCATCGCGACCTGCGCGACATAGACGTTGCTGTATCTCATCGCCATCAGACCGAGGTCTTTCTTGGGAGTCGCCTTGCCTCCCGCTGCGAACTTTGCCACTGCACCCAGCGGAGTCGCCTTTGAGGCTTGCCCGCCGGTGTTGGAATAGACTTCTGTGTCGAGCACGAGCACATTAACGTTCGCGCCGCTCGCCAATACGTGATCCAACCCACCGTAGCCTATGTCATACGCCCAGCCGTCGCCGCCGACTATCCACACACTCTTCTTAACCAACGCTTCGCAAACCGAGAGTAGATCGAGGACCCCCGGCTCATTCACGTCTTGCAGCTTCGCTCTGAGTGCGGCCACACATTCGCGCAAGATGGTGATTCCTTCGTCGGTTGATTGCTCGGTGCGGAGCAATGACTCCGTCAGCGCTGTGCCGACCAGCGGATGCAGACGCTCCACGAGTTGTCGAGCGTATGCGGCTTGCTGATCCAGGGCCAGCCGCATGCCAAGCCCGAACTCGGCGTTGTCTTCGAACAGAGAGTTGCTCCACGCGGGACCGCGGCCTTCGCTGTTGACCGTATAAGGAGTGGTCGGCAGATTTCCACCGTAGATGCTCGAGCAACCGGTCGCGTTCGCAATAACCGCGCGATCGCCGAAAAGCTGAGTGACCAGTTTGATGTACGGCGTCTCACCGCAACCCGAACAGGCTCCCGAAAACTCGAACAGCGGCTGGAGCAACTGAACATTCTTGATTGTGTTGTAGCGCAGCCCGCCATCCACCGGTTTGTCTGGCAGCGTCAGGAAATAGTCCCAATTCACTCGCTCTTGTTTCCGCAGCGGCTGCTGGGGGTGCATGTTTAGCGCCTTGCGTGACACGTTGCTCTTGTCTTTGGCTGGGCAGACTTCGACACACAGCCGGCAGCCAGTGCAGTCTTCGACTGCAACTTGAATTGTGTAGGTCTGATCGGTCAACTCGCGCCACTTCGCGGGCATCGTCTTAAAGCCATCGGGCGCATCCGCGAGAATGGATTCATCAACGACCTTGGCGCGTATAGTCGAGTGCGGACATACAAGAATGCATTTGCCGCACTGGATGCAGAGGTCGGTTTCCCAAACCGGAACCTCGAGCGCAATGTTGCGCTTCTCCCATTTAGCTGTGCCGACGGGATAAGTTCCATCGACCGGAAATGCGCTAACCGGAAGGCTGTCTCCCCGGCCGGCAATAATCGGCCCGAGGACCTGACGCACAAACTCCGGCGCGCCTGGCGGAACGACTGGAGACAGCTCTACGCCGGATGTCGGCAGTGAAGGGACAACCACTTCGTGCAGGCGCTCTATAGCGGCGTCTACCGCTTTATAGTTTTGTCTGACTACGACCTCGCCTCTCTTGCCATAAGTTTTGTTGATCGATTCTTTGATCTTTTGTATCGCTTCGCCGGGCGGCAGAACACCGCTGATCGCGAAGAAACAGGTCTGCATAATCGTGTTTATGCGCACCCCCATCCCCGCCTCCCGCGCGACGTCGTATGCCTTGATCACGTGGAACTTTAGTTTCTTTTCGATAATCTGCTTTTGTACCGAGTGCGGCAGATGATCCCATACTTCGTCCGCAGAGTAGGGACTGTTCAGTAAGAAGGTTGCTCCAGGTTGAGCAACGCCGAGTACGTCGTATCGCTCGAGGAAACTAAATTGATGCACCGCAACAAAGCTCGCTCGTTCGATCAGATAGGTGCTTTTGATTGGACGCCGGCCGAAGCGAAGATGAGAAACCGTCACGGCTCCGGCTTTCTTTGAGTCGTAGACGAAATAGCCTTGTGCGTAGTTTGGTGTTTCTTCGCCGATGATCTTGATCGAATTCTTGTTGGCGCTGACGGTTCCGTCGGACCCGAGCCCCCAGAACACCGCTCGCACTTCGTCATCCGGCTCGGTGTTGAAGCTCGCGTCGAAAGGCAGGCTGGAGAAACTGACATCGTCGACAATGCCGACGGTGAAGTGATTCCTGGGTGCGTTACGGGCAAGTTCGTCGAACACCGCTTTGACCATCGCCGGCGTGAACTCTTTCGATGCGAGCCCGTATCGGCCGCCCACGATCCGAGGCATTTGGTGGAATGCTTCGCCGGTCATTGCGTTCTCGGCAAACGCGGTTACAACATCCTGATAGAGTGGCTCGCCGGCGCCACCTGGCTCTTTCGTGCGATCGAGCACGGCGATCTTCCTAACCGTTGCCGGGAACGCGGCCAGTAAGTGCGCCGCCGAGAATGGACGATACAGTCTCACCTTAACCAGACCGACTTTCTCCCCGTGTGCGCAAAGAGCGTCCACTGTCTCTTCGACTGTCTCGCAACCGGAGCCCATCATCACAATTACTCGTTCTGCATCGGGCGCGCCGGCGTAGTCGAACAGGTGATAGCGCCGGTCAGTCAGCTCGGCAAACGAGTCCATCGCCTCCTGAACAATCGCGGGCGTCTCGCTGTAGTAGGGATTCACCCGCTCGCGGGACTGAAAAAAGACATCCGGGTTTTGCGCGGTACCACGAATGACTGGGCGATCTGGAGTGAGTGCGCGGCTTCGGTGCGCGCGAACGAGATTCTCATCGATCATCGCGCGAATGTCTTCTTCAGACAATCGCTCGATCTTCATCACCTCGTGAGAAGTGCGGAATCCATCAAAAACGTTCAGGAAAGGCACCCTCGCACGGAGCGTGCTCGCCTGGGCAATCAGTGCGAGGTCCATCACCTCTTGAATAGAGTTTCCAAACAACATCGCCCAACCAGTCGAGCGCGTGGTCATCACATCGCTATGATCTCCGAAGATAGATAGCGCGTGGGTGGCAACCGAGCGGGCCGCGACGTGAAACACGGTGCTTGTCAGCTCGCCCGCGATCTTGAACATATTCGGGATCATCAGCAGCAAGCCTTGACTGGAGGTGAAGGTGGTAGTCAACGCGCCGCTTTGAAGTGTGCCGTGCACCGTGCCCGCTGCGCCGCCCTCGGATTGCATCTCGCGCACGATTGGCGTCGCACCCCAGATGTTCTTCTCTTTTGAATTTGCCCACGAATCCGCAAACTCACCCATGGGCGATGAAGGTGTGATCGGATAGATCGCTATGATTTCGTTGGTCTTAAATGCGATGTAAGCTGCAGCTTCGTTTCCGTCTATAGTCACTTGCTCGCGGTGCATTGGGAATATCCCCCTATTCGATGTGCGAAGCAAGTTTTAATGAGAATACTGTGCCGCGTCGGGAGTTTCAGCCGGCATCGGCGTTTCTGAGCAATCGGGTGACATCGCTATTGCATTTAGCGGTCGTGCGCAAGGCAGTCCATCCGTTCTTATTCTTGATTCCCGGATCCGCGCCGTGACCTAGCAAGGTTCTCACCACATCCGCGCGGGCCTTGGAACACGCCTCCATTAGAGCAGTCCAACCATCGCGGTCTTGTGTGTTCACATCCGCGCCTCGTTTTAACAACTCTTCGACGGTATCCAGGTGACCACCAAAGACCGCTTCCATCAACGGTGTGCGCCCACCGGCGTCTCTCTCATTTACACAGAAGCCACGATCGAGGAAGGCGCATACCGCGTTGGTATTTCCGATCAACGCGGCTCTAAGAATACCGCCCCGGCTATCATCACCAGTTGCATTCAGGCTCGCGCGCCGCAACGAAGCTTCGATAGCCTCCACATGCACTTTTCCGACGATATACATCAATGCCCGTCCTTTCAGCCCAAGAACACACTTTGTAATCGAGCGATCCGAAGCACGACACTACTGAAATCTCGCGGTGCCTGATTTACTGTGTCTCAAGATGAATGCGGGACGCTATGACGGAGGTCACCCGTCGAAGTGATGGGCGTCACGACCTGATAGAGGGTTTGTTTGATTCGGCGGGTCCTACGAGCTGACCATAGCCAGCAGCGCGGGTTTGTCGCGTATGATCAACGTCGAGCCTTTGATGTTTATCAACTGCTTGCCCTTAAAATCACCCAGCAGGCGAGTTACCGTCTCGCGCGACGACCCGATCATCTGGGCAATTTCTTCGTGCGTAAGCGTGAGCTTCAGGCTGATCCCTTTTTCGCTCTCTCGCCCATCTTTGGCAGCCCATTCAAGCATCAGCTTGGCGAGCTTTTCAGAGGCGCTGTGTGACAGCCCAAGCGAGCGCACCTGTTCGAATGCGTTTTGATAGTTGTTGCTCAGGTGCTCTGAAACGCGAAGACACGCTGTCGCATTCTCTCTGAGAAACCTCAGGAAATCTTCTCGTCTTATGAAATTCACCTGGCAAGGAACTAGCGTTTCGGCAGTCGCCAGATACGGTCTGCCTGACACCGTTGCGCTAAGCCCAAGAACTTCTCCGCCTTCGGCGATTCTGGATATTATCGCCTTGCCGTCGCTCGAGCACGTGGTGAGTTTGACTTTGCCGGTGCAGAGCATGAAGACTCCGCGCGGGGATTGACCTTCGACAAAGAGAACCGCGCCTTTGGGGAAAACAGTGGCGTACTTCAGGCTTTCAAATGTTTTGAGCAGCTCGGTATCGAAGTCGCAAAAATGTGTGTGCGAGCGAATCGCGCAATCGACACAGCTATCACTGACATCTAGACCGAAGGGTGAATGCATCGCGGCCTCCCAAGGTTGAATCTTATCGTCCGGTCAACCGGTGAATGGATATATTCAACTCGTCGCAAATGATCAGAGCAATAGTTGGGCCGGACAACAAATAGGCTTCCTTGAGCGCGACGGACAGGTACGGCGTGAGCCCTGCGCAAACTTCCCCAGATTGCTGGGGTAAAGCTCGCAGCGGCTAAATCCGCCAGTGCTCGAAAGCCTAGGACACGCGGCCGGTCGATAGAGCTCTCCAGGCCAGCGGCTTCCCGGTAGTATTCAACGCGAACGAACCCTATATGTCGCTTGAGCCTCAGATTGACAATACTTTCAGCGACATGCTAAAAGCTTCTCTCGATCAAGAGTCTATAAGAGTTTGACCGGAAGCACTTCTTTTAAAAGCAGTCACAGCCGTCCTGTCATCAGCACCATCACCCGGTCAAACGTCTGTGCGCTGTTGTGTGGAAAACATGGAAGACGAGACCAAGGATACACCTAAGGTTCCCGACCCTGGTGGTGACCAAAAAGGTGTAGATCAAAGAACTAGTGATTCGCCCGCGCCAGACAACACCGTAGGGGCCGACGTGCCCGAAAAGGCACCGCCACTGCCAGCTGAGGCCGGCTCCTCGTCGCCAGCCGAAGAGATTGAAGCAAAGGTCAAAGCTGAGATCCCCTCTCAAGAAAAGCTCAAGACCGAGGCCAAGGTCGAAGCGGCCCTGCCCGCAGTTGAAAAGCCATCGATGACCCCGACGGTAGAAGGCGCATCGAAAGAAGGCGAGCCGCCGGTCCCGAAGAAAACCGATCAGGTCTCCGAACCAAAAAAGACGCCTCCGCGAGCCCCTGTCGATCCCAGCGCCGCTCCACCAAAAGCGGCTCCTGCAGCCGGTCACAAGCCCGCTCCTCCAGCCAAAAAGGGCCCGGTAATTACCGTCGATATAACCGACGATCCGTTGATCGACCGCATCAGGGGCCGGTTCGGCGATGCGATCACCGAAGCGGTTGCGACGCTCGGCCAGCAAATTGTCCGTGTAAAAAAGGCCTCTTATCTGGAGCTCTGCAAGTTTCTGCACGATGACGAAGAAGCGCTGTTTGATATGTGCACCGATTTAACCGCCATTCACTGGCCGGATCGTTCGGGCGAAGAGTTTGACATCGTTATACTGTTATATTCGGTGCCAAAAAATCGAAGGCTCCGAGTCAAGGCTTCGCTGGCTGACGGCGAAGCTTGTGCGAGCGTAACCGGGATTTGGGCCGGCGCGGATTGGATGGAACGCGAGGTCTATGACATGTTCGGGATTCGTTTCGACGGCCATCCGGATCTGAGACGCATTCTTCTTCCGGAGGATTGGCCGGGTCACCCGCTTCGCAAAGAGTATCCGATCGAATATCGCGACAACGAATGGACCGATAAACATCTTGATTACCGCGAGATTGATTACGACACCAGTGTGATCGATGTGAAGTACGGCGAGAGAAGATAGAAGATAGAAGATAGAAGATAGCGAACGATCTACCAGCGGATATGCAAGATCAGGAACTAGCAAAAGGACAGGAGACTCTCTTCGACGCCGAAGAGATGGTGCTCAACATGGGGCCTCAGCATCCGTCCACGCACGGGGTGCTGCGGGTGATCCTGAAGCTCGACGGGGAAACAGTCGTCGGTCTCGACTGTGACGTTGGGTTTCTGCACCGGGGTGTCGAGAAGATCGGAGAACACGACACCTATGCGATGATCACGCCCTACTGGGACCGGCTCGACTACGTGGCCGCTGTGTCCAACGATCTTTGCTATGTCGAAGGCGTCGAGAAGATGCTTCAGGTCGAGGTGCCGAAGCGAGCGGAATACTTGCGAGTCGCCTTAACCGAGCTTCAACGGATCGCATCGCATCTGCTGTGGCTGGGAACTCACGCCATGGACATCGGCGCTGTGACCGTGTTGCTGTATTGTTTTCGCGAGCGCGAAGAAATCCTCAAGATCTTCGAAGATTTCATCGGCGCGCGGCTCACGGCGCACGCGTTCCGGATCGGTGGATTGTGGTGGGATGCTTACCCGGAGTTCGAAGCGCGCGTCCGTGATTTCCTCAAGATTCTTCCCGCGCGAATCGATGAATACGAGACGCTGCTCAACGCCAATCGCATCTGGCTGCAAAGGACCGTCGGCATCGGGATTCTCCCCGCTGAAGAAGCGATCAATCTAAGCCTGACTGGGCCGGCATTACGCGGGTCAGGCGTAAAGTACGACGTTCGCAAAGCCCAGCCGTATTCGGCATATTCGGATTTTAACTTTGAGATACCGGTCGGCGAGAACGGCGACACCTACGATCGCTATCTCGTCCGCATGGAAGAGATGAAGCAGTCGGCTCTGATCGTTGAGCAAGCGCTGGATGGATTGCCCGAGGGCCCGGTGATGGCCAAGGTCCCGAAGATAATCAAACCACCGGTCGGCGAAATATATCACTCGATCGAGGGGCCGAAAGGCGAGATCGGCGTGTACATGGTAAGCGATGGTACCGGCAAGCCCTATCGCATGCGCATCCGTCCGCCGTCATACATCAATCTGCAGTCGCTCAAGCGAATGTCGGTAGGTCATCTCGTCGCCGACGTCGTAGCGCTGATCGGAACGTTAGACATTGTGCTGGGAGAAGTGGATAGGTGAAACGGTTTCTAGTCTCTGGTTTCTAGTTTCTGGTTTGTTGGTTTGAGCCCAGAACCAGAAACCACAAACCAGAAACTAGAAACTTTCACTTTGAATTCAATATGCAATCGATCCTCGCAACTCTGCTTTTCGTCGCACCCGATTGGGTCGTGAGTTTGACTCGCGAGCGGCGGCCGAACGCGTTCTGGGCCGAGTACATTGTCTGGCCGGTGATACAAATCGTCGTCGTTCTATTTATCGTCCTGACCCTGGTTGCTTATCTGGTCTATCTCGAGCGCAAGGTGTCGGCGTTCATGCAAGCCCGGCTTGGTCCAATGCGTGTGGGACCCTGGGGTCTCCTCCAACCACTTGCTGATGGAATCAAGCTGCTGCTTAAAGAAGACATCATCCCGCTAAAAGCTGATAAAGCCGTTTTCATAATCGCGCCGATCGTTTCGGTTGTTGCGGCGCTGGTCGTGCTGGCGGTAATCCCGTGGGGCGCGAGCTGGGCGACAATCGCCAACGTCAACATCGGCCTGCTGTTCATCCTGGCAGTTTCGTCGGTTGGCGTGCTTGGTCTGGTTCTTGCCGGTTGGGGTTCGAACTCGAAGTACTCGCTGCTCGGAGCTCTTCGCTCCTCGGCGCAGATGGTGAGCTACGAGATCGGGATGGGGCTTTCGATTATCGGCGCGTTGATGTTTGCGCGAACGCTTTCGATGTCAGGCATCATCGATGCTCAACGGGTCGACGGCATGTGGTACTTCTTTTTTCAACCGCTCGGCTTTCTGGTATACGCCGTGAGCGCGCTGGGTGAGACAAACCGAGCACCGTTCGATCTTCCCGAAGCCGAATCGGAGCTGGTGGCCGGCTACCACACCGAGTACTCCGGGTTTCGCTGGGCTCTCTTTTTCATGGCTGAGTACTCGGCGATGATCGTGACATCGGCGGTGGCGGTGACGGTTTTTCTGGGCGGGTGGATGTTGCCGGGAGTAACGGGCACCTCATTCTTTGGGCTGTTTGGTCCTATATCGAATCCTACACTTCACACATTTGCCAGCATCCTTGTGTTCGCCGGGAAGATCATGGCCTTGATTTACGCATACATGTGGTTCCGGTGGACGTGGCCCCGATATCGTTATGACCAGTTAATGGAGCTGGGCTGGAAGTGGATGATCCCCGCCGGACTCGCCAACATCGTGTTGACTGGGATCTGGTATGTTTTGGCTCTGCCGAAATCGGCTGGCGGAGTGTTTGGATTCATGCAGGAGGAAAGAGGTCGGATCATTCCGACAAAGTACGCGGGCATCTTCTATTTCATCATCACCGGCTTCGTCGTTACAATTCCTATAGTATGGTGGCTTCTGGTTACGATAAACCGGCGGTCGCGCGATTTCAATTTGCACGATCAGCGGCAGCTTCAAATGCAACTTCGACGTGAGCGGCTGGAGAAAATGCTGCAAGAGCAGCCGCGTCCGGCAGAAACCCCGTCACAATAGCACTTTTAAAGCAGGTAATTGTTTATGTCAGCAGCAAAGACACCAAGAGCGAAACGGACTATAGGCCAGTTGATCAAGCGACTCTTGTTGCTCGATCTTTTCAAGGGCTTGATGGTCACGTTTAAATACAACGCGCGAGCCCTGTATGAGCCGCGTGACGGCGGAAACCCGAATCAAGCAATCTACACCGAGCAATATCCTCTCGAGCCGGCGCGGGTATCCGAGCGGTTCCGTGGCGCACCCCGGTTGAATCTCGACCCCGAAAACGGCAGCACGCTGTGTATTGCGTGCGATCTATGCGCGCTTGCCTGCCCGGTCGATTGTATCGAGGTTGGGTCGATCCGACGGGAAGTTCGCGAAGGCGAAAAGGTCAACAAGAAAAAGGTTCTCACGACATTCACCTTCGACACCTCGCGCTGCATGTTTTGCAATCTGTGTGTGGAAGCTTGCCCGACGGATTGTTTGGAACTGACGCAGAGTTTCGAGCTCGCAGTCTATCATCGCGCGGGTTTCCGCTGGGATCGCGAAATGCTCGAGAAGGGCATCAATTACGTTCGGTATGCAAAATAGCCATCCATTATTGGCCATATTGGTCCAATAGGTCCTATATGCAATTACACGGTTGGGAAGCAGCATTATTCTATGTTCTGGCGATCATGACATTATTCATGGCCGTCTTTGTGGTGACCGCTCGTGTGGCGGTTCACTCCGCGCTGTTTCTCATCTCGACTCTGGTTAATGTAGCGCTGCTGTTTATCCTGCTGCGTGCAGAGTTCGTAGCCGGCGTCCAGATCCTTGTATACGTCGGCGGTGTGATGGTCCTCTTCCTGTTTGTGATAATGCTGGTGCAGACTCGCGCCGAGGAAGAGTCGCGCGTCAGGTTGTACACCGGGCAGACCTGGCCGGCGGTGATCATTGCATTGCTGCTTGCGGTCTCATTCTACTTCGCGATGAACCCGGCGCAAGCGGCTTTCCGGCCAGCCGACACTGCGACTCCACCAGCCGTGGCTGCAGAAGGCAGCGAACGCGCAACGGCCGGCGCCGGTCTGAACATCTCCAAGGACACTCAGGAAGTAGGCGAACAGCTTTACAGACAGGCGGCTTTGCCTTTTGAAATTGCTTCTTTGCTGTTGCTGGTCGCGATGGTAGGTGCGGTGCTGCTCGCGCGAGGAACCAAACAAGAGAAGTACTATGAATAACAGATTGCCGATTGGCGATTGGCGATTGCCGATTGCAAAAGAATGCGAGGGTCAGTCAATCGACAATTGGCAATCGCAAATCGACAATTCAATTGGGGGTATGCTGTGATCAGTATCTTCATAGGCGCGCTGGCCTATGTGGCTCCGGTGCTCTTGCAGGCCGAGCAACCGATCTTAAAACGGTTCGAACCCACGCTCATCAATTTTTTGATGCTGAGCTTTCTGTTATTTGTCGTGGGGGTCGCCGGGGTCCTTTCGCGCCGGAACATTATTATCATCTTCATGTCGATAGAGCTGATCCTGAACGCGGTCAATTTGAACCTGATCGCGTTTTCACGTTATCTCGAGATCAATAGAGATGCGTTGACTGCAAAAGGCCTCGCAGTGAATTCGCTCTCCGGCCCGGTTTTTACTGTATTCATTATCGTGGTAGCGGCCGCTGAGGCGGCAGTCGGGCTTGGCATAGTCATCGCGATGTTCCGGAACCGCGAAACCGTCGCTATCGACGAGATAGATTTATTGAAATGGTAGGGAATCGGTTCAGGGTTTCTGGTTCAGAGTTCAGAGTTCAGGGTTTCTGGTTTCTAGTTTCTGGTTCGGGTTTTCGGCTCATAATGAGGTTGACCATAAGCCAGAAACCACAAACCAGAAACCCTGAACCCTGAACCCTGAACCTTGAATCCTGAACCCTGAACCTTGAATCCTGAACCCTGAACCGGTTTTCTATGCTCAAACTCGTCTGGCTCATTCCCGTTCTTCCCCTAATCGGGTTTTTGCTCAATTTCTTTCTGGGACGAAGACTCCGGCTCAGCGAGCGTACGATTTCGCTTATCGCGTGTGGGGTAATCCTCGCTTCGATGCTGCTCACATTCGGGGCGTTCTACGAGTACCACTGGAGCTTCAACCCCGCAAACGAAGACAAGCCTTACGTCACCAGTAAAGAAGCTGGCGGCTTCCCTCATTCGTTCACCTGGCTGCCCGGCGGCGCGGCGCGGAACTCTCTGGGACAACAATCCGGCGCGCTGTCGAACTTCAACATCGAGTGGAGCTATCAGATAGACCAGCTTTCGCTGGTGATGATGTTCATCGTCACCTTTGTCGGTTTCTGGATCCACGTTTTCGCCACCGGCTACATGCGAGGCGACCCCGGATACTACCGCTTCTTCGCTTATCTCAATCTGTTCATGTTCATGATGTTGCTGCTGGTGATGGGCTCGAACTTCATGATCATGTTTATCGGGTGGGAGGGCGTGGGTCTGTGCTCGTACCTTCTGATTGGCTACTACTTTAACAAGCAGGAAGCGGCCGACGCCTCAAAGAAGGCGTTCGTCGTCAATCGCATCGGCGACTTTGGGATGGTGCTGGCCATCGCCGGGGTATTCGCGACCTTCGGCACTCTTCAGTTCAGCGAAGTCGCCAGGGCCTCAGCCGTTTATTCGACCGAGCATCTCTGGCAGTTCGGATTGATGTCCTGGATCGCGCTGGGTTTGTTTATCGGCGCAACTGGTAAGAGCGCGCAGATCCCGCTGTTTATCTGGCTTCCGGACGCGATGGCCGGTCCGACTCCGGTCTCCGCGTTGATCCACGCTGCGACCATGGTGACTGCCGGCGTGTTTATGGTGACCCGCACGAACTTTATCTTTCAGCGCTCAGTTACGATGATGATGATAGTCGCCCTCGTCGGGTTGCTGACCGCGTTTATCGCCGCGACGATCGGAATCACTCAGACCGACATCAAGAAGGTCCTCGCTTATTCAACTGTCTCGCAATTGGGCTTTATGTTTCTTGGCGCTGGAGTCGGCGCGTTTATCGCGGCGATTTTTCACGTGTTCACCCACGCGTTCTTCAAGGCGCTGCTGTTCCTGGGATCGGGTTCGGTGATTCACGGAATGCATCACGAACAGGATATGACGCGAATGGGCGGGCTCGCCAAGTACATGCCGAAGACCTATCGGGCGATGTGGTTCGGCTGGCTTGCGATCTGCGGAATACCTATCTGGGCCGGTTTCTTCTCAAAGGACGAAATCCTGTGGAAGACCTTTAGTACCGAGATCTTCGGCGGCGGCAAGATCTTATGGGTGATCGGGTTCATAACCGCCGGCATAACTGCATTCTATATGACCCGGCTTATGTCGCTGACCTTCAAGGGCGAAGAACGTTTCAGGAAGATCCATCACGATTCGCACGATGATGGTCACGATTCGCACGACGTTCACGATACACACGCTCATGGACCTATTGAGCCGCACGAATCACCGCCGGTAATGACGCTGCCGCTTCAAGTGCTTGCGGTGGGTTCGACGATAGCAGGGCTGATAGGAATCCCGGTTGCGCTTACGTTTGGGAAGGACCTGAACTTCTTCGAGCGCTGGCTCGATCCGGTGATCGTCAAAACGCATGAAGCCGGAGCAGCGCACGCGGCTGCTCATCACGTGGAACCGATTGAGTACGTTCTGATGCTCCTGTCGGTTGGTGTCGCCGTGCTGGGGATCTATCTCGGTAAGCTGTTTTACGAGCGGAGGACCGACCTTGCGGACATCTGGGCGCAAAAGCTCCGTCCGCTGTACACGCTCACTGTTAACAAGTGGTACCTCGATTGGTTGCTGGACGTGAAGGCGGTTGAAGCGGTCAAGGCGGTCGACGACGGCTTGTTTGCGGTTGATGCGCACGTAGTTGACGGCGGCGTGAATGGCGCGGGTTGGTTGACACGTCTCTGGGCAAAGATCACCGGATGGTGGGACAAGTGGGTGATCGATCTGACGGTTAACGCCACCGGCTTCACTGCCAAAGTCGGCTCGTATGTGTTGCGCACCTTGCAAACCGGCTACTGGCAGAACTACGCGTTGCTGTTTGCGGGCGGTCTGTTTCTTATTTTGCTTTATTACGTGTACCCGGCAATATCGACAACGATAAAAGGTTTCACCGGGAAATAGGTCCTATAGGTAATCTTCTTAGGAGACTCTGGCTATGCCTGGTCGCATTGAGTTTTTCGGTATCGGCATCCTTTCGTGGGTGACGTGGCTTCCGGCGGTTGGCGCGCTGCTGCTTCTGTTTTTCAACCGCTCAAAGAACAACAGCATTCGCGGATTCGCGAATATGTGGATCGCGCTGTGTTTCCTTATTTCGATTCCACTGCTCACCGGTCTTCCAGGCAAGGGGCCCGGATACGATCGGGCCTACGGCGGATTGCAGTTTATCGAGGATCACGATTGGATCCCGCTGATCGGAGCGCGTTATCAGGTTGGCGTCGACGGGCTTGCGCTGGTGCTGGTAATGCTGACGACGCTGCTTGGGGTAATCTCGGTCGTCTGTTCGTGGTCGTACATCCGCGAAAAGGGCCGCGAAAAAGAGTACTACATAATGATGCTGCTGCTTCAGAGCGGCATGCTCGGAGCCTTTGTTTCGGCCGACTTGTTTTTGTTCTTTATATTCTGGGAAGTGATGTTGGTTCCGATGTACTTCCTGATCGGGATTTGGGGCGGCAAGAACCGGCTCTACTCGGCTATCAAGTTTTTCCTGTACACGCTGGTTGGCTCCGTTGTGATGCTGCTTGCCGTGCTGAAGCTCTTTTTCATCTTTCCCGATGTTGTCAAAGCTCAACGTCCTGCGGTTGAAGCCACTGCGCGCCAGCTTGCCGCATCGAGCATCGCCGATCCCGAACGCCGCGGCCAGGTCAACAGCGAAATGCTCAACCTCGCTCT
Source organism: Blastocatellia bacterium (assembly GCA_035649735.1). GTDB lineage: Bacteria > Acidobacteriota > Blastocatellia > UBA7656 > UBA7656 > Onstottus_A. Next base: position 3,519 of record DASRIZ010000656.1, on the reverse strand, counting down.
TGATGCGATGAAGCGCGTCGACGGGATCGATCCAAAGACCAATCGCGCGCTGCCTGCGGGGTACGTTCACAGCTCATTCAACATTGCAGCTCTGACGGCCATCGGACCGCACATAAAAACGGTTTTTACTACCGGACTTGTGATCTGGCTCTTCATAGGCTTTGCGCTGTCGTTCGCCATCAAAGTGCCGATGTTTCCGTTCCATACCTGGTTGCCGGACGCCCACTACGACGCGCCAACAGCTGGCTCGGTCATACTGGCTGGGATCCTGCTGAAAATGGGCACCTATGGGTTTATGCGGTTTTCGCTTCCAATGTTCCCGGACGCAGCTAAAGATCCAACCGTACGCAATGTAATGATAGCGCTCGCGATCATCGGCATCATCTACGGTGCATTGGTGGCGATGGCGCAAAAAGATGTCAAGAAACTGGTCGCATATTCATCGGTCTCGCATCTCGGGTTTGTGATGCTCGGTTTGTTTGCTTTCAACCCGAATGGAATCAACGGCGCGGTGATGCAGATGATCAACCACGGCATCTCCACCGGGGCGCTCTTCATGCTCGCCGGTATTTTGTATGAACGCCGGCACACGTATGAGATCGCCGAGTTCGGGGGACTCGCTACAGTGATGCCGAAGTTCTCGACGATATTTCTGATCGTCACGTTGTCATCGCTGGGATTGCCGCTGATGAACAATTTCATCGGCGAGTTCCTGACGATCAGAGGCGCCTTCGAAGCAAGGCCGCTCTGGGGCGCGCTCGCCGCTTTGGGAATCATCCTTGGCGCGGCTTACATGTTATGGCTTTATCAACGCGTGTTCTTCGGTGCGGTGACAAACACGGCAAACCAGAGTTTGAAAGACCTTGACGCGCGTGAGACCTGGCAGTTTGCGCCGCTGATTTTCTTGATTTTCTGGATCGGCGTCTATCCAAAGCCGCTGCTTTCTTACATCGAGCCCCAGACAAACGTCGTGGTGGCGCTCGTGCAGCCGGACTACTTCAAGGATGCGGGCCAGCGCCCGCAGGTAGCGGAAGAACACACGACGAAATGAAGCGGTTTCTAGTTTCTGGTTTCTAGTTTCTGGTTCACGATTAGTCGGATTGTAACCCGAATTTGAAGAAGCTAAACCAGCAAAACCAGAACCACAAACCAGGAACTCTAAACTAGAAAACTGTTCCCTATGCTACAAGCCACCGATTTTACAACTATCTCGCGGCAAGCGGCTCAGTTCATCATGCCGGAAGGCATCGTTACGCTGTTCGCCTGCGCCGCGCTTGTCCTCGATGTGATGCTCCCGCGCAATAACAAGCGCACCGTCGGATGGGTCTCGCTTGCGGGACTGGGTTTTGCGTTTGCCTCGCTTTGGATCCTGTACACGGGGATCGTCACCAAAGGCGCTCCGCGAACCGCGTTCTTTGACATGATCGTGCTTGATAGCTACGCCGTGGTTTTCAAGTCGATGTTCCTAATCGGCGCCGCGATGTCGATTCTGCTCTCGATGAAGTACCTTGACGTCGAAGGCGAACAGCGGGGTGAGTACTACTCGCTGATCCTGTTCTCAGTAGTAGGCATGATGTTCATGGCGTCAGGCGTCGATTTGCTGACGTTGTTTATATCGCTCGAGTTGATGGCGGTTTCGGTCTACATACTCGTCGGGTATTTCCGCCGCGATCAGAAGTCTAACGAAGCGTCGATGAAGTATTTTCTTCTTGGCGCCTTCTCGACCGGCGTGCTGCTCTACGGGATTTCGATGGTGTACGGGCTGACCGGTTCAACAAACCTCGCACACATCGCCGAAGCGCTGCCAAAGGTCATGACCGTCGAAGTGATCAAGGGCGCCGGCGGCGATACCATCGTCGATCAACGTTATCTGTTGTTGATGTCGATGATCCTCATGGCCGCGGGAATGTTCTTCAAAGTGGCCGCGGTTCCTTTTCACATGTGGGCGCCTGATGCTTACGAAGGCGCACCAACTTCGGTAACCGCTTTTATGTCGGTCGGGGTGAAGGCCGCAAGTTTTGCAATGTTCGGGCGGCTGTTTCTCTATGGTTTGCCTGACATGCGCGCGACGATCGCCGGGGATCCCTCGCACAACGTCGCCGGGTTGCCCGGCTGGGCGGTCCTGTTAGGCGTAGTGGCCGCGATAACGATTGTGTGGGGGAATCTGGGCGCGCTTACCCAACCAAACACAAAACGGCTGCTGGCATATTCATCGATTTCACACGCGGGCTATACGTTGCTTGGGTTGATTGCCGGGAATCAAACCGGCTATACCGGTTTCGTTATTTATCTGTTTATCTACACGATCATGAACCTCGGCGTGTTTGGTTGTATCATCGCGCTCAGAAGACAGGGGATCGTCGGCGACCGAATGGAAGATTTTAACGGCTTGATGAAGAAAGCGCCGTGGCTGACGGTGATGATGACGATCTTTTTGCTGTCGCTTGGGGGCATTCCACCGACTGCCGGGTTTATCGGCAAGTTTTATCTGTTTGCCGGTTTGATAGAGTCGGGCAATCCGTGGCTGGTGCGCCTCGCGATATTGGCTGTGGTGATGAGCGTGGTGTCGCTCTACTACTACATTCGGTTTATCCGTGCGATGTATATCGAAGGCGAGAGCGAACCTCAACCGGTCACGCTTGCGCCTTCGCTTCGATTCGCTCTTGCGGCGGCCGCTATCCTGGTGCTTTATCTCGGCGTGTTCCCGCAGCGGTTGATCAGCTTCACGCAAAAGGCCGGGATGAGCCCCGGTTTGAAGACCTATTCTTATCAGGATGCCGCGAAATCAAAAGAGCCTCAACCGCCCGGCATGACGGGTGAGCCCGAGCCGGTCACCCCACCCCGTTGATTCGATGTCGTCCGGCAATGACAATCCCGAAAAAGGCGATGAGCCGACCAAGCCTGAAGGCGGCGTAAGCTGGCGTCAGGCGATGGGAACGGTAGGCCTGGCTCTGGCTATTCCGTGGATGATAGGTGTGCCGGCGCTTATTGGCTGGTGGTTGGATGGGAAGTACGCAACGACTCCCCTTTGGTTAATAGTCGGCCTGGTACTTGGTTTCTTAACCACGGCTCTGGACATTTACAAGCTTTTGAAACGATTCGGTCAGTTCAAGTAACCTTTGCGTCTTTGCGGTCCTTGGCGTCTTTGCGCGAAACCTGTCAGATGAGCGAGAAGATCAAGGAAGAAAAAAAGCTTGCTAATACCCACAACTGGAAGCATCTGGCTCGCTGGAACGGCGATGGCTTTTACGAGCTTCGAACCGAAGACACTCGCGATGTACCGGTGAGAATGTTCCTTACGCCGCGGCTGCTCGCTGACGCCGAGGACATTCTCTATCGCCAGATCGTCAATGCAACTCGGTTCCCGGGCGTCAAGCTCGTAGTCATAACCCCGGATGTTCACTACGGCTACGGCGTTCCGGTCGGCTGCGTGATCCTGACCGATCACGACGACGGCGCGATCGCTATGGGCCCCGTAGGCTATGACATTGGGTGCGGCATGGTCAGTGCCAGGTCCAA
>DASRIZ010000655.1:0-4261 GCA_035649735.1 Blastocatellia bacterium | reverse complement strand
CTGGGGTCAACCTTGATTAAATAAACACTTCCATTATTCCGAATGAGATGTTCGCCCTCAGTCGGGCCTAGCACATACCCTTGTGTAGACATGCGTTGCGCCTCCGCGACATTGTGGAGCACTGCTTGACCAATACTTTGGCCTCATAAGCTGAGTTATGACGCAACCTAGTATCTGGTTCCGTATAGCACGACTCAATTTCCGTATAGCACCGAACCGCCCCTGTTCCTACGCCCGGTTTCTATAATGGTCACGATGAGTTGTAAAGAGTGCGCGGAGGCGTGAGGTGGCAAAGGCTGAAAGTTCTTTCCGTATATTAAGTCTTGCCCGGTTAGCCGCTAGTTCGGGACCGGCGTCTTATCGATTCGCCATTTGCCAGGAGCCATAGTCCACATGCCACGAGTTACACGCCATCTTACCGATCCATTGGCCCACAGCTTGTGCCTTCGTAAGACCATCTTCTTTTTTCTTTATTCGCTTAGGATTGAACTGAACGACGCTTGAAGTCGATTGTGAACCGAAATGGAATAAAAAAATCCAGCGTCGGAGGTAGGGACTAGCGCCTTGGAAGCCAGACCGTCAGCACGAAAAAATCGGTCTATCTATTGTTGCTGTAATAGGGTTCTCTTCCTTGCGCGATGAACTGCCGGCATTCAGGCGCGGGGTGTTGGAAATAAATCGGCAGCCTTTAAAGAACCTTCGACATTAGACAGAGATTTAATTACGGGCTAATGCCGCGGCGCGGGCGCAACCGAACCTTTCAAGGGCAGCGCAGAAGCGTCCCGGCCGAGTCCGGCGCAGCCGCTCAGTTAAACAGGCCGTCGACTCAGTCATGTCGCTTCCAATCTCCCCGGTCGCCAGCCATAGCGCATGAAAAGTGCTCCCGAGTCGCCGATACAGCCGTCGCAGATGTAGACTGTCGGCCCCGCGATCAGTTTTACGACTTCGTGCTGACTCTTGCCGCAAAAGGAACAGACCAGATCGTAGATTCGCGATCTGGCTCTCGGTGGGACAATCAGGGCATCGTCGGAACCAACGATCGCCCTTGCCAGAGCGTCAATCAACCGGTCGCCACGTTGGCCAGCTGTCACCAGACGCAGCAGTTCAGCGAGCAGCTCCGGGTCCTTGATGCCTTCCTCGTCGAGTGGGTCGGCGCCGGATTCAGCCCGTGGTGGCACGGGAGATTCGATGCCCGCCTCCTCCGCAAGGATGTCGAAGCACAACTCGATGCATTCGTCGCAGACTCGAACATTACGATGGGTGATCCCCGCGAGGCCGAATACTTCGCGCACCTCCTTTCCACAGAAGGAACATGATCCGGACATCGCAAAGATCATCTTGGCTGGCAGGCGCACCAGACCCGTGCCCGCCAACCAGATTCCTGCAATCCCACCGCCACAGATCCCGAGGAAACGCCTGCGGCTGACTCCGTCGTTCTTCATGACCAATCGCGAAAATCGCGGAACAAATTTTTAGATGCCACGATGTTGGTTGAGACGTGTGCGGATGTCAAGATCGTCGATCCTCCAGATCAATTCGGGTATTGATCGCTTCTCGCCAGCCGGAATCATAGCAAACACCGCGGCCTCCTCATCATCGGACAGATTGCCTCTCATCCTGGCAATAAATGGGAGCACGATCTCCTGTGTCATGGTTTGGTCCTCCAATGAGGATGCTGCCGCGATAACACCGAGGCCAAAGGCGCGGATCCAACGGCGCTCGTTGCTGAGGACGACGCCTAAATTGAAGAGGCCTGCGTTCTGAAGTTTGGTATCCCCAGAAGCAAGCGCCCCGAGAAGATAACGGAGGAAGAATCGCCTTGCGTCCGGGAACCGCTTCTGTCGAAGGGCGTCGCACCCCTGTTCAAAACAGCGTGACTCGCCTTTCTTCGAGAGGGTCGAATCATCTTTGAGTGCTAAATCCCTGCTCGGCGACGTCCATTGTTCGAGAAGAAACGGCGGGACCGGCTCGCTTACCTCGGGAGTCGTGCTATCTAAGAGATCGAAAAATATCCACTCGGCTACCGGTCCTAGCTGAAAACTATAGCCTAGTCGAAGGGCAGACGTGCTCTCCGTGCCGCAACTCTGAAGGAAAACCCGTATGTCCTGTAAATGCTGCCGTGCATCGTTCGGCCACGTCAATGTCTCTACGTGACTCCATCCCAGTGCTTTCAGTGTGTTTAGTTCTTTGCACCAAATAACGTGATCTGGTGTCAAGGCAGTGTGGCGAATCCCTTCTCGGCTCAACAGTATCGCCAGTTTGGCTCCAAACGCAGCGACGTGACCTGCGTGAGGTCTTTCACTTGGATCGCGCTGCGGCGCACTGCTCTTTCTTAGGCGCACGAGCGAACCTCCCTCAAGTAACGCCTAAACGGTGGCATTAGCCGCGCAAGAATACGCCGCCAAGCCGACATTTAGGCGGCTCAAGGCGTACCTTAGTTTGCGCGCTGCTAGCCAGGGTTAACTGCCATTCCACCGGTGAGGTGAGCAAAGTTTGGGCCGAGCGAATAGGCTCCGGTTTTCGATGGAGTTCTCACATCGTAACCTTCGGTTTTCGGCCAGTCCCGGCCGCAGATGTCAACTATGGCCGACGTAACCCCACATCCGCATCTCTGCTGTTACGAGAACCATTGTTGCCCATAGCGCGAATCTTCCCGCACACCCTCGCCCAGAACTTTATCGTTCAGAGATCGCGGTCTATCCGGATACAGCCCGCAGGTATATCCAGACTCAGAAACGAAATCACATGCCGTAAAATTGAACGACGCATCAGTTAGATGCGGCGTAAGATTGGTTCGTAGGATTCAATCCTGGCGTCGCCGCGTTTTTACTGGATGACTTTATCCGCCCGCGTCAGCACCTCCGGCGCAATCGTCACGCCGATATGCTTTGCCGTTTTTAGATTGATGATGAGCTCAAACTTTGTCGGCTGCTCGACAGGGAGGTCAGAGGGCTTGGCACCTTTCAGGATATTGTCCACATAGGTAGCGGCGCGCTGCCATAAGTCCGCATTGTTCGGCGCGTAGCTCATCAAGCCGCCGGCCTCAACAAACTCACTCGTTGGGTACATCGCCGGCAACCGGTTCTTTGCCGCGAAGTCCAACAGTTGGCGTTGCTGAGTAATGATAAGTGAATTTGGCGTCGTAATGAGCGCCTGGGCGCCGTCCCTTCAAATGCGCTCTCAAAATCGTCAAGGCCCCGCACCGGAAGCGATAGAAGTTTGAGTCCCAACGCCTTGGCCGCAGCCTCCATCTCTGTGAGGGCCAGGTTTCCCCTCGAATCAACGGGCACCCAGAGGAAGGCCACCCGGGCAACCTTGGGGAAGGCTTCCTTGAGCAGTTCCAACCGTTTGCCATCTAGATCTTGCGCCATGAGGCTAAGTCCGGTGATATTCCCGCCTGGCCGTGCCAGGCTGGAGACAAGCCCAGCTCCTACTGGATCGGCCGCCGCGCCGAATACGATGGGCAACGTCGGGCTCGCCTTCTTAGCAACTAAAACAGCCTGGCCAGTGGTGACGATGACGTCAATTTTGAGACGGACCAGTTCGGCTGCCAGGTCAGGCAGCCGTTCGAGTTTCCCTTCTGCATATCGGTACTCAATGACAATGTTTTTTCCTTCCACATACCCAAGCTCGCGCAGCCGTCGGCGCAATGCTTCGACCCGGGCCGAATAGCTGGACGCAGAGGACCCGATCAGAATTCCTATCCGGGGAATTACCGCCGGCTGCTGCGCCTCTGCCCTCGCCCCGCAAATCGCGAGTATGACAGCGAGAGCAACAATCCCCGCCCATTTTCGATTTTGGATCCTTCGGCTTGGCTCAGGACATGCTTTTGATTTCCAATTATCGGAATCAGGATTGAGAACGCGGGCCCAGAGCATTTTTTCCATGTGAGTTTTTTGCCTTCAATCCAAAATCGGCAATCGAAAATCTAAAATTACTTAATGGCTTTATCCGCCCTCACCAGCACGTTGGGCGGAATCGTCACGCCGATCTGTTTCGCCGCCTTCAGATTGATGAAAAACTCAAACTTCATCGGCTGCTCCACGGGGAGGTCCGCAGGCTTTGCCCCTTTCAGAATCTTGTCCACAAAGATAGCCGCTCGGCGGTACAGGTCGACAAAGTTCACACCATAACCGATCAGTCCGCCGGCTTCCGCGAACACCTCGCGCCCGATAGAGGGGAGCCGATGTTTTGCTGCAAGCTCCACGATCTGGTTTTGGTTGGCGTTAAGAAAATCGTCCTCAGGGAGTGCGACGGCATC
>DASRIZ010000654.1:0-11867 GCA_035649735.1 Blastocatellia bacterium | reverse complement strand
TCAGAGTGGACACGACGCCCGTGATTGAATATGTCGGTGATCGTCAATGGACGATCTTGCATAGTGCTGAGCATAGTAATCTCCCTTTTGAATGATCCAAGGCTTGAATACGATCCAGATGAGGCAGTTGGATTATCTAAGAGAGTTGTCGGCTGGGCAACCCTGATACTACGATAGTACCGACTTATCGGTTAGCCGGTTTTTCCCTGTTCGGAGCCGACAATAGGGTCAAGATTGGCGAGCCAAACTTCCCACCGAGAGATTGTCATTAGTGTTTATGCTCGGCGTCAACGTATTTGAAATCTTCCATCGTCTCTGCAAGGTCAGCCAGAAATAATTCATCATTGATTGTTTCGCGCATTGTAGCAATGCGAGGGTCTTTATCTTCGGCCGTCTCACCATTCAAGGCACCGTTCATACCCTCGATCACGGATGCAATAAGGGCTTCCACAGATACGCCCCGTGCCTGTGCATGTGCCTTGAGCTTGGCTTCCAATTCTGGCTTTAAATCTATCTCTACAATCATCGTTCCCATCCTACCTTTCTTAGGAGTTATTGTCACCTGCGCTCTGACCAACGCTTTAACGGTTGTCATTTGGACCGACTCTTGGATCAGTTCGCGACGGGAAAATCAGCAACAGTAGCACGGCAGCAATTCCCGACAACACCGCCCCAAAATAGAATGTTGCTCGAGAGTCAACGTTATCCCATAACATCCCGCCGATATAGCTCGCGGCGATCTGCGTTATCCCCATCACCATCGAATAGATCCCGATTACGGTCGCACGCCCGGCGGTCCCCGCGCTGTCGACGGCCATCGCTTTGCCAACGCCATCGGTCAGTGCAGGGAAGAGCCCAAACAAAGCAAATAGGGGCCACACGACCCATCCCGCGCTTGCGGCGCCGAACCCCGCGTAGCTCACTGCGTAAATCGCAAAGCCGATGATTAGCACATTACGACGGCCAAATCGATCACTCGCAGCCCCGGCAGGGATCGACGCAAGCGAGGCGATCGCGTTGTACAGCGCGTACGCCAGAATCGTCCATTTGCGGTCGAGCCCCAATTGCTCCGATCGCAGAATCAAAAAGGCGTTGGCCGAATTGGCCAGACCAAACACCGCCGTAACAAACAACAGACGCTTGTATTCGCGAGTCGTCCCGGCAAGAGAGAACTTCAAATTGGCTGCCGGAGCGGCAGCCCCACTCCCGCGCTCGCGCACCGTGAGAATCAACAACGCGGCGAGCGCCGCGGGTATTCCCGAGATAAGAAAAATACTTCGCGGACCCAAACCAACCCATCCGATAAGCACAAGCGCAACCAGAGGACCAATGACGGCGCCCCCCGAATCCATCGCGCGCTCGAATCCAAAAGCCCGGCCGCGATATTCCTGCGGCGTTGACTCAGCAAGCAGGGCGTCACGCGGCGCATTACGAATCCCTTTTCCGAATCGCTCGGCGAAACGAGCACCCAGAACAACCGGCCAAACCTGGGCTGCGGCGATCAGCGGTCTTGTCACCGCGGTCAGCGAGTAACCCGCGAACGCAACCGGCTTGCGCCGTCCCAGCCGGTCTGAAAGCCAGCCTGAGATTCCGCCGATGGCCGTGGAAGCGCCGACCGCGATGCCTTCAATGAGTCCAACAACCGTTGCCGGAGCGCGAAGTGTCTCAGTTAGAAAAAGCGGGAGGATCGGATAGATCATCTCGCTGCTGATGTCGGAGAGCAGGCTTACGAGACCGATGATTACAGTGGTACGGGAGAGACCGGCAGTTAGCGAAGGGCGGCTGGAGGCGTTCGGAGACGGGGCGACGGGGCGAGAGGGAGAGGGGGCGATCGGTTCGCCGCGTCCCCCGGTCTCCCCCTCGCCCCTTCTCTCTTTCATTTGTCCTCGACTGTCAGTTTTGAAATGAAGAACCAAGAGCCGGACGCCTCAATCTGGATGTTGCCGACGCGAGTTCGCGCGGCCAATACGTTGGCAGGGTACCACAGGTAAATCTGCGGCAGCTCTTCGGCAACGGTTCTTTGAATCTTCGAAAAAAGAGCGAGTTTGGTAGCGCGATCGTTAGCTCGTTCGGCGTCGACTATCCAGCTGTCAACCTCGGGATCGCAGTAGCGCATCCGGTTTTGCCCGCCACGATCGGTCAGCAGGTTTGCGATACGAAGATACAAACCTTTCCTCGCGGCCGGTGATTCAGTTGAACGAGCTTCGGCCGCCAGTTGGTCCACTTCAGGGTTGGGGCAATAACGCCTTGGGCGGAGCGTCGCGTCAAGTTGATCAAACAACGGTCGCACTTGTGGCGCATCGGTTGTCGCTCGCAGTTTTCCAATCGCGTCATTGAACTCCGGATCCTGATACCGGCTGTGATACACAAACTGAAATACATCCGTCAGCTGATTGAAGCCAATACCGATCAGATAATAAAGGTCAAACTGCGCTTTACCGAGCTTGTCGAACAACGTCGCGGGCTCAAGCGATTGCAGATCCAGATGTATGCCGACGCGTCTCAACTGATCCTGCATGATTGCAGCGATGTTTCTCGAAAGCTGCGTTGTTGTGGTCAGCATGGTTAGCGTCAGTCGGGTACGCGGGCCGTCGCCGTCAGGATCCTGGAAACCCGCTTCATCAAGAAGCTGTTTGGCGTGTTCGGGGTCGTGGTCATAAACCGTTACGGCGTGGTCGTAGGCCCAGTGCTCCGGCGGCATAATCCCGTTCGCTTTTCGGGCCTGATCCCTTAACAAACGATGAATGATAACCTCGCGATCGATCCCATAAGCTACCGCCTGTCTAAGTTTATTATTGGACAGCAGTGAGTTTCCCGAAACATTAGTGCCCAGATATCCTATGCTCGCGCCGTCACCGAGGATCACCTGCATATCCCTGCGCTGACCGAGCGCCCGAATCGTCTCGGGATCGAATTGAGCGTTGTAAGCGAGATCGACTTCGCCGCTCATCAACTCTGCTTGCCGGGTGCTGTTGTCGGTGACGACTTTGACACGAACGCGCGGGATGTTGGGCGCGCCGCCCCAGTAGTTAGGATTCGCTTCGAGTTGAACGGCAGAGCCCTCCTGATAAGAGACGAATCTGTAGGGTCCGCTGCCGACCGGGGCGCTGATCATTTCGGTCCCGGCGCCTTCGGGGATTATTCCGATTGCCGGCAGGTTTCCGATAAAACTATAGAACGGCTCTCGCGCGCGAAAGACCACCGTGCGCGAGTCCGGTGTATCGATGGAAGTGATCTTGTCGACCGCGCCCCGGATCGGGGACTTGAGCGCCGGCGATAGCAGCGAATCAAATGTGTACTTGACATCGGCGGAGGTGAGCGGTTTTCCGTTGTGAAACAGCGCGTCTGCGCGCAGGTGAAACGTGAAGGTCTTGTGGTCTTCTGACTCCTCGAAGCTTTCGGCAAGCGAGGGCACGAACTCGAATTTCTCGTCTTTGACCACGAGCGTGTCAAAGATCAACTGCATTATTCGAGCCGAAGTTTGGAAGCCGGTTGAGAATCGCGGGTCGAAACCGCGCGGCGCAACCTCAATTGCGATGACCAGCGTGCCCGGCTCTCCGCCGCGTTTGCACCCGCTGAGGGGAAATAAGCAGAAGGCAGAAAGCAGAAGGCAGAAAGCAGAAGGCAGTAGGCGGAAGGCAGAAGGCAGAAGACAGAAGGCAGAAGGCAGAAAGCAGAAGGCAGATGCATTTTTCATTTTCCACTTGTCATTTTTCATTTGTCATTTGGGACGGCGGTTACGCGGACCAACGTGCAACGGAAAATAACAAATGACAAGTGGCAAATGGAAAATGGAAAATGCATCTGCCTTCTGCTTTCTGCTTTCTGCTTTCTGCCTTCTGCCTTCTGCTTTCTGTCTATTTCGAGTGCTGCAATGTGAGATTTATTTCACCGATGCGCTCGCGCAGCCGAGAGACCGCCTGATCGCTATAGATGTGAGGCGGCGAAAGCATCGACTTAATTCGCGCGAGATGATCAAACGAGCGGCTGATGTGTGTTTTTGTAATTCGACCCTCGCGAGCGGCACTCACCATTGCTTCCCACGCTGCGGTTGGGCGCTCGGGCGACTTAGAGTCGGCGATCAGAACCATGTCTATTCCCGCCTCGATTGCCATAACTGCCGCCTCGGATAGGTCGCGAGTCGCGGTGATCGCTCCCATTTCCAAATCGTCGGTTATCGTCAGCCCCTTGAACCCGAGCTCTTCACGCAGCATGCCAGTCACTATGTTTTTGGAGAGCGACGAAGGTAACGGCGCGGGTCCGTCGAGAGCCGGATAATGGGCGTGCGCAACGATCACCCCGTTCAAACGCGCGTTGATCTTGCTGAACAGTTCTGTATACGGGGCAACGTCGTATTTCAATATCTCTTCGCGAGAACGATCGATAGTCGGAAGCTCGTTGTGTGAATCAATCACCGCGCTTCCCAATCCCGGAAAATGTTTGCCGACACCGATGACCCCGCCGTGCTGGAGTCCCTCGAGATAGGCACCCGCCAGCCGCACGACCTCGGCCAGGTTGCCGCCCAGGTAGCGACCCTTGAGACCGTTGTTTGCCGCGTCATCAGATGCGATATCCAACACGGGCGCAAAGTTCACATTGAACCCGAGCGTTCGAAGCGCCTCGGCTGCGATTTCACCCATCCGCGCCGCGACCGAAGCTTCTCCACACGCTCGCAAAAGATCGGCCGAAGGCATCGGCGTGTAGATATGTTTGAGTCGATCTACCCGGCCGCCTTCCTGATCAACGGCGATGATCGGAGGAACTTCAATTAACGATCGAATCGTCGCTGTGAGCTCTGCAACTTGCTGGGCGCTCTCTATATTGTGGGTGTTAAGCAGAATGCCGCCCGGCTGGATCGTTTGCAGCAAGCTGCGGGTCATCAGGTCAAGCTGAGGTCCTGGTAAACCGATTATTAGGAGTTGTCCAATCCTGTGCTCTAAATTCATGTTATTTGTTATTTCTATTTTCTATTCTCGAAGAGTGCCTTCAAACTCGTATCATAAGGCTCACGGGCGACGCCGGCGTCGGTAATTATCGCCGAGACGTATCGGTGCGGCGTCACGTCGAAGGCCGGGTTCGCCACCTTAACGCCGTCCGGCGCTACCTGCTGACCGCGAAAATGCGTTACTTCCTCGTCGCCGCGGGACTCGATCGGAATTTGATCGCCGGAAGAAAGCGTTTGATCGACGGTCGATAGCGGAGCCGCAACGTAGAACGGCACATTATTCTCGTGCGCCGCAATCGCAACCATGTAAGTCCCGATCTTGTTTGCAACATCCCCGTTGGCAGCAATGCGGTCGGCCCCGACAATTACGCAATCGACTTGCCCCGACTTCAAAAAGTGTCCGGCCATGCTATCGACAATCAGCGTAACTGGAATGTTCTCTTTTGCCAGTTCCCACGCAGTGAGCCGAGCGCCCTGAAGAAACGGCCGGGTCTCATCGGCAAACACTCGCACCTGCTTCCCGGCTTTCACCGCGGCGCGTATGACACCAAGAGCCGTTCCAAAACCCGCCGTCGCCAGCGCGCCTGCGTTGCAATGGGTCAGCACGGTTCCGTTATCGGGAATAAGATCGGCGCCAAAAGCCCCCATCCGCTGGTTGCTCTCGACGTCCTCGCGGTGAATATCGAGGGCTTCGCTGATAAGTTGCTTTCTAATCTCGTCGATAGAGGCCCCTTCGCGACGGACGTGCTTAAACGCCCATCGCATGCGTTCGACTGCCCAGAACAAATTAACAGCGGTCGGCCGAGTTATCAGGAGCCTTTCGCAAACTCGATTAAAGGCTCGATCGAACTCCTCCAGCGAGCCCTCATCAGCGTTCTTCATCCCCAGCGCGATACCCATCGCGGCGGCAACACCAATAGCGGGCGCGCCTCGCACGACCATGTCCTCTATTGCAACGGCCACTTCGTCGTGAGTCTTGAATATTGGATAGAGTTCGTGGGTGGGAAGCCGTCGCTGATCGATCATTACGACGCCGTCGTCGGTCCACTCAATTGTTCTAATCATGGCCGCAAGGATGATAGCGAATGAAGAAGCCGGATGGCAAAAGCGAATCGACTATCGCTTCACGACCCATCCTTAAGAGACAGCTGATGCTTACGGCGAACGATCTCTGATCTTTCCATCGACACCGCGATTAACCAAGGCGCGAGTTTGTCTGTATGAGATTGTTTCAGTCGCCGAACGCGACCAGTCAAATACGGTCGGTTTTTGAGCTGTATCCAATGGCACACGCGTTGCCCTTTCTTTTACGAGTCCGCTGGTTAGGAGCGCTAATGCGACGAATATCTAAAACACAATTCAATCGCGCGATCGAGGCTAACTCTGACGCGCGCCCCCGGTTGAACTCGGTTCCGGTGATACGTGTCCCGAGGTGGAAACACTCCTCGAGAGTTATCCCCACGCTGTTGGTGATCATTATCGGAATCGCAACAGGATGGCTGGGAGGAAGAATCTTAAACGGTCCGGAGAATACCCCGCCGGCGGACGCTCCTGTGAGTGAGCCAGCGGGTGCCTCGACTCTACCGCCGACGCCCGAGGGTCAGCCGCACGCTAAGCATAACGCGGCAGGCCAAACAGCCTCACATCCGGCGCCGGCAGCCGAAGAGCCGACCGACGCCTCGGACCCTCCGGCAGCGGAGTCAAAACCAAAGGAAGTTCCACCCAAACCGACAAAGGTGGACAAGGATCAGGGGCCTGAAAAGCCTCCTGTCGAGGATCCGGTAAAAGAGATCGGCCGGGAAGCGCTTAAGAAGATGTCAAAAGACGTTAAGGACATGAGGCGTGGGAACTCGAACAAGAATGGCAACGAATCTCCTCGCTAATAAAAAAACGCGGGCGAGTTGCCGGCTCGCCCGTGTCGTTTGGTAATAATATAGTTGACTCACCAAGAGGCGAGTAGCTGTCGTATTGCTAGATAGACGAGTATGGCTAGAAGGACGAACACGATAATCCATTTACCAGTCAGGCTTCTGTCAACGGTATCTTCATGGACTCCTAGTGCGGCCCGAATCCAACAGGGGACGGACATTTGTGTTGCCTCACGGATTAAATGGATACGCGGGTAGTCAGCCGTGTTTCTTTGCCTTCTGAAAGCGGCCAAAAGAATTGCCCGGTTTTCCACGAACGTTTTTGGTTTTGCAGCCGCTTTCCTCGACTTCTGATACTCAGCTTCCCGTCTGTCTATTTCTTCTTTCGGGACGCTGAGCAAGACCAATTGAAAGCAAATATATATATGGCGGTGAGTCAACTATATTATTCCCCTTGCTAGGTATCGACAGTCTTGTTCTTACCCGCGAGAATTACCTCACGACCCGCAAGGTACAGCAAAACCATCAGCACCACGAACGGAATCAACGACAGCATGTCAGCGTTGGCTCCGTTGAAGAACGGGTTGTTCGCGCCGGCCCACTCCTCGATGTGCCGGTTGAAATCCGCAAGAGACGGAAGCCCTTGAAGAAAAGCGATTATTATTCCGGCCAACGCCGCGCCGGCGATGTACCCCGAAGCCATTAACACTCCCGAGCTCTTGTCGCCTTCCGCTGTGAGTTGCTCTTCGGTCAGGTTCTTGCCCTTGAACTTGGTTGTACGCAGATAGTGATCGACCAGCCAGCGGATCAAGCCACCGATGAAGATCGGGCTTGACGACGAGAGTGGCAGATAAACTCCAACCGCAAATGCCAGCGACGGGATTCCAGACATTTCGAGGACGATCGCTATCATTACTCCGAGCAACACAAGGCCCCACGGCAGCTTATGACTCAAGATCCCTTTTATGATGTAGGACACGAGCACCGCCTTGGGGGCGTCGTATTTCTGAACCGACGAGCCATCCGGCCTGGTTCTGTAGGTTCCGTTGATCGCAGGATCAGCCAGATACACAGGCGTGCCTTCGTTGTTGACTAAATATTTGATCGCGTTCCCGCCTTCGTCGTCGGTCCTGAACCAGACATTATAAGTGTTTGGATCGGTGGTGCCTTGCGGTCCTTGGAGCCGCTCGGTTTTTGGCTGATCACCGTCCTTTTGGAACTGTGCGGGATCGACCGTGAATCCGGCCGGAAATGACAGCGCGGTATCTGAAGCGACGGGAACATAGACCGTACCGGCCTTGTTCATCTCAAGCAGTATTGGGCCAAGTATAAGCGCCGACGCAAACGCCCCCACAAGGATCGCGACCTGCTGATGCCGTGGTGTCGCCCCTACCAGAAATCCAGTCTTGAGATCCTGTGAAGTCGTTCCTCCGTTTGAGGCGGCGATGCAAACAATTCCGCCGATCGAGAGCGCGGTGACGTAGTACGCCGGTTGATCCCAACCAACCATCAGGAACACCAGGCAGGTTAAGAGAAGAGTCGCTACGGTCATTCCTGAGATGGGATTCGACGACGACCCAATCTCACCGGTCAGCCGTGACGACACGGTTACAAACAGGAAACCGAATGCCACGATCAACAGCGCGCCGAGAAGATTCCCCTGAAGGTGCAATTGCGGGAAGATCATTATCATCGCAAGGAGCACGATAATGCCGCCGACCACAACCTTCATCGACATATCCTGATCGGTGCGCGGAGCCGCGCTCAAAGCCGCCTGACCGGCACGGAAGTCACTAATGCCTCCTTTGAGTCCGTGCCAGATTGTCGGAAGGGAACGCGCGAGACTGATGATACCCCCGGCGGCAACGGCTCCGGCGCCGATGTATAAAACGTAGGCGCTGCGAATGTCGTTGGGGCTCATCTGGCTGATAGGTTTGGAGCCAGGCGGCAACGCGGCTGTCATGCCTTCCCCGAAAAACTTGATGAGCGGGATCAAGACAAGATACGCAAGCACGCCGCCCGCGCACATAATCGATGCGATGCGAGGTCCAATGATATAGCCGACGCCGAGCAGTGCCGGGTTGACTTCGACCGAGATCGAACCCGCCTTGAATGGAGCTCCAAAGATCTTTTCGGGATAGTCCTTCCAGGTCTTAAATGCGTCCATCGCGACTTTGTAGACGAATCCCAGGCCGAGACCGGTGAATATCGGCAAACCGCGCACCTCAGCCAATGGTTTATCAGAGCCCTGTTGTGCGGCGGCTCGCGACTCATCCGACGCGCCCGCTTTCAACACCTCTGCGCAAGCCGTCCCCTCGGGGTACTTGAGATAGCCGTGCTGTTGAACGATCAAAGCCCGACGCAGCGGAATCATCATCAGGATTCCCAGAAGCCCTCCCAGCAGGGCGACCAGTGTCACGCGGGTGATCTCGAGATCGAAACCCAGGATCAGTATTGCGGGCATCGTAACGCCGACGCCGAACGCTATCGACTCACCCGCCGATCCTGCGGTCTGCACGATGTTGTTCTCGAGTATCGTCGCGTTCCGCATCCCCATTTTCGAAAACGCGCGGAACAGAGTTATCGATATGACCGCAACCGGGATCGACGCGCTTACAGTCAACCCGGTCTTGAGGACCAGGTACAGCGAGGATGCGCCAAACACCATGCCGAGCAGAGTTCCGACAATTAACGGAAGTAGTGTCAACTCTCGCAACTGGACCCCGGCTGGGATGTACGGACGAAACACCTCAAGATATGGGTTGTCGATCTTCGGGCTGGTTGGGACTACGCCACCGTTGGCGGTTTCACTCGACATCAGAAGTGACCTCCGAGAAGTTTGTCGAAACGGCGAACTGCGCGTCCGGCTGCCGTATCCTTCGAGTTTGATGCTGCTGGGCTCGGTTGGCGTTCATTGTGGACGCGGGAAAGATTGAATGTCAATTGGAAAAGGCTTTGGTTTCGTTCGTTCGCGCAAAGACGCAAAGATCCGCGGAGAACGCATAGAGCATCCTTTCCGTTACCGCCCGCCCGCGATATCACTTCGATAATGAAGGCCTTCAAAGTTGATATGGCCAATCGCGTCGTAAGCCCTGGAACGAGCAAGCTGAAGAGTTTCGCCATGCGCAGTCACGCCGAGCACGCGCCCGCCAGCCGTGTTGAAGCCGCCGTGTCCATCGGAAACCGTTCCGGAGTGAAAAATAACCACGCCCTCCACCGATTTGGCTTCGTCGAGGCCAGTGATTAGTTTGCCTTTTTCAAACGAGCCCGGATAGCCGCCCGACGCGGCCACTACACACACCGAAGAATCGTCGCTCCACTCGATCGATGTTGAACCAATCCGCCCGTCAATCACCGCGTTAAAGATTTCGACGAGATCGCTGTCAAGCCTCACCATCACAGCTTGTGTTTCGGGATCTCCGAACCGCGCGTTGAACTCGATCAGCTTCGGGCCGTCTGCGGTGAGCATCAACCCGGCGTAAAGAATGCCGCTGAACGGATTACCTTCCGCGGACATGCCTTCCAGACTCGGTTCGATGATCTCGGTTGCGATCCGAGCTAGCATGTCGTCATCGATCAAATGAGGCGTCGAAAATGATCCCATTCCGCCGGTGTTTGGACCCTGATCGGCATCAAACACCCGC
Organism: Blastocatellia bacterium; assembly: GCA_035649735.1. GTDB lineage: Bacteria > Acidobacteriota > Blastocatellia > UBA7656 > UBA7656 > Onstottus_A. Next base: position 1,410 of record DASRIZ010000654.1, on the reverse strand, counting down.
TTGTGATCCTGCGCTGGAACGATCGTCCGATAATCACGCCCGTCGGTGAAAACCATCACCGATGATTCGCGGCCCACGAGACATTCTTCAAGTAATAGGCGCGAACCGGCGTCGCCAAAAACGCGCTCGACCATCATCTCGTTTATTGCAGCGTCAAAATCGAACTGATCGCTTGCGATGCGAACCCCCTTGCCTGCGGCGAGTCCATCTGCTTTTACCACCACCGGGAATTGGAATTGTTTTCGAAGCGCCTCGCGAGCTTCCTTCGGTGAATCGCAAGCCAGATATCTCGCAGTGGGAATCGAGTGGCGGGTTGTGAATTCTTTGGTGAATATCTTGCTGCCTTCCAGTTGTGCGGCTGCCGTCGTGGGCCCGACCATTCGGAGTCCACGCGCTCGAAAGGCTTCGGCGACTCCGGCTACAAGAGGAGCTTCGGGACCGATTACGGTTAATTCAGCTCCGATCGATTCAGCGAGGTCCGCAAGACCCGACGGATCATTCACGTTTACCGGCAAACAGATTGCGGATTCAGCGATGCCGGCGTTGCCTGGCGCGCAATAGAGCTCCGAGGTGTGAGGGCTGCTCGCGAGTTTCCAGACGAGGGCGTGTTCCCGTCCTCCGGAGCCGATTACGAGGATTTTCATGGCGGAGCGATTGTATAGACGATGTGGCTTGTGGGCAAAGAGTATGGCGCGAGCGGTGTCAGAATTGAAAGAGCCGGGGTGGCTTGTGGGATTTAGCGAGGATTGTAGGCCGTATGCATGCTCGAAGTAGGGAAGGGTGGCTTGCCCCCGCTCCTTCTAACGCGTCGCTGTCCCTACCTCGAGCATGCTGATAGTGTCGGTGTCCCTGAATCGTTAGCCGGTTACACGGTAGATCTTGCCCTTAAACAGCACCGTGACTTTCTTCCCAAGCGAAAAGAACTCTGCCAGTTTTGGCTCCCTGGCGATCAAGTTGAAGAACTCTTCGGTGCCGAATTGCACTTCTACCTTTGGCAGCGTCGATAAGTCTTTGACCTCGGTGTCCACCCACTCCTCGGCTTTTAATTGGAAGGTCTTCTCGCCGACCGTGCGAACGCCGCTAAGGTAGGCTTCCGGACTCTCGATCTTGTCCGAACCCTTCATCTTGTTTTCGCTTTTGCTGTATACAACAGCGGACTCGCCCGTTGCAGCTGTAGCCTGGTTTCGGCCTCCGGAACCGTCTCCCATTCCACCACCCGACCCCGGAGCGGTTGCCCTCATACTCTCGAGGGCGCGACGCTCTTCCATCGGAAGGTGTCGTCCGAACAACCTGATATCCTCGGTCACCAGGAAAGACGTGTACGGCGTGACGATTCCGTATCGGGTGCCGAGCTGGATGATTTCATCCTTGAGCTCTCGATTCTCGCCGTTCAATCGCACCTGTTCGAGC
>DASRIZ010000653.1:0-27660 GCA_035649735.1 Blastocatellia bacterium | reverse complement strand
CGCCAAGCCTTTCGAATATCACTTTCGCTTGGAGAAGATTCCCTTCCGCCCCTTTTGGATCGTGCGCTTTCCAGAGCAGCAGACCCATCTCGTAATAGCTGCGCGCCAGCTCAAACGGAATCTCGGTTGTCGTGAAGATCGATAGGCTTTGGGCAATATGCTGCTTGGCTTCGGCAAGGCGTCCCGAAGCGGCCTCAAGCCGACCGGTCAGCCTCTGAATCAAGCCCGAAACCGGCAAATACATTTCTTCTTTTAGCCGGCCCTGAGCCAACTCAAGGTATTCACCCGCTTGCTCGTGTCCACCCATTGAAATATGAAGCTCAGCCAGCCCAACCATCGCCAGAGTGACGCCGTGCAGATCGCCGATTGATGTTGATAGCTGCATAGTGTCTCGCAGCGTCTTGAGCGCCAGATCCGATCTTCCAGTGCCGCGATGTACCGTTGCCAAAATTCGCAACGCGTTGCTCTCGAGCCACTTGTCTCCAATGACCCCTATCAGCTCCAGACTCGTCTTCAGCTGATCTTCGGCTTCAGAGTACTGGCCTCGCGCCGATAAGACTTCAGCAAGGGTAATCCGCCCCGTAGCTTCATGGCTTGGTTTTGCAAACTGCCGAGAGACGTTTATAGCCTTATGCAGATTCCCTATCGCTTCATCCCACGAACCCGAGTGCCACAGATTATCGCCAAGATTGTTATACGCAAGTGCCAGATAGTCCTTGTGGCCACCCCTCTCCAGATAGTCGATACCGCGCGCCAGATAACGAGCCGACTCTTCATTCTCACCGGGGAATCCATGAATGAGAATCGTGCCCAGATCCAGTAGCACGCCCCCGATCAAGTTCGTGTTTGTAGATCCCTCGGCAAGCTCCAGGGCTTTGAGGTAGTTTTCTTTGGAGCTCGCGAACGCGCCTTCGCTGAAGTCGACCATTCCTAGCCGGCGATATATCTGTGCGAGAAGCTCGCGGTCCAGCGCGGTCTTCTGGAAGCTGGCGGCCGCCACTAAATGGTCCCGCGCAATCCTGAACTCATTTATCTCGATGTAGGTCCGACCAAGCGCGTAATGGGCCTCGCTCATTCCCAGATCATCGGCGAGTTCGAGGAAGAGCCTCTTTGCTTCGTTCAGCCCGGCGATCGCTTTTGGGTTATTCCTCAGAAAGCTGTTCAACCAACCTAAGCGCAGCTTTACGCGAGCACGCGTTCGTGGCGAAAGGATACCGACTTGCCGAGGATCATCGTACTTCTCAATGACTTTGTAAGCTTCTTCGTACTTGCTTAGCTCTTCGAGGGCCTTGCTCAGAAGTGATCTAGTAACCGCTTCATCTTCCGGCGTGCTGGCGGCTTGATTGAGCACTGTCTGAAAATGCTCGGCTGCCTCCTCATAGCGCGATCGAGACAGCGCAGCTTCGCCCAAATGGAACTCAGTTGTATCCCCTGTAGCCCTGCCGCCTTCAGCGCGCGGCGGGAAACTTGAAGTGATTGACCCGGCTCCGTTTCCGGATCCTTGACGTTTTAGTATCTGCCGCACCGTCACGTGGCTTATCCGATCCACAATGCCCCGCGCGGCCGCGGCCGTGGCCAGCTTCTGAGGGGTCCAGTCCTTAAAATCATAGCCCGCCTCGGCCGGATCGGTAAGTGACAAGCTCAACAACTCCTCAATTTGAGCGGTATTAAACTTGGGTCGGGGTCCACCTTGGGGCCCTCGTTTCTTTGCCGCTATTCCCTCCAGACCGCGCGAGTTGAATGTTCGGATCCACTTTTTAATGTTGGCGGGGTGCGACCCCAGGGTCTGACTGATCTCGACCGCGGTCTTCCCGGCGGCGGAAGCCAGGATCACTCGAGCCCGTACTCCCTCTTCCCTGTTAGAAGAATGTGAGTACTGCTCGAGGCCTTTACGCTCGTCTGGCGTAATAGGCCGAACAAATAAGGGTTGGAACATTGTGCGCCTTGTCGAACTACCTGCGTCCATTTGGGGTGGACCTGCTCACGGATAACTAGTTCAGATTGATTCGAGCCGATCTCTGAGGGCTGACCCCGTTGTTTTTACAGCCGCTATTTCAATCCATTACCCATCTGTGTTCAATGAGGTCCGAAAATATCAAAAAAAGACTAGGCAGTCAATAACTATCTTCCCAGTTTATTTCAGCTCCTTGTATACCACGGTGACGGAATTGAAATTTCACCTTTGGATCGGACCAAAATTGGCACTTGGCTCTGGAGAAGCTTCCTTAGCGGTTTTTTGGAGAAACTATCAAGAGATGCGAACGATGACGTGAATTAATTGCGCGCCTGAAAGAAGAGCGGGTCGACTCCTCAAAGCCGACCCGTCTCATTACCGAATGGGTTCTTGCCGCCCCACACGACTCTATCTCTTCTCAAAATACCTCATCACCACCCCGTCCCGGCCTATCGCGTAGCCTCGGTTCTTGTGAAACGAAACTGAAAACAGATCAGCAGCGGTGTTGCTGCTCTGTTCTACCCAGTTCCTGCCGCCGTCATAAGTTCGAATGATCCGACCCTTGTAACCCACTACCCAGCCAGTCTTATTGTCGATGAAACTCATTCCAAAGAGCGGCTCCGGAAGGTTCAAGGGTACCCGTTCCCACGTCGCCCCGCCGTTTTCGGTTCTTAACAGCGTCCCATTATCTCCAGTTATCAGGCCGACCCGATCGGTGATCATATACACTCGGTTCAGGTCTTCAGTCACCCCGGACCGTTGCGGATACCAGTTACGACCGCCGTTGTCGGTGTGGATGATAGTCCCGCCGGTGCCGATCACCCAGCCTCGATCACCGCGAAAGCTGAGATGGAACAATTGCGCATCAGACCCGCTTTGCTGTTCACGCCACGACGCGCCGCCATCGGTTGATGCTAGTATCAATCCTCGATCACCTACGATATAAACGCGGTTGTCGTCTGCGGACTGCACAGAATACAGATCGGGATCCGTGCCAGAGGCCCCTGCCAATCGGGTGGAGCGCAGGATTCTCACAAAGCTGCGGCCGCTGTCGGTGCTGCGCAAGATCGTTCCCGCATCCCCGACGATGCAGATTCTGTCTTTTCTGATGAAGACGTCGTTGAGTCCTGTATCGATCCCCTGGTTAAGCTCCTGGAAAGATTGCCCGTCATCGTGCGATTTGGCGATCAGCCCGTGAGCGCCGACTACCCAGATATCATCGCCGTCATAATAGACCGAACTGATCCCGGAGTCTGCTTTAGCGGTTTTTATCGTTTGGAGCGGCGCCCAGCCTTGCTGCGCAACCGCGAAACCTGCCACCAGTAAGGTTAAGAATCCAAGCGCGAGCACTTTTTGGACTCCTTGCTTCTTGATCATCGAACCTCCGCGTCAGGGTTGCGCGTTATCCGCTCTCAGCTTGTACCTTTGAACCTTGCCGGTCGACGTCCGAGGCATCTCTTCGATGAACTCGATCCGGGAAGGCACCTTGTATTGCGGAAGCCGCGAACCTGCGAAATCACGTATCTCTTCCTTGAGCGCATCGCTGCGCTCACCCTGTCGGATGACCACAAAAGCCCGTGCGGTTGCCAGCCCGCTCTCGTCAACGCTCGAAATCACTGCTGCTTCGGATACCGCTTTGTGTAAAATCAACACCGATTCAACCTCGATCGGCGAGACCCACAGCCCTTTCACCTTGAAGCAGTCATCAGAACGGCCGACGTGAAAGAAAAACCCGTCCTCATCTCGGCGGTAGACATCACCGGTTCGCACCCAGCCGTCTTTGATCGTTTGTTCAGTAAGCTCGGGCAGATTCCAGTAGCCGGATGTGGCGCTCTCGCCTCGGACCCAAAGATTTCCTAGCTCTTCTGACTGGACCTCAACGCCGCTTTCATCCAACAGCCGAGCCGCGTAGCCTTCGACGATAGTGCCGCTCGAGCCTTCGCGGGTGTTCCCTTCCCGATTAGAGATGAAAATGTGAAGCATCTCTGTCGAGCCGATTCCGTCCAGAATCCGATACCCGAACGCACGCTGCCAATCCTCAAAGATCTTTGATGGCAACGCCTCACCCGCTGATACGAACAACCGCACACTCGAAAGATCGACGCGTCCGCCGTTCAATCGGTACTCCAACAACGACAAATAGACTGCGGGGACGCCGAAGAACACCGTAGGTTTTCGATCTTCGAGAAACTTCGCCAGACGTTCCGCGCTCATTCGCTCCGGTTCGAGAAGCACCGTCGCTCCCGCGGCCAACGGAAACGACATACTGTTGCCAAGCCCATAAGCAAAGAACATCCGCGACGATGAGAAGACTCGATCCCCGCTCGTGAGGCCAAGCACGTTAGCGGCGTAGGCTTCGACAGTGAATGGTATTGACCCGTGACAATGAAGAACACCTTTTGGAGTTCCGGTGCTGCCAGAAGTGTAAAGCAGAAAGGCGGGCGTCTCACGAGTGGTCACTGGCCGAACGGGCCTTGTGTCAGCGACGTCGCGTTTGATGTAGGCGCGCGAGCGCGTGTCTACTTTCAGAATCACCGTGCGATTCAGCGTTTCATCGCTCATCAACAACTTGTCTTCGAGCTCGCTCTCGATAATCAACAAACCAGCCCCGGAGTCCGAGAGGATGAATTCAACATCGTGAGCCAGGAGAAAAGTATTGATGGGCACACAGACAGCTCCAATTGAGACAGTCGCAAGAAACGCGGCGATGAATTCCGGTGAATCGTAGAGTAACAAAGCGACGCGGTCAGTCTCAGCCACTCCGCGGTTCAACAGCTCGCATTCCCAGTTGCGTACCTCGATGCGAAGCTCGTCAAAGGTGATTCGGCGCTCACCGAACTCGATAGCACACAGATCGCCGACCTGGACAAGGCGTTGGTCATCTAGAAAAAAGTCAGCAAGATTGAATGGAAACGAATCAGCAGGCATTTGCCGCGATTATAGGTCACTGAGACAACACGAGCAAAGCGCGGGTTGGGTTCAGCTGTGGCGCTCGAGTTTCAGCGAGGTTGATAGATCTCATGCTCCGCTTTTCGTTCAACTACGAGCTTGTTCTCGGCTACCGCATAGTCGAGATGGGCTACGGTTTCCGATAAGGCCAGGAAGCGATGATACCCGCCGGCGTCCGGGAACATTAGCAGCGATGTATCCCAGGCTGTCGCCCCGTTCTTTGGAAGTAACCCAAGCAACTTTGTCTGACGCGCATTCGTGAAGCGATACATCCGATGAAAGTGTTCATCGTAGTCAGATACATCGTCGCCGTGTCCCCCTTTTAAGACCGTCGGCGCAAGGGCGCGAATGCGAGCAAGTGAAACGAGATACTCTCCGAGTGATTGGAACCGCCGCTTCTCGTCAATAGGATCGGGACTCAGAACCGGATTTGGAGTGATAGTTTTCAGAACCGTGTCCGAAGCGAACACCAGACGGTTGCTGGTGCGAACAAGACAAATTGAACCCGGCGTATGACCCGGAGTGTGAACGACGCTCAGACTTTCGTGCTCAAAGAGAATCTCATCGTTGTCCTTCAGTGTCTCGACGTGATCGAGCGGATAGGCAAACCCCTTGAATTTCTCATAGCCCGCTTCCATTCGAGTGATTATTTCGCGAGGCACCCCTACGGCTATCAGGAGATTTCGATACGCACCATAGTCGTGGTTCGCAGAAACGGCGGGCGCGTCCCACTCGTGAATGTATGCTGTCGCGCCCGACTCTTCGACGATCACCCGCGCCTGGCCGTAGTGATCAGAGTGAGCGTGCGAGATGATGATACGCTTGATGTCCGACAGCTTGTGCCCGAGACTCGCGAGCCCCGACCTCAACGCCTCGAGCGACGAGTCATCACGCGGTCCGGCATCAATAAGCGTCAGCGGATCCTCTTCGATCAGATAAACGTTGACGGGACCAACATAAAAAGGAGTCGGCACGCTGATGCGGTGAATTTTCATGAGGAGGGAGTCCGTAGCCCGAGTATCGGTCCTATACGTCCCATAGGTCCTATATTCGTACTACGGACCACTGACTACAGATTGTACTTCCCTGCTTCGATCATCGAGTCGGCGATGCGTCTTCGCGCCGCAACGGTGTTGATCGGCGTGTACTTCATGTAGCGCCGAAGCACCGCCAACATCGTCCGCAGTTCATCGCCTTCCGACATCGCAGCGATCGCGGTCTTTGCGTGCTGCTCGACTCGCGAAATCGAGTCACTCACAAATGTCCTTGTGGCGTCGATGTGGTTCGCACAAGCAGCTTCGCCGCGACCGGAGATGAACTTCTCGGTTCGGAGTATTGCGCTCTCCATCCCGTAGATTTCCATGATGATGTCGCTTGCCGAGGCGAGCACCTCTTGCTGCTCCGAAACCTTGTCGCGATACTTCTGCGCCGCTGATCCCAGCACTGCGACCGCCGCCTTTTTCGCATTGGTGAGCGCCGCGCGCTCCTGCGAGAAAACGCCTTCTGCCGACTCCTCAGACATCGACGGCGAGAGCATCTCGTCCATCAGCTTCTTTGCTGCCGGGAACAACGCAAGCTCCCCCTTTACTGCGCGCCGAAGCAGTTGGCCCGAGATAATCAGCCGGTTGATTTCATTGGTGCCTTCGTAGATCCGGCTGATTCGCGAATCGCGATACGCGCGCTCGACGGGATAATCCTTCGAATACCCGTTGCCGCCAAACACCTGAACGGCTTCGTCCGAAACATAATCGAGCGTTTCGCTGCCCACCACCTTGATGATCGAACACTCCACGGCATAGTCCTCGATCGCTTTAAGCATCTGGGCGGGGTTGTCCCGATCGATTGTAACCAGGGCGTCTTCGATCATGCCGACTGTCCGATACGTCATAGCGTCGGCAACATAAGTGCGAATCGCCATCTCGGCCAGCTTGTGTTTGATCAACCCAAATGACGAGATTGGAACGCCAAATTGATATCGCTGTTTGGCGTAATCGATGGCGATCGATGTCAGCCTCTTTGAACCGGCAATCGTGCTCACCCCAAGCTTGAGCCGCCCGAGATTCAAAATGTTAAAGGCGATCTTGTGGCCTTTGCCGATCTCGCCGAGCACGTTCTCAGCGGGCACCTGCGCTTCCTCGAGATTAACCGCGCAGGTAGACGAACCTTGCAGACCCATCTTGTGTTCTTCCGGCGCGATCGTCACGCCGGGGAAGCTGCGTTCGACAATAAACGCCGTAAACTTCTCACCATCCACTTTTGCAAATACGCAGAAAACGTCCGCAAAACCGGCGTTGGTAATCCACATCTTCTGACCGTTGAGCACATAATGCTTGCCGTCTTCCGACAGCACTGCTTTGGTCTTTGCGCCGAGCGCATCGGACCCGGAGCCAGACTCGGTCAGAGCATAGGCGCCGATCATTTCGGCAGTCGCAAGCCTCGGCAGGTACTGTTGTTTCTGCTCGTCGGTGCCAAAGTAGACGATCGGCAACGTGCCTATGGTTGTGTGCGCGCCGAGCGATCCGGAGAATGAAGCCTGACCCGACATTGCTTCCGAAGCGACAAGCGAGCTGAGCAGGTCAAGTCCGGCACCGCCGTACTTCTCCGGAATATCGATCGACAGCAGCCCAAGCTCGCCCGCTTTTCGAAGCAACCCTCGAGTAAGCTCATAGTCTTTCGACTCGATCTCCGCATCGAGCGGCAAGATCTCCTTTTCTGTGAACTCGCGCGCCGTTTGCGCGATCATCAAATGCTCGTCGCTGAGATCGTCGGGCGTAAACACATCCGACGCTTCGTGATCTTCAAGAATAAAGCTTCCGCCTTTGATCACCTTCTTTGTTTCTACCGCGCTTGTCATATTGTTGGTCTCCTTGGCATTTCGTCGTCCTTAAGATTGCTGATTTCACATCAATTCGAAAATTCCGGCTGCACCCATCCCGCCGCCGACGCACATCGTCACCATTCCGTAGCGCGCGTTCCGTCTTTGCATTTCGTGCAGGATCGTCGCAGTGAGCTTCGCTCCAGTGCAGCCTAGCGGGTGGCCCATCGCGACCGCCCCGCCGTTCACATTCAATTTGTCCTGGTTGATTCCAAGTTCTTTCACCACCGAGAGCGCCTGAGCGGCGAACGCCTCGTTCAACTCGATCAGATCTATTTGGTCAAGCGTCAGACCAGCGATCTTCAACGCTTTCGGCACGGCGGCGACCGGACCGATACCCATGAAATCCGGCTCAACGCCGGCCGTGGCATAAGCGATCAATCGTGCGATTGGCCTGGCTCCAATGTCACGAGCCCGATCAGCGGACATCACCACAGCGGCGGCCGCGCCGTCAGACATTTGCGAAGAGTTACCGGCGGTCACCGTACCTCGAGCATGAAACGCAGGCCGGAGCTTGCCGAGCGCTTCTATAGACGTATCGGCTCGCGGGCCTTCGTCGATCTCAAAGGTTGACTCTTTCACAACGCGCTTCCCTTTGCCGTCAAGCTCGACTGTTCTCACATTGAGCGATACAACTTCGTCTTTGAATTTGCCTTCGTTGATCGCCGCGATTGCCTTCTGATGGCTGCGAAACGAGAACTCGTCTGCCTCCGCTCGCGAGATCGAGTACTTCTGAGCAAGGTTCTCTGCGGTCAGCCCCATGTTCAAGTAGAAGTCCGGATGGTTCTCGACGAGTGTAGGATTGGGCACAATCTTGTGACCGCCCATTGGAATCAAGCTCATCGATTCAGTTCCGCCGGCTACAATGCAATCGGCCCATCCGGCCATTATGCGTTCGGCAGCGAAAGCTATGGCCTGAAGCCCGGAAGAACAAAAGCGATTGATCGTCACCGCCGATGCTTCCTTTGGAACTCCTGCCAGCCACGATGCTTGCCGGGCGACGTTCATTCCCTGCTCTGCTTCAGGCATCGCGCAGCCAAGGATGACGTCCTCGATCATCGAGGCTTCGAGCCCCGGCGTGCGTTCGATTGCCGCCTTGATGACGGTGCCGGCCATATCATCGGGCCTGGTATCTTTCAAAGAACCACGAGGTGCTTTGCCTACTGCGGTTCTAAGGGCTGAAACTATCACTGCTTGCTTCATTGGGCTCTATCTCCTAATTCCTCAACGGCTTTCCAGTCTTCAACATGTGCTGAATCCGTTCCTGCGTCTTCCTCTCGCCGCACAATGAGACAAACGCATCGCGCTCGAGATCCAACAAATACTGCTCGGACACGAGCGTCCTGTGCGACAGATCGCCTCCAGTAATTATGTACGCGAGCTTCTTCGCTACGTGAGCGTCGTACTCACTGATAAACCCGCCGCGCACCATCATGTGAACCGCAAGCTTGATTGTCGAAAGCGCCGGCTCTCCAAGCACCGGGATATCAGTTCGAGGATGCGACTGAGTATAGCCCTCGCGAACCAGCGCCAACGCGGTTTGCTTGGCGTCTTCGATCAACCTATCCCGGTTCATGGTGATCGGATCGGTCTCGCGCAGGAATCCCAGCTCGCGGGCTTCGACTGCCGATGTTGAAACTCGAGCCATCGCAATCGTCTCGGATACTTTCCTTATCCGGGGAAACAGATCTTCGTTGGAAGTCGCGTCCTCAACAGCGCGCAGGACCATCTCTTTTACTCCGCCGCCTCCGGGGATTAAACCAACTCCAACCTCAACCAGTCCGATGTAAGCCTCCGATGCGGCGCGAGCTTTATCTCCGTGTATGGTGATCTCGCACCCACCGCCAAGCGCCATCCCCTGAGGAGCGACGACCACCGGCTTTGGCGAATAACGAAGATTCATATTTGCGTTCTGGAACTGGCGAACCGACATCCCGATCTCATCCCATTCGCCTTCCTGGATACCAAGGAGCAGCAACATGATGTTTGCGCCAACTGAGAAATTCTCAGATTGATTGCCGATCACCAGCGCTTCGAAGTTCTCTCCAACCTCCTTGACCGAGTAATTCATCATCGAAATGGTGTCGGCGCCAATCGCGTTCATCTTCGAATGAAACTCGAGACATGCCACACCGTCGCCGATGTCGATCAATGATGCCGATGCGTTCTTCTTGATGACCGCCGTTCGTTCCTTTAGTGACTTCAGTATCAGGACGCCGGAACGAGCCGGAACTTCTTTGTAGTCGGTCGACGCAATATCAAAGTAGTGTGTCCGCCCTTCGCGGTTTTCATAAAAGCTCTTCTTGCCCGAATCGAGCAGCCTCTGAACTAGTTGAGGAATTTCGAGCCCGTCTTCCCGCATCCTGGCGACGGACTTCTCGACGCCGATAACGTCCCACAACTCAAAGGTTCCAAACTCGTGATTGAATCCCCACTTAACCGCATTATCGATGTTCACAATGTCATCGGCGATCTCAGGAATTCGATTTGCGGTATAAATAAGATTTGCGCTCATCGTCTTCCACAAGAACTCGCCAACTCGATCTTTACCGTAAACAAGCGTGCGGATTCGTTCCGCCGTGTCGTCAATAGTCTTAGCTGCGTCAAGGGACGGGAAGCGAACCTTCTGAGCAGGCTTGTACTCCATCGTGTTGTAGTCGAGTACGTGGTATTCCGGTTTCCCTCCTTCGCCTTTCTGCTTCTTGTAGAAGCCCTGGCCCGCTTTATTACCGGTCCATCCGCGCTTGACCATGTCTCGCATGAAGTCAGGCGGGACCAGTACATCGCGCTTCTCGTCGTTGGGAACCGCAGGGTAGAGATTCTCGGCGACGTACAACGCCGTATCGAGACCGACAATGTCCGTAGTTCGAAACGAAGCGGACTTGGGACGCCCAACCGCAGGACCGGTCATCGCATCAACTTCCTCAACCGAGAAACCGCCTTCCATCATCACCCGAACTGCATTCAGTGAGCTAAAAGTCGCGATCCTATTCGCTATGAAGTTTGGAGTGTCCTTGGCAAAGACGATTCCTTTGCCAAGCCTTCGATCGCAGAAATCAGACACAGCCGCAATAACCTCAGGCGAAGTCGAAGACGTCGGGATGATTTCAAGAAGTTTTAGATAGCGAGGCGGATTGAAAAAATGGGTACCGAGGAAATGACTGCGAAACCCTTCGGACATTTCCTCAGCCATTGCTTTAATTGGAATGCCTGAGGTATTCGAGCTAATTATTGTAGTGGCTTTGCGAACTCTCTCGACTCGAGAGAGCAGGTCGCGCTTTATGTCCAGTTTCTCAACGATCGCTTCGATGATCCAATCAACGCCTGCCAGTTTTTCCAGGTCATCCTCAAAGTTTCCTATAGTTATCAGACCGGCGAGCTTTTGTGAGAAGAATGCGGCGGGCTTGATCCTTTTCGCGGCTTCCAGCCCGGCGTTCGCAATTCGATTCCTCACCTGCTTGCTTTCAAGAGTGAGGCCTCGCGATTCTTCTTGCTTGGTTAATTCCGTGGGCGCGATATCGAGCAATAACACGTCAACGCCCGCGTTTGCGCAGTGGGCGGCTATCTGCGCACCCATTGTTCCAGATCCAAGCACCGCAACTCTATTGATCTTGTAGCTCACGATCCCGTTCCCTTCTTACAAGTTTCTAAACCGCAACCACGCTCGGAGCTTCTTCCTCGTACAAGCGGTCTATTACACTCGCGTACTTTTTTTCGATTACACTGCGTCTGGGTTTGAGCGTTGGCGTCAACTCACCCGATTCAGTAGTGAACTCGCGTTCGAGCAGCGCCAGCTTCTTCACCTTCTCATACTTCGCAAGATCAACCGTGTACTTCTCAACCTGCCTCTTTAGTAAGTCGACGATTCGCGGATTCGTTAGCAGGTCGCTGTCGTGCTTATACTGGATGCCCTTCAACTGTGCGTATCCGCGTAGCAACTCCAAATTCGGCACGATCAGCGCCGAGGCAAACTTACGCGCGTTGCCGACGACAACCACCTGTGAGACAAACCGGCTCGACTTGATCAAACTCTCGAGCTGCTGGGGCGCGATATATTTTCCCCCGCTGGTCTTGATCAGGTCTTTTTTGCGATCGGTGATGACAAGAAACCCGTCTGGATCGATGTGTCCGATATCCCCGGTTCGAAACCAACCGTCGGAGGTGAATGCTTCATCGTTATCCGCCGGCCGGTTGTAGTAACCCTTCATGACGTTGTCGCCCTTGACCAGGATCTCGCCGTCCTCGGCAATAAGAACGCTGACGCCGTCGATAACCGGCCCCACCGTGCCGATCCGATTCCGGGTCTCAGTGTTACACGAGACCGACGGTGACGTCTCAGTTAACCCGTAGCCTTGCAGGATCGGCAGACCAGCCGCAAAAAACAAGTATGCTATTTCGGGTGCCAGAGGCGCACCGCCTGAAATGAATAATCTGACGTTGCCACCCACGGCCTCTCGCCATTTTTTGAAGACAAGCGCGTCGGCGATCTTGTGTTGAAGATTAAGCAGGAAGCCGATGGACTCACGGCGGTTCTTTTTCTCCGCCCATCGTCTCCCGACATCCAAAGACCACAAAAAGATCTGTCGCTTCGGGAATCCGGCGGAGAGTCCGCGTTCAATGATCTTCGCGTAAATCTTCTCAAACATCCGAGGCACGCTGGTCATTGCGGTGGGTCTGACTTCAAGGAGATTCTTTGCCACTGTCTCGATGCTTTCTGCGTATGCGACAGTGGCTCCGATGTGCGCATAAAAGTACCAGACCGCACGCTCGAAAATGTGGGTGAATGGCAGATAGGTGAGCGCTAGCTCGTGCCTGCCCCCCAGCCCGAGCCATCTAGCGCTGTTCAATACGTTCGAGGTGAGGTTCTTGTGCGTCAACATCACGCCTTTTGGATCGCCCGTCGAACCCGAGGTGTACAAAATGGTCGCCAGGTCCTCCGGATTCGCGGCTCGCCAAAGCCCCTCATAGAGTCCCGGCTGTTCGCCGAAGAGCGAGCGTCCTTGATCGATTAAACTTTCTACGTCGACGACATCGCCCGAAATTTTGTCGAGCGTGATGACAAACTCGAGGTCTGGCAGTTGTGACTTGATTGCAAGAGCGCTTTCCGCGAAAGCGGACGACACAAGAATAGCTCTGGCGGCCGAATCCGCGAGTATGTACTCCACCTGCGAGCGCGTCTGAGTGGCGTAGATCGGCACATCGACGGCGCCTATGGCCAGAGCTGCGAGGTCCGCCAGATTCCATTCGGGGCGGTTTTCAGACCAGATTGCGATACGATCACCGGCTCTGATGCCCAGTGCGTGCAACCCCAGCGCCAGTTCCCTGACCCGCCGGGCCACTTCCCCAAACTTTAGCGAGCGCCACTCACCGCCGGTTTTGAAGCGCATGAATTCCGACTCGCGATGATTGTCTACGGCGGAGTTGAACAGCTCGTTTAATGTTTTCGGTTCTGCCATCCTGGTAATTGACTAACTTGCTTTTCGCTCCCGTTTTCCGGACTGTTCGCGAGCGATCCCGTTGAGAAAAACCTCGAGCACCGGGTCCGCAGTCGATGCGAGGCTGTATCGTTTATGGCTCAGGACCCAGTTGGTAGCCATCTCGTCAAGCGCTCCAAATAAAACCTTTGCGACGACGGTTGTGCTTAGACCGGGGCGGAACACACCGCCTCGTTGACCCTCTGCGATAACCTCACGAATCAGCTCGAGGTATTCAGTAACTTTTGTAGCCGAGAATTGCTCCATGAATTTAGTTGAGGATCGCAGTTCGACTTGAAACACGATTGCGAGATTTCGATCTCGCCCCAGCCCTTCAAGGTGGGCGTGAACGATTTGGCGCAGTTTTTCGATCGGGTCATTTATTTCGGCGAGTCTCGCTCGTCCGGCGGCGAGGGCGTTGTCCATGTAATGATTGAAGATTGAGGCGAGGATATCGTCTTTGTTTTTGAAGTAGAGATAGACGGTTCCGTCGGCTACTCCGGCTTCGCGTGCGACATCGGCGACCTTGGAGTTAAAAAAGCCGCTACCGGCGAACACTTTTATTGCCGCGCGCAGAATCGCTTCGTATTTGCCGTTAGCCTTTCGTGTGACCGCGGACTCTCGTCTCGTAGATGCCATAACGTTCCCTTAAACTGAATGATGATTCATTCATCTTTTACGCCAGAACCACCGCTGGGCGCAAGCAAAAAGTTAGCAGCCGAGACAACCT
Organism: Blastocatellia bacterium; assembly: GCA_035649735.1. Classification (GTDB taxonomy): domain Bacteria; phylum Acidobacteriota; class Blastocatellia; order UBA7656; family UBA7656; genus Onstottus_A. The sequence continues at coordinate 13,678 of DASRIZ010000653.1, read as the reverse complement.
GCAGAATAGACCTGGGACCTATCTTATCGATGAATTCTGATTCCACCGTTTTGATTCCATCCTCGCTTTGTTATCATCAACCGAAATGGAAGAACTCGAGAAGGAAGTAAAGAAGCAGCTCAGGAAACACTTGAGGGGAGTCGGCGGGCCGACTATTGAGAATCTTGTTAAGAGGCTCGGTGGTCTGCCTTATGAGAAAGTGCTGCTCACTACCGATATTGGTGTAATGCTGGCCGGAGCAAATCTGCGAGCCGGCGTTGAGATGCTCAAAGCTGCACCTGAAGTTTCGCGGCTGATCGAGGCCGGCGATATCCGCGTCTGGGGAGAGGCAGGCAAGCGCCTGTCGGCAACAAACGCCGATAGCGCCATTGGGTTCTTTCAAACCAGTACCGCTGTTCTTGCAGCAATTCCCGAAGACATGCGATCCCCTGTTCTCCGCCTCGTCAATAAGCAAGCGGCCCTCTCCGCCAACACCGCAATCGAATGCTTTAAGTCCGCGCCAACCGTCATTGCCACTATCAAGGATCACGAAGACATCGCCCAGATTCTAACAATTTGTCTGGAGCTGGCCCGCCACTCCGTTAAACACAGCAACGATCTGTTTCTAACTGCCCCTCAAGTTATTTCTCAAATCGAATCACACTCAAATGAACAAAGTGGCCAACTGATCAAACGCGCCCTCTCGCTCACATCATCCTTTGCATTCAGGTCCGGCGGGACCGCCACGGAGTTTTTTAACGAGCTTCCTGCGGTAATCATCGGCGCTGACCGAACCTCGGTTGAAAGACTTTTCGACATAACCGAATCATATCTCGATCGCTCAGGCGGAGTCGCGCTCCAATACTTCAAAGCCGCAAGCCGCGTTCTTACGATTGCCGGCAAAGACTCGTTTGAGCGTTGGACTGCCCTCGCAAAACGAGTCGCTCTACAGGGTAACGCCGCAAGTTATCATTTCATGAAGCAAAGCCCGCATATCGTTGCCGAACTCGCCACGCGACTCAACGCCCAGCGGCGCGCGGAGGTGGTTGCGGCGGTACTGGAAATTGTCGAGGAAATCGCCGAACGCAGCACGATTGCCGCAGTCGAGTGCTTCAAGGCAAGCCCGCTGGCCTTGCGCGCTGCTTCGCTGGGCCAGTTTCGAGATTGGGCGCGTCGTGGACTGGAAAAAACTTCTGAGAATTCCCGGCGAGTTCAAGCCTATTATTCGCTCGAATCAAAAGCGAGTCAGGAAGCACTGTTCAAGATCGAGGGCGGGCTAACTCTTGATTCGGTCGCCCATACGTTGAGACTTTACGTTGAAGGTTTAACTGGACGGTCCCTTCACATAGCTTCCCTTGCTTCAATTCCAGACGAAGCCAAGATCGGCGACGGCAATACCATATTCCTTCCCTCTGTGGTCGCTGAGTTTGAAGACGAGCGCGAAAACTTTCGATTGTTCAAGGTGCTCGCCGCCCACGGCGCCGGTCAAATCGAATTCCTCACCTTTGCTGCGGATGCGCCCGAGACTATGGCGGCGATGGCTGAGATACGCTCGGCCTTCAAGCACCGGCGCAAGGACACAACAGCCTCTCTCGCCGAAACACCGGTCTCTGATCGCACCGACTTTGTGAGAGTACTTGCGGAGTTCCCCAACCCCGATCTTGCTACAAGGCTTTTCACCACAATAGAGAACGGCAGGATAGATTTTTTGCTGCGCACGGTGTACCGCGGCATACGACGCGACTTGGATTTTGTCCGCGGGCGTTTGACCGAGCGTCGGCCGTCGGTCGAGGACATCCCGGCTGAGCTGTTGCCATTCGAGCTGCTTTTTCAATTGGCCGTCTGCGGCGGGGCGACTCCTGATGCAAAGCGCTCTTACCCCACGGTGGTCCGAGAACTCGAGCGGATCCTTGCCGAATTTGTGTTTCTTAAAGACGCCTCTGTCGCCGATTCATTGATGGCGACCCGTCACGTCTACGAGTTATTCGTCGAACAACCGATCCAGTCAGACTCTCAGAGCGAAGAGACCAGCCAGACCGGAGAAGGAAGTGAAGCCGGCGACGATTCATCGCTCGCAGAAACCGACGCTGAACAGACTGGCCAGCGGCAACAGATTGAGGTCCGCGACGATCCGTTCAGCTTGTGGAACAGCGGTCAGCAGCAGGAGATCAACCCGGAGCAGGATATTTTCAATCGCATCAATGGACCGGAGAGTCCGGAACAGGACCTCGAAAAAGGTGACCGGGCGTTCTACTACGATGAGTGGGACCGGGAGCTCGCGGATTACCGAACCAGATGGTGCAGGATAATCGAGCGCGGCGGGGCACGAGGCTCGCGCAGCTTTGTCGAGCTGGTTCGTAGCCGCTACGCCGGCGTTATTTCTTCGATACGCCATCAGTTTCAATTGATGCGCCCGGAGAACCTCAGACGAATTCGCGGCGAAATCGATGGAGAAGACTACGATCTGCAAGCGGTGATCGACTACGCTCTCGACAAACGAAGCACCGGTTTGATCGACGATCGCTTATACACGCGTAAACTCAGACGAGAGCGGGATGTCGCTGTGTCGTTTCTTCTGGATATGTCCAGCTCAACGGCACGAACGATCAGCCGCTATCCGAATCATCCATACACCCAGCCCGGACAGCGAATAATTGACATTGAGAAGGAGGGTCTGGTGCTGATGAGCGAAGCGCTGGAGGCAGTAGGTGATTCCTACTCGATGCAGGGATTCACCAGCGAAGGCCGCCGGAACGTAAAGTTCTACTTGATTAAGGATTTTTCCGAGAGCTATTCGGCCGTCGTTGAGCGACGCATCGGCGGAATCTCATATCAGAACAACACCCGGCTTGGCGCAGCTATCCGTCACGCTACCACCAGGCTCGCGCAACAGGATGCGCGTACCAAGCTCATGATAGTACTGTCTGACGGAAGGCCTTACGATCACGACTACGGCGATAGCCGTTACGCGCGCGAAGACACCAGGATGGCGTTGAGACAGGCCCGAGTTGAGGGAATAACCCCGTTTTGCATCACGATCGACCGGGAATCTGAAGACCAATTGCGTGATATGTACGGCGAAGTTGGTTATACGATCATTGACGACGTGTTGAGTCTGCCCGAGAGACTGCCAGGAATCTACAGCAGGCTTACCACCTGAAGCAAAACGCTGCCAGCTACTTCAAGTGAATGATTAGGAGATATGATCTAATAACCTGAGGGGCATGAGTTTAACTATTCATAACGCAGTGCTTCAATGGGGTCCAGCCGAGCAGCCTTTCTGGCGGGCCAAACTCCAAAGATCAGCCCAATCGCGGTCGAGACCACAAGACCGGTAATCACCGCCCACAACGGTACTGATGCAGGTAGGGAAGGAAAGATAAGTATTATTATCTGACTCACTCCCACGGCCAGGAGCACGCCCAATACTCCTCCCAGGAACGTCAGCGTCATTGCTTCGAACAGGAACTGAGTGGTGATGTCTCGCCGCCGAGCCCCGATTGCCTTTCGCACACCGATCTCCGCTGTCCGCTCGGTGACGCTTACCAGCATGATGTTCATCACCCCTATGCCGCCGACCAGGAGGCCCACACTGGAAAGCGCAATCGCAACCAACCCGACCATTGCCGTTATGCTGTCAAACTGTTCGATAAACCTATCGGCGGTGTTAAGGTCAAAGTTGTTCTTATCGTTGAACTTCACCGCGCGCTGCCGGCGCAGGATATCCTCAACCTGATCAAGCGCTTGTTTAAGCTGGCCTGATCGCGCCTGGATAATCAGCATCATCCATTCGCTTCGCGGCGAGATCTTTCTCAACGTTCGGAAAGGGATCAGGACTGAGTTCTCCTCTGACTCGCCCATCATCCCGCCCTTTCTCGGCTCGAGAACACCGATAATCTCAAAAGGTTTGCCGTGCATCATCACTTCTTTGCCGACGATGCCCTCTGAGCCATGAGGAAATAAGGCCTCGGCAGCTCCCTGCCCTATCACCATCACCTCTCGCCGATGCTGATCGTCGATTTCCGAGATGAACCGCCCGGACTGAAGCGACAGGTTGGTAACCACCCCGAAGTTCGCCGACACGCCCTCCAGATTCGCTTGTTTGTAGGTCTGTCCTCCGTATGTGATGGTCTTATCAAAATTCCACTCTATAAAGCCGTCGTTTGCAACATCCTCGACTGCAGGGGCGAACTCCTTAATCGCCTCACCATCCTCCGGCCGCAGCGGTTTTCGGGTCCTCTCAGAGCGGTCGCGCGGACCGAAGGATATACCGGTTGACAGGTGAAACGCGTAAATGTTGTTGGTTCCGTACTCTTCAACGAACTGAACTATGTTGGTGCGCAGACCAGTGAGGATTGAAGCGATTGCGATAACGGTGGTGACGCCAATAACAATCCCGAGAACCGTCAGGAAGCTGCGAAACTTATGCGCACGGATATTGTCCAGCGCCATCGCCAGTGTCTCGCTTACAACCAGGGATCTCAGTTTTACCATTTCACCTCTAGTTCTTGGTCAGCGCGATTATCGGATCCAGCTTTGCTGCTTTTAAGGCGGGGTAGATCCCAAACACCATTCCGATGATGCTCGAAACGGCGACCGAAAGCAGAACATACGTCAGCGTTATAGCCATTGGGACCGGGGTTGTCACCCGGACAATCGATGAAACTCCGGCCGCCAACAGCAGCCCCAGCACACCGCCCATTGAACAGAGCACCGATGACTCAATCAGGAATTGGACCAGAATGTGTTTGCGTTTTGCGCCAACCGCCTTGCGCAGTCCAATTTCGAAGGTCCGCTCGGTAACGCTTACTAGCATTATGTTCATAACCACAATGCCGCCGACTACCAGCGAAATAAAAGTTATCGGAATGACAGCCATCGTGATCGCGCCAGTAATTTGGTCAATCTGGTTATTGGCTTGCTCGGTGTTTACCAGTCCGAAATCATCCTCCTCGTGTCCCTTTAACTTGTGCCTGTTCCGCATCGCAACTCGGGCTTCATCAATCGTTGGTTGAAAAGACTCGCGATTTTCTGCTTTGCCGTGCAGGTTCAAGCTCTGTCTCCTGCCGAACATCCTTCCATAGCTCGTAAGCGGAACGTATACGTGATTGTCGAGCGACTGGCCGAACATCGAACCGCGCTTTTCCTCGACCCCGACGACTGTCATCGGAAGCCCTTTGATCGTCAGCGGTCGGCCGATCGGATCACGACCAGCGAAGAACTTCTCCCTCAGATCCATCCCAATGACGCAAACCATCGAGGCGTGCTCCACTTCGTGATTCATCAGGAACCGGCCCTCGCTGATCGTTTTGTCTTCAATCTCAGCCATGTTAGCTGTGACACCTCGCACCTGGGTGCCGAACAAGTCCTCGCCGTCGTGCTTCAAATCTACCCGCATGCCGGCCTCTGCGCCGACCTCAGTGCAGCTTGTGCACTTGTTGATCAACCAATCGAGGTCATCCCATTCGAGGCGCTTGTTGCGCTTCATCATCTTTTCCCACTCTTCTTCGGTCATGTTGCCGACGTGAGCGATACGGGCGACCATAAAGTGATTGGCTCCGAGCACCTTCGAAATGGTCTCGACCATGTAAGTGTTGAGACCTTCGATCGAGGCGCCTACGACCACAACCGACGCGACACCGATGATTATTCCGATAAGCGTTAGAAAAGCGCGAAGTTTATGCGCGAAGATAGACTGCAGAGCAATCTTAGCGGCATCCAGATAAAAGGAGTATACCGTACTCATAAGGACTTAAATGCTTCCTGATTCAACACGCAGTACGAGAATCGCCATACCGCGGTTGCCAATAAAACCACCTCACCAGATAAACGCCAACCGACCACTTCCCTTAACATCAACCACTACATTAACAAAAAGCAACCGAAGAACGAACGATCCGAACCACACCCACCAATCAATAATCTAGACAGAATATCGACAATTTCTAGACGGCGCTGGGGGTGGTTCGCTTTTGTTTACCGAACAGGCGGTTCGGGTGGTTGGTTCCTACATATTGTGGTTGGCGTGTCTATTTAGCTGAGATTACAGTATGTTGGGGAGGGATCGTTGGTGGCCACTAGTTGCACAAAATCTGTGCAATTCAAAAAAATTTTGCACCACGGCGGTCTTGACATGGGCCGGGGCTCTTTTGCACAATGGCGCACCCTTGCGTGTTTTCGGGACCACAACCGATTGAACCAACCTGCGACTGTGTTGCGGGTTTTAGTTAGAAAGGCATACAAGACGGAGGTTCCACATGTACTCAGATGAGAGTGAAGCCGGCAGGCCCGATCTCATAACATTTGCCGATCTCGAACGGGGACACGGCGCAAAGATCAAAGTAATCGGGGTCGGCGGCGCGGGAGGCAACGCAGTTAATCGTCTGATCGAAGACGGAATGGAAGGAGTGGAGTTTCTGGTCGCCAACACGGATAGACAGGCTCTCAAAGACTCAAAGGCGTCGGTCCGAATTCAGCTCGGCGAAGAAATTGCCCGCGGGCTGGGAGCTGGTGGAAACCCGGAGATCGGGAAGCGCGCCGCACTCGAGGATACCGACAAGCTTGTGGACGCGCTTGACGGATCGGACATGGTTTTCGTGACTGCCGGCTTGGGTGGCGGAACCGGGACTGGCGCTGCGCCAATCATCGGAAGCCTCGCGACAGAACTAGGAGCTTTGACGATAGCTGTCGTGACCAAGCCCTTTGGATTCGAAGGACATCGACGCGCGACTCAGGCCGAACAGGGGCTTGAGGAACTTCGAGGATGTGTTGATAGCGTAATCACCATCCCCAATGAACGACTCTTAAAATCGATCACCAAAGCAATTCCCTTCACCGATGCCTTTGGGCTTGCCGATGGTGTTTTGCGACAGGCGGTTAGAGGGATCTCGGACATCGTGACCCTTCCGGGTTTGATAAACGTAGACTTTGCCGATGTCAGGGCGATCATGCAGAGTAAGGGCGTTGCGCTGATGGGCACCGGCCAGGCATGCGGCGAGAACCGCGCGCTTGAAGCGGTGCAACGAGCCATATCGAGCCCTCTACTCGAGGAGGCATCAATTCATGGCGCAAAGGCTTTGCTGGTGAATGTGACCGGCAGTCCCGACGTAACCCTGTATGAGATCAGCGAAGCTATGAATTTAATTCACGACTCGGCCGATCCCGAAGCAAATATCATTTTCGGCGCCGTTATCGATGAGCGTCTGTCGGGCGCCATAAAGATTACGGTGATCGCCACCAACTTCGTTGCAGCCGCGGCCGCGGCCGGCTCAACTCAAAACTCCGCCGTTTTACGAGCTACGGGCACTACTGCCGCAATGCCGGCGGTTGAACCCGCCGAAGCTCAGCTGGACTTTAATACACCCTCGTTTATGCGGAAATCAGTCAATTGACCGGAACAGGGTCTCGCTGGAGGAAATCAGTCAACTAACCGCAACATGTCTTGCTGACGGAGGCGACCCACCACTCTTGGACAAACCCGTTTAGACTGAAGCGCGCCGCGTAGCGGTGACCTTATCGATAGACGTCGCGGCGCCGAGAAGCTGCGCCGCGTCCCTTCCGGCGTCAAACCCCATCCAGCAATACATCGCTGGGCATCCCAATTCAATCTAAAAGAGGTCACCTGATAATATCTGTAGTATGATTCGTCTTCGGGCGAACGAGGATCGATACGATGACGGCGAGAACCAATCTCACACTGGGACTGATAATAATTCTTCTTGTGTTTTCCACTCCCCCTATTGACGCGGAAGATCCTGCCAAACCGGGAGCTCGGACCGATGATTCCTACGCAAAAGAGATTGAGAAGTGGCGCACGGAACGTCTTGAGGAGGTTAATGGAGAAGACGGATGGACCTCTCTGGTCGGTCTATTCTGGTTGAAGGAGGGGCAAAACAGCTTTGGAAGCGACCCGTCGAACGATATAGCCCTTCCGCGGGACAGTTCGCCCAGGCTCGCAGGATCGTTCCGGCTCGATAAGGGAGTTGTGAGCCTGGAAGCCAGACCGGAAGCCGGAGTCACCAGCGAAGGAAGCGTTGTACGCAACCTCGTGCTCAACTCTGACGGAGACGGCAAGCCGACTCTCCTGATGCTCGGCTCACTTAAGCTATTTGTCATCAAACGAGGCAAACGACTCGGCGTACGAGTTAAAGATAAAAATAATCCGGCTCGCACTAACTTTTCAGGACTCGACAACTTCCCGCTCCGGCCGGACCTCAGAATCAACGCGAAGTTTGATCCTTACACTCCGCCAAAAATCATCCCGATAGTAAACGTCCTTGGGATGATCGACCCTATGACCTCGCCAGGAGTGTTGATCTTCGAAATGAACGGCCAAAGCTATCGTCTCGACCCGGTGCTGGAGAAGGGTTCAAAGAAGCTGTTCATTATCTTTGCCGATAAAACAAACGGTAAGGAAACCTACGGCGCGGGTCGGTATCTTTATGCCGACCCACCCGGCTCAGACGGAACGGTGATACTGGACTTCAACAAGGCTCACAATCCATCCTGTGCGTTCACGAAGTTCGCGACGTGTCCCCTTCCCCCGCGTCAAAATCGAGTCGCGGTCCGTGTCGAAGCTGGAGAAAAGAAGTACGCGGGCGGAGGGCACTGAGCTGATCAGCGCTTTTGAACCCGCTACCGCGAGGAGAAATTTATGAAGTCGTTCGAATACCTTTTAGTCGAGAGGGATGCGCCGATCGCGGTTGTGACAATGAACCGCCCGAGCCGGCGAAACGCCCTCTCACTGGCGCTGATGGAGGAACTGATCGACTGCTTCCGCACGCTGGGAAAGGATCCCGATAGCCGCGCCATCATTCTCGCGGCCAACGGACCCGCGTTTTCAGCCGGTCACGATTTGAGCGAATTGATGGATCGCCAGATCGGCGACTATCGACGCGTATTTGACGTTTGCACGGAGCTGATGACCCTCATTCAGACCATCCCCCAGCCGGTTATTGCCGAGGTCCAGGGGATTGCAACCGCAGCCGGTTGTCAGTTGGTCGCAACCTGCGATCTGGCGATCGCATCCGAAGACAGCCAGTTTGCGACGCCCGGAGTCCGGATCGGATTGTTTTGTACCACACCAATGGTTGCACTGACTCGCGTGATCGGCCGAAAGCGCGCACTCGAGATGCTTTTGACCGGGGCCGCCATCGATGCGCGCACCGCGATGGACTACGGCCTGGTCAATCGAGTAGTTCCGCAGCAGCTTCTTCGTGAAGAGAGCTATGCCCTCGCGACGCGGATAGCCGATGCGAGCTCTGCCACCGTGTCGATCGGTAAGCAAGCTTTCTACACCCAGATTGATTTGGATCAGCAGAAAGCGTACGCCTATGCAAAAGAGGTGATGAGCCTCAACGCGATGGCTGAGGATGCTCAGGAAGGAATGGGGGCATTTCTCGAAAAGCGGACTCCGTGTTGGCGCGGAAGATAGACTTGAGCTAAACTGGCTTCGCTCACACAGCACCCTCCCTGATGATTCCGAGCCCGGAATCACTCCAGGTCGTTATCGCCATGTCCGGCAATCATCCGTTCGAGCAACGGGCTGTCTGTCTGGATCAACCATCAGTGGTCGAATCGACATTTCTCGTCGAGGGTGAACTCAATCTCTGAGCCTCGGTCAAATCAAATAATCCGATCGGTTGAAGAGCCCCGCTTGCTTCATCAACTTTTTGAAAGAAGCGCGCGGCTGCGACCTGACCACACTGCAGTCGATGTTCCTCCGGGAATCGGGCGGCCCGAGCGCCGAGTGGTCACCTATCGCGAGCTCGATCAACAGGCTGACGCCATAGCGTCTCTCCTCCGTAATTTTGTTAGCGGTGAATGCGTGGTGGCGATCCTTCTTCCCCGATGCACCGAGCACCTTTACAGCAGTCAGCTGGGAGTCCTCAAAGCCGGCGCCGCCTACGCCTGCATAGATACATCAGCGCCAGACGAACAGTTGCGCGACATTCTGGAAAACTCAGAGGCTGTTGCGCTTCTTACCGACAACGAGGGTATGGCACGCGCAAAGCGCTGTGGCTTTGATAGTGAGCGCGTGTTCGAAGTCTCGAGGGTCATCAGTCAGGGCACAACCTCTATCGATGCCGCGCTGGTGCCGCCCTGGCTCTCGTCTACCAGCCTTGCTTACATCATCTATACATCGGGGACGACTGGACGACCGAAGGGTGTGATGATCGAACACGCCGGAATCCATAATCTGGTCCGCGCCGATATCGAAGAGTTTGCGCTCACACCCGAAGATCGAGTCGCTCAGAGTTCATCTCCAGCATACGATTCCTCACTCGAGGAAATCTGGCTAGCGTTTGCCGCGGGCGCCGCGGTTGTAGTGATGGACGACGATACCGTAAGAATGGGGCCCGATCTGGTTCCGTGGCTCCAGCGCGAACGAATAACAGTTTTGTGTCCTCCTCCGACTCTCCTGCGAACCACCGGATGCGACGATCCCGAAAAAGCCCTTCCAGAACTTTCGTTGTTGTATGTCGGTGGCGAAGCATTGCCCGGCGATGTCGCCGAACGATGGGCGCACGGACGCCGGCTCGTAAACGGCTACGGTCCGACTGAATGCACGGTGACAGCTTTGCGCGGGCGGATCATAGCGGGTGAGGCGATTACCATCGGGTATCCGGTTTCCGGTCTTCAAGCCTGGGTGCTGGATGAATCGCTCAACGAAGTCAGCGACGGCCAACCAGGCGAGCTGTGTCTCGGCGGCGTCGGCCTGGCACGAGGCTATCGCAATCGACCTGAATTAAACGATGAGAAGTTTCCGGTGCATCCGCGGCTTGGTCGAATCTATAGGACCGGCGATCTCGCTCACCGTGATCCTGATGGTCGTTTCTTCTACAACGGACGCATGGATTCGCAGGTCAAGCTGCGCGGCTATCGCATCGAGCTTGAAGCGATAGAAGCAAGGCTTGCCGAATGCGAAGGCGTGCGGGCGGCCGCGTGTCGCGTTCAACAAAACGGCTCGCAACAGATGATCGTTGCGTTTATTGTCTCTGACAACGGCCAGGATCCTCGACTTTTCGACATTCTCAAAGCCTATCTCCTTAAATCGCTGCCGGCGTACATGGTGCCAGGCAGATTCGCATTTCTCCCGAAGCTCCCGACGACCGTTGGCGGAAAACTAAACCGAAATCAACTTCCGAATATCGAGTCTCAGTATCGCGATCTAAAAGAGCAAATCGTTGGGCCTCGAACGCCAATGGAAGCGAGAGTAGAAACCGCGTTCCGAAAGGTCCTTAGTTTGCCGGCCGTCGATGTCCACGATGATTTCTTCTACGATCTTGGCGGCGATTCGCTAAATGCCGCCGAGTTGATCTCGCTCCTGCGAGACGAACCCTCGACTGCTTCAGTCACCGTTCGCGATCTTTACGAAGCGCGCTCGGTAGCGGAGCTTGCCAAATTGGCTAACGCAGCCGAGCTTTTCGAAGTCGAAGCCGCGGAAGAGTTGTCAGACCCGGGCGTGCATCCGGTGCTCGCAACGAGCGTTCAAAGCCTCTGGATTTTGATTGGTCTCCTTGTCGCATCAACCGCAGCGTACTTTGCCGCCTTCGAGGCGACGCCCGCGCTGGTGCGTAACCTCCGTCTAATTCCGTTTCTTTTCTTGAGCCCGGTTCTCTTGTTCAGCGCGTTGCTGGCTTATACACCAGTTGCGGTGCTTTTCGCCGTGCTGATCAAGCGTGTTTTTATTGGCCCCTACCGTCCTCTCCGAGCACCGGTCTGGGGGAGCTTCTATGTCAGGAACTGGATAGTTCAACAGACGGTTAGAATCGTGCCATGGCGACTTATTCAGGGCACGGTTTTTCAGCACGCGGCGCTTCGGGCGCTTGGAGCTCGTATCGGTAAGCGGGTTCACATTCATCGAGGCGTCAATCTCCTGCAAGGGGGCTGGGACCTCCTCGAAATAGGCGATGACGTAACGCTCAGTCAGGACTCGGCGGTCCGGCTTGTAGAGCTTGAAGACGGACAGATAGTGATAGGTCCGGTCACGCTGGGCGACGGCAGCACGTTGGATGTGCGATCGGGCGTGAGCGCAAACACGGTAATGGAGCCCGGAGCATTTCTCACTGCTTTGTCCTCTTTGGCAAGCGGTGATCGGATTCCCGGCGGCGAACAATGGGATGGAATTCCGGCCAAGCCTGCCGGTCGTTCGCCCAACGTGCCAGGCTTGCCCGGCGGGGTTAAACCAATATCGCCGTTATCGCATAGCATCCTGACGATTCTTGCCCGATTCGCACGGTGGACGCTTCTTTTGCTTTCCCTGGAGGCTCCAGCCATCGCCCTTGCGGTGTTTTATGACGTAGGTAGCGACGATCTCCTACGCTGGCTGATCGACCCTTCCCTCACTTTCACATTGTTGTTCGCCGGCATCTTGATGGTAATCCTTCCTGCTCCGCTTACCGTGATAATCGAAGCGTTGGCGGTTAGGGCGATGGGAAGAGTACAGGCAGGTGTAATAAGCCGCTGGAGCCCGTCATACGTGCGAGTCCTGCTTAAGACGCAGATCGTTCAGTCGGCGGGCCAGTGGCTTAGCGGGACAATCTTCTGGCCGATGTGGCTGAGGCTCGCGGGAATGAAAATAGGACGCGGCTGCGAGATCAGCACGATCATCGATGTCGTACCGGAGCTCATCGAGATTGGTGATGAGAGTTTCTTCGCGGACGGGATTTACCTTGGCGGGCCTCGGGTGCATAGAGGCACGGTCACGCTTGCGCCAACGCGGCTTGGGAAGAACACATTTCTTGGTAATCACTCGGTCATACAGGCGGGGCAGGCGTTGCCGGATGATCTTCTGATCGGCGTTTGCACAGCGGCGGATGATACAAACGTGCGCGCGGGCACGGCATGGTTTGGCCAGCCGCCCTTTGAACTGCCGCGGCGTGACGTAATACAAATGGATCGACGACTCACTCACGAGCCCTCCTTGATTCGATATCTCGACCGGGTGTTTTGGGAACTGCTCCGCAATGGACTGCTCGTCGTCCCGCTTCTGGCCCTTCCCTTCTGGTTCAGAGTCCTTGCGTCCGCTCAGCCGGCAGTGTCATTGCCCGTCTTTCACCTGGTCGTCGTACCCTTGGTTACTCTGGGCGTGGTGGGGTTCTTCTGCCTGCTGGTTGTTGCGCTCAAATGGGGTCTGTTGGGGCGCGTTCGCCCAGGCACGCACGCCTTCTGGTCTTGCTGGTGTAGTCGATGGGATTTTCTTTATGTTGCCTGGGGTTTCTACGCGAGCACTGCGCTTTCTTTTTTTGAAGGGACGTTATTGCTCTCGTGGTATCTCAGAGCAATGGGGGTCAAGATCGGTCGCAGAGTCGTCCTTGGGGGTGGCTTCTCTCATGTGGTCGATCCTGACATGCTTGAATTCGAAGACGGCGCCACCGTCAGCTGTCAGTTTCAAGCGCACACGTTTGAGGATCGCGTCCTTAAGATTGACCACGTAAAGATTCGGCGCCGGGCCACAGTTGGAAGCACCGCGGTTTTACTTTACGGGGCTGACATAGGAGCCCGAGCTCACGTGGCACCGCACAGCGTAGTGATGAAACGCGAAAGCTTACTCCCGGGACGCTCGTACGCCGGTTGCCCGACCCACCCGGTCAAGACTCGACGGGAGCAGGTGTAGGTTCCTAGACACTACCGGCTTCAGCCGCGTGGTTGCTTCAACTTCAACATACGAGCAATCGCGACGTGAACCCAGACACCA
>DASRIZ010000652.1:0-5209 GCA_035649735.1 Blastocatellia bacterium | reverse complement strand
TCATCCACGGTTAACCCACCGAAGTAGCGCAATTCCACCACCCGGCTTTGTCGGGTTGAAAGTTGTTCTAACTCCTTCAGCGCCTCGTCGAAAGCAACCAGCTCGCCGGCCCGTTCCGGGGTCACCAGGGCAGCCTCTTCCAGTGAGACCGGGCGCACGCCGCCACCTCGCTTAGCTGTATGCCGGGTGCGCGCGTAATCGACCAGGATGTGCCGCATCGCCTGCGCAGCAACGCCAAAGAAATGCGCGCGGTTTTGAAAGTGCTTCTCTTTCTGTTTGACCATCCGCAAGTACGCTTCATGGATGAGCGCGGTGGTCTGCAAGGTGTGCCCGGGGTTTTGCTGGCCCATGTAACGTTTGGCAATCTTCCGCAGTTCGTCGTAGATGAGCGGCATCAACTTGTCGAGCGCCTCACGGTCACCGTGGTTCCACTGCTCAAGTAACTGCGTGACTGAATGGGCGTCTGACATCCGAGGTACCTTTCGGACTAACTGGACGGTTGAGAATCCTCTTGTTGGCGGGAACTATACCACCGTCAGGCGGACTCTATTAACCCGCCCGGTGATTAGGAGTATTCCGTCGGGGGACACAGCGTGGTCCGCCAACCACTACCAATAAGGACTCTGCGAGCCCTGCCAGTTTTCTTCCGCGAATCTCGTTTCTGTAAGTGGAGAACAAAATACTTATTCTCCAGGGAGGAGAGGCTGATGATTGGCGCGAGCAAATTATTGGCCCGACATCAGAGACCTCAGTATGTTGAGGATCTCAACTGGGATTAGCTGCTTCACCCGTCGTTCTTGAGTCCGGCGAGCGCGCTGATGCTAAGTCCTCTGCTACTCAGCCGCGCCTGGGGCGCCACATCACAAAAGGAGAGAAAGTTATGAGAAAAAGATTAATGAAAACAAGCCTGGTGACCCCGATTTTACTGGCGTTGCTCTTCGTCACCGCCGGGCAGGCTTTCAGCCAAATTGATACCGCACCTCTGTACCACATTATCGCCAAGCACAGCGGCAAGTGTCTCGAAGTCTCAGGTGTTGCCACCATAAACGGAGTTCAGGTAATACAGTCGGATTGCAACGAGACGGGGCAGAACCAGCAATGGGCGTTCACGCCTGCCGCCGATGGCTACTACAAAATCCTTGTGAAAGATAGCGGTAAGAGTCTGGCCGTGTCTGGGGGACCATACCTGGTACACAACGGCATCGACGTCAAAACATGGGACTATCACGGCGGCCAAAATCAGATGTGGAGGCTCATTCGCGCGGAGGACGGCTACTACGAGATCCGCGCCAGGCACAGCGGAAGGAGCCTGGATATCAACGGCGGCCCTGGCGCGATCGCTAATGGCGCGCATGCCCAACAGTGGGACTATGTTGGTGGAGATAATCAGAAATTCAGATTAGCTGCGCTCGGCGCGAGGCCGCCTTGCGCCGTTACTGAGTCGCTCACGTCTACGTTCACGGGAAGAGCGGTATTGACCACAAACAACCCCAATGCACCCGGGCCATTTCCGTCGAACCTAAACCTGACGGTTAAGTTTACCAATTGTCGCGCCAACGTAGACATTGTAACCTTTCCGGCCATCGTAAATTCTTTTAACACTCCGCTAGGTCCGAACACTTCAACAGTAACCATGACCCAGGGCGGCTCTGGGCCCTTCAATCCCTCAAACGGGAACATGGTTCTTTCGATGACGCTTGGATTCGAAAACACCATTCGATTGTTCGGCAATTCCACGTTGCCGCTGACCTTAACGACGGAAGGGAACGGGACGAATGGAAACATCACGCTTAGGGGCACTGGAACATTCATGGGCGGAGCTTTGGGCGGCTACCAGGGCACGTTAACTATTACCAACGGAAGTTTCTCACCCAGTCCAAGATAGCCAGCTGGTGTAGAGTAATCCAGGCAGTTAAGGCTTACCGCTACAGCCGCGAGTTGTAGGCAATCGCACCTTAGGCAGAACTTAATAGTCATACGAGAGAGGCCGTCGGAGATTTTCCGCCGGCCTTCTTGCTTTGCATCGGTTTTAAGTTGATCGGTCTATCAAATGCTCGTGCAAGAAGCATCAATTACCCTCTGCCGACTCGCGCATCAGCGCTTCACTGTCCCGATCGTCTTTAGAAAAGCGTCTGCCTGCTGCTCCCAAAGTCTAGGATCGGATAATGCAAGATGAGCATTGGGGAGCGAGTGGCGGGGGATAAAGACGAACTCGGCGCCCCCTCCCGCGTCCCGCCAATAGCGGTGCAGCTCTTGTGGCACACCGTCTTTGTAGAACGGATCCCGAACGGCGTAGAACCAGATCGTCGGCGCGCTCGCGCGTTTCGCCGCGCGCATCAACCTTGCCTTTTGATCCTCCATCCGCTGCTGGTTTTCGACGGCAGTAAATTTGTCGGTTACTCCGTACCAGCCGCCAGCGAAGTTGACCACACCCTTGATAATCGTTGGTCGCTCACCGGCCAGGATGAGCGAGAGGAATCCGCCGCGCGAATGCCCGACGAGAAGTATTCTCGACTCGCGCGCAACAAGCCGCCCCAGAATCAACTGATCTATCACTGCATCTGTGTCGAGTAGCGCCTCTTTGATCGCGCGATCACCCAGCGCGAGCGACTCGGCATTGCCGCATTTGCCGGTGTAGGCCGAGCATTCCTCGACATAGTTGCCGGTGGATTCGCCGCGCCCGCGGCGCATCGGCGCAACCACGGTGTATCCGCGGGAGACGAAGAACTGTACTATCATCGGCGGCGGCGCATTGCTGCCTCCCGGCTCCTTGGGTGAGCGAGCCAGCCCCCCGGTCGAGCCGTGACTAAAGAGAACGACTTCGTGGCGATCATTCTTCCGAGGGCGGTAGATGTAAGTCATGAGGCGGATCGTGCCCTTATCCTCCGCGTCATGTACTTTGCGTGTCGCCACCATCCTCTCGAACGTGTAGTCGCGCCCGTAGACGAACTCAGCGTCAACCATCTGCCCCGACGCACACGCGGCGCCTGCCATCACGAAAGCGACTACCTTAATGAACATTTGCATGGATGCCTCCCGTATGGTCGAAAAGTAGCCGCCCAACTACTAAATTAAATCAGAAACTATCGTGTTGTGACACGACCTTTGCAAACTAATCCAAAAAGCGGCGACAAAGCGGCAATCCAAACAGTTCCAATCAACTATGGGACTAAAAGACAACCCTCAAAAGCGTAGGGACTTTCGTGATCCTTAATGAGTCGCCGACGGATTTGCTTCACACCACTCTCGAGTGACACGGTGGCGGTACTCGAAGACTTTTTCCAGGCGCGGCGCGATCATGAAAGGTGCGGCTAATTGCCCGATGAATCCGAGTGGCGGTTGGTATTCGATCTCATCGCGCAAAACTGCGCCTGCCGGATGCGGTTTAATGATGTGCCGATGGCGCCAATGGCGAAAAGGTCCTTCAACCTGCACGTCTTCGAACATGTGCGGCGGATCATATACCGTATGTTCGGCCACCCATCGCGCCGGAAACAGACCCAGGATGCGCGTCTGTATGATCGCCCTTGACCCAACCTTGAGATCAGGCGCGGCCTGGACAATTTGTGCAGACTCCCATGGCGGCGTCAAACGCCGAAGTGCATCGGGTAATTCGTGAAACATGAAAACACGCTCCGGCGACGCGTGTATGGTGCTCTCTTTTACAAAACTCCGAGCGCTCACCTTAAACGATCAGGCGGTTCTCGATCGCCAACTCCTTCAGAAAAGGTTGAGAGTGGTGCCAGCCTAAGCCTACTTGGTTGGCAGTCGATTAGTAATGAAGTCTGCAACTCGAGTCGCCGCCGGCGGATCCAGGTTCGCCAACACAGCAACCACATAACCTGGCCCGGAGCAGATCTTCAACTCGCCATTCATCCCGGGCGCGCCACCGCCATGGCCGAAGCATCGCGTCTCATTAACCGTCGCCTCCTGAAATCCATAAGCATACTTACCACCGTTCGGTGTCTCGACCTTCCCCGTCGTGAGCATCTCGGTGTACTGCGGCTTGAGTAGCTTGTTTGTTTGGAGTGCCGTCGCAAACTTCAATAGATCCTCAACCGTCGAATAACCGCCACCCGCGGAAGTCCCACGATAGGGAAGTGTGTCAGTGTTCGGCTGCCAACCAGCGCCATCTGATCTCATGTAACCAACGCTGCGATCGGCAACCACCTGGTCTTCCGGCTCCGAAGCAGTAGCGTCCATTCCGGCCGGCTTGAAAATGTGATCTCGAACATAGTCGTAGTAGTTCTGACCACTAACTTTCTCAATTATCACGCCCAACAAAAGAAAACCGTAGTTGCTGTACTGCCAGCGACTGCCGGGTTCAAACTCGGGCCCGCGATTGCCGTACAGCTTCACATAATTCTGTAGCGTCTTTAGCTCAAGTCGATTCTTATCGAACTCCGGACCAAAGATGTCGCCCGTTCCCCCTGTGTGCGAAAGCATCTGTTCGATCGTAACCTTCGACGCCACGTCTTTATTCGGATAGTCGGTGAGATAATTGCCAAACGGTGCTTTCAGATCCAGTTTTCCATTTTGTACAAGTTGAAGTGTGGCGACTGCGGTGAACATCTTGTTCATCGATCCGAGTCGAAAGCGCGTCTTCAAAGTGTTCGGCGTTTTCTTCTCACGATCTGCCAGTCCATACGCTTGTGCAAAAACAGTCTTGCCATCTTTTGCGACGAGAACAGCACCTGAAAAAAGATCGGCGGCTACTACTTCATCCAACCGCTTTCGCAATGAGGTGACCAACTCATTGTCGTTCAAGTGACGAATAGCAAACTCCGCCGGTCGTGGTAGCACTTGAAACTGAAATTGCTTAATAGCGTGTGGCGGCGCGGGCTCGACCTCAACCGTAAATTGCGCGAACTGCTCGCCCAGGCGCTCCTGGATCAGCAATACGATTTTGGTTGGTGTCGACTCCGCGACTTTCATGACGTCGAAACCACCAGTTCCGCGTCGCATTTCTGTTTCGCGATCAAAGCGTTCCAAACGACTCGGATAATTCTTTTGGAGGAAGGCCCTGCGCTTCTCGACGTCTCCCGCGTTGAAAACTTCCAACCACTCCTTCGCCTGATTTGCTGCGGGCGTGTCTGGCAACTGTGGCAACGCTGATTGGGCGAAGCAAGCACCGTTGATGGAAAATAGAAGGGCGGCAACTGCCAGCGTGTAGGTTTTGAGCTTCATGATTACTTCCTGAGTTCTTAGG
>DASRIZ010000651.1:0-3156 GCA_035649735.1 Blastocatellia bacterium | reverse complement strand
TGGACCCCAACCTGCCCCGAAGATTCCATTAATTGAATCGACGGCGAACCGTCGATTTTCATAAAGCAGAAGCCATAGCCCGCTGCGCCCTTTCTTATCGCTGTCGGGCTACCTCCAAAAAACTTTTCATAGAACTTGATCGATTCGTTAATATCTTGGCAGTAAACTGCCACATGTTCGAGTTGATAGTGCATCAATTTTTCCTCCGCTCTAGTTTGTTCGCAAGTACTAAAGCTATCATCACGGCCAAGCAAAGTTCCCCGTGCTTATTCAGCTCTTATCTAAACCCCCATTCCCTGGGGGTCATGAATCTCAAGCTTGTTGCCGTCCGGGTCCAGGAAATATGCCTGCCTACCCCAGAAGACACCGTCCCGGCGATCTTCCATGTGGAATATTTTGACTCCGTTTTGTTTGAGAAACTCCACGGCAGGGTCGAAGTCCTCCGCCGCAACTTTAAAAGCATGATGCACAGGGGTTTGTTCCAGAGAGTCGTACCTTACTGGAGTGTCCTTTGCCAATATAAAATAATCGTCGCCGCACTTGAGGAAGACCATTCGCGGAGTTTTCTGGACGATTTTCATTCCCAGAAGCTCGGCGTAGAACTTCGCGCTTCGCTCCAGGTCTGTCACCGGAAGACTAAAGTGAACCACACCTTGGGTCTTGACCATGATTGCCTCCTTCTGCTTGCTGGAGGTGATACTTCCCTAAGACCCTCGGTCTTGAGCTATCTGTTCCTCCAAGCATCCTTGGCATTGGCGCAATCTTTGAATTATATCGCTTTGGCTTTACTTACAAGCTCTGTGTGACATCAGCCCGGTCCAACTCAGTTACTGACATAGTCCATGTGTCATGATATGGCATCTAAAATAGTGCCAGAAAAACCGGAGGCTGATCTATGAAGACCGAGAATTGCGATGTGGTAGTCGTCGGATTCGGCAATGCAGCTCAGGCCGCTGCCGTTGCGGCGCACAACGCCGGGGCCAAGGTCCTGGTGCTGGAAAAGGCTCCGCAAGCGAAAAAGGGCGGTAACACATGGTTTAGCCATGGCGCGCAGTTCCGTCACACTCACAACGGGATCGCAGATGAAAAGCCGCTGCTTCCCCACGTAAGCGAAAGCGAGTGGGAAAAAATCGATCTTCCTCCTTACACCAAAGACGAGTTTTACGCCGACTTGATGCGCGTAACCCGTGGTCGATCAGTGCCGGAGCTGGCGGAATTGCTGGTTAACGAGTCCTACCCCACTGTGAAGTGGATGCAAGAAATGGGTATCCAGTGGGAAATTCTCTACACCGCGGCAAAACCCGAAGAAGGACGCTTCCGCTGGCATCACGGCAGCAGCTTTATCCACTCCAAAGACGGCGGCGGTGGCCTGGTCGAGATGTGGCATCACATTATCGACGGCAAAAGAATTCCGGTCCAGTTTGAAACCGCGGCCGCTCGCATCCTGACCAATGAGAGCGGTCGGGTTTACGGCGTGGTCGTGCAAAGCCCCGAAGGATTCAGCGAGATCCACTGCAAAGGATTGGTTCTGGGCAGCGGCGGCTTCTCGGCTAACCCGGCTCTGCGCGCCCAATTCCTTGGCAGCGGCTGGGATCTGGCCAAAGTGCGCGGCACCAAGTACAACACCGGCGACGGCATTCAGATGGCCCTGGATATCGGCGCGCAAGCGTTCGGCCACTGGAGCGGCGGCCACGCTACGCCTATTGATGCCGATGCGGGCGACTACGAGGGCGGATTTCTCGACCCTGCGAACCGTCGTTATCGCACCCACCGCTACGCCTGGACCATCGGCATCATGGTCAATAGCGAGGGCCGCCGCTTTATCGACGAGGGCGAAGACTTTCACGCCTACACTTATGCCAAGACCGGCGCCGAGATTCTCAAACAGCCCGGCGGCATCGCATACCAAATATTCGATGAGAAACTAAAGGACGCCGTCGGTCGCTATCTCTACGATGGAGCGACTCCGGTGATCGCCAACTCCATCAAAGAGTTGGCCGAGATGCTTGAGATCAACTCCGACGCGCTAACCAAGACTGTCGAGGAGTTCAATAATTCCGTCGTAGAAGATCGCCCATTCAACGAGCTCATTCGTGACGGCCGGGCGACCAAGGGTCTTTACCCACCGAAAACCAACTGGGCGCAAAAGCTCGATACTCCGCCTTACACAGCCTATGCGGCAACCTGTGGGCTCACGTTTACCTACGGCGGACTTAAGATAAACACCAACTGTCAGGTTTTGAATAAATCTGACCGGCCGATCCCGGGACTGTATGCGGCAGGCGAGCTGACCGCAGGATTTTTCTATTATAACTATCCGAGCGGATCGGGACTTTTGCGTGGCGCCGTAACCGGAAAAATTGCCGGCATCAATGCCGCAAGCCAATAGAGGTACACGACAATGAATATTGTCGTCTGCTGCAAAGCCGTACCAGGCTTGGTAACCGATCTGAAGATCGCTGCCGATGGCAAAGCGATCCAATATCAGGGCCAGCTTCTCGCCATCAATGAGTGCGATGAATATGCTCTAGAGGAGGCTCTGGCGCTCAGGCGCAACCACGGTGGCCAGATCACGGCGATTTCGATGGGGAACATTAAAGCTCTGGATATTTTGTATTATGCGCTGGCGAAAGGTGCTGATAAGGCCGTGCGCGTCGACTTCGAAAGCCAGGACCCGCGGGTTGCCAGTACCGCCATAGCAGCGGCTCTGGGAAAGCTCGACTTCGATCTCGTCCTGACAGGAACTCAATCGCGCGACACCCTCGGGGGTCAAGTGGGTATTGCCGCCGCCACCCTGCTCAACATTCCGTTTGCCTATGCGGTGATGGCAGTCGAGGCGCGTGAGAACAATACCGTCAAGGTCCGCAAAGAACTGGGCGGAGGACGTTATGCCGAGGTGGAACTGACTTTACCCGCTCTCCTCTGCGTGCAGACTGGCATCCGACCTCTCACCTTTGTTCCTCCGGCACGCAGGATTCGGGCTCGGCAGCAACCCGTAGTTTCTTTTTCATTGGCGGATATCGGCCTGCAATCGGAACAGTTGGCCCCTAGGGACTACCGCTTCGTCGGTATCGCTGCGCCCGAACGCGCGCATCAGGTTGAGCTGCTTCACGGCAACCCGCAAGAAATAGCATCGAGATTGCTCACCAAAATTCA
>DASRIZ010000650.1:0-6213 GCA_035649735.1 Blastocatellia bacterium | reverse complement strand
ACACGCTGCTCCTAGATTCGCAATGGTTCAATGAAACAATGAGGAGTCTGGAAGTAAAAGTCTGCCCTGGAGCGGATCGAGCCCTAGCAGCCCGTGGCAAAAGAGTTCACGAGAGCGATTTTTAATTTGACGTACATTGGGACAAGCGTATAAGTCCACGGCCGACACGCCGCTCTATACAGGCTAGAAAGCCGCGTCCAGAACATTTTTGACGGTCGTATGAACGAGTATACGGAGCCAAGAATTGCTGCAACGCGGCCCTGCAAACCTCGCGGTGTGCCCACGCCTAATAGCGTGCGCATCAATAACCCGAGATTCAACGCACCCGCATGCAACAGTACGCGTTTGAGGATGTTGTGATGACCGCGCAGGTGTACGCGACGCATTCGCCCCGTTTCATAAAGATGCGCGAAGGGCCGTTCGAGCAATTCCCCGCGCTGTCGCAACAGACGCTTGCCACGCGAGCCGCGAATCCGCCGCCGATTTCCATACACGGCATGGCGCGCCTCGGGCTTATTCTTCCACTGGCGGCGCCCGCGATCAGGCTCCGAGATGTAGCTGCGCAAGCCCACGGCTTCAAGAGCCACCAGCATTTGATTACTGTGATACCCTTTGTCCCCGACGAACTCTTTCGGCCCATCGCTATCCTCTACGACCGCTTCGATCTGCTCGGCGGCTTGGGTCAGCGTCTCGATACTGGTGGTGGTGTCCCCTTCATCGGCGTCTTGCACCGTCACGGCTACCACCGCTCCCGTCTGAAGATCGACTGCGTGCTCGGCCTTGTGCGCCAAGTGCGTGCGCCCATCCTTCATCTTGGTGATTTTGGCGTCCGGGTCGTGCGGATGGCTCCAGTCGTCGTTGGAGCCCTTGTTCTTTCGCTTGCGGTCAAGGCGCGCCAACTCCTCGCGGCTGGGCGTCTCTATGCCCGAGGCCTGCGCCAACTGAGTGAGAAACTCCTGATAGCTCTCGCCCGTATCGCGTCTGACGATACTACGCAGTGCCGCGTTGGCTTCGAGCGTAGTGGCGTCAATGCCGATTGTTTTCCCTCTCACCAAGCCCGCTTCGGCCAGCCGCTTAAGGATCCAGGTAAAGACCGCCTGGTGCGTCTCCAGATCAATCAATCGACGCGTGCGCGAGATCGTGGAGTGATCGGGCGGCGCCTCCACCAACTCCAGATCCAAAAACCGCCTAAGCGCAAACGAATCGGCGGCCCGCCACGCTATGGCGCGTTCCGAATCAAGCCCCTCGAAGTACCCCACCAGCAGCAGTCGAAAATACCGACCCGGCGCCAAACTTGGCCGCCCCATGCTCGCCGCATAGAACGGTGCGCACAACCTCTCAACGTGCGTGTCGAAACCGGCTTTGTCCAAAATCCGATTCAAGCTCTCGTAAAAAGGATGCGCGGCCGTTCTCGGCAGATCGTTGGTAGCAATCCACATCGTCGATTGTCGCGGATCGCGATTACGTTTTCCCATTGCCATGCACCTGAATGTACTATGCCTATTCTCTTCTGGCAAAATAATCGACTCTACTTTCCATTCTCGACTAAACAACCAGACGGACTTTCACCACGGGCTGCTAGAGCGGATTTGGATTGCCTAGAGCCCCCTGGCATAGGGCTCCACGTGACGGTTGTTGTACAGGGCGATAACAACCGCCTCATCTATCGGGGATAGACTGATTTTTGAGCTTCTGTTTCCCTTAGAGGTATGATTCGAGGTCAAAGCCGGTGATATGCAGACCTCTGTGACACGCCAAGAGATAGAGCGAAAGTGGGTGCTGATTCAGGGTGGCTGCCCTTGCCTCGCAAGCCAACGCCCGCTCCGAGACTCTGGCGGAAAGGCCGGCTTTCCTCTTTAGAAAAGGAAAAACCGCTGCCATCTCTGGCAGCGGTGCTCAGCGGCCTTTTCTTTAGCGAATCAAATAAAAGAAGCCCTAAGCGCTATACAGCCGCAAACACCATTCGTATTGGCAAGGTGCTGACCGACTGAAACATTCTCCGTTCGCCCGCCCGGCGAGGGGCCCCCGGTGCTGGGCATTGAGAGCAGGATCGATGAAGTTGGCGCCGTAAATTGAATATCTAATTGCTGCCCTGCTCATAATCCCTTATCATTTTGACTTTAATTATCTATGCGGGAGGTCTGATGAGGTCGCAACGAAATCGAGAGGTTTTCTTACAATGGGTCAAGTCCCTTAAAAAGCCGGCATTGGCACCATCGTTGGTGTTCACGATTCACGTGATTGCATATAGCGTTTTCCATCTGTATGAAACGCATCCTCTTTTTGATATCCCGCACTTTTTCGGCGGCTTTGCGATGGCCTACTTCTTAGATAAGGCATTCGTTAATGCGTCGGTTATGTCTACTGGCGCGGCTCCCAATCGGTTGGTTGAAAGTCTGCTCGTATTTACCTCTACATGCACAGTCGCGGTATTCTGGGAGTTTGCAGAGTTTATTATGACCTGGGCTCTTTCCACTGACTTACAGGGCGATTTAGCCGATACAATGAAGGACTTATTTTTCGGTATGACCGGAAGCGTTTTCTATATTGCTGCAGTGAGCCTTTCTACTCAGATGGCTTCACGTATTCTCAACTGGGTCGAACTTATTCGCGTGACACTTAAGCCAGAAGCAGAATAAATTTAGTCACGACGATCACAAACTTTTACGGGTGCGAAGTAGGAAGGGAGCCGCACTGCTCAACTCGCCTTCTCTAGGTTCTACATAGGCAATGCAGGCTGACCGGCGTTCGACAGCCGTTTCGCCGGATAGTATACGAATGCGCCTCCATCCGATTGGGTTGATGTCTCGTTTAGATCGATTTGCCATTTTGAGGCGCCGGTGGTTACTGCAGCTGATCGAAGAAGTCGATGCGGCGGCATTAACTCGGTTTCCGTCGCTCTGCCGCTACGCTCGAACCATGCTGGTCGAATACGTGAAATAATGGCCGCGCTGGGCAGCTTGATTTTTTCGTTGCCCACGAACCTAATTCGCCATGCGAGGCCCGATATTTTGCTACTGCAAGATCGCCGAGTCGGACGGTAGCAGCTTATTCTAACCATGCTGCTTTTTAATTAAATGCTGGAGACCCCACCACTTGAGCGAAGTTAATAAAGGCTACACAATCAGCGGGAGCGCAGACCGCGTGTACAGCTACGACGAAGAGTGGCAGGCCGTGCAGTGACAACATGTGAAAAATTGTCGGAAGTGCGAAAACCTCAACTAATTTTTTCAACTATAGGAAGGTGCGCCAGTGACGAGCGGGATCGCGTCAACGACGAGATTGCATTATCGCATGGATCTCATCGCACACCGCGACACGCCATTGCCCGCGCGGAAAAGATAGCCACACGTCACGCAATGGCCGTTGACCGGGTTACTGTGATGTTGCTGTTCGATGCCTTACTGTTTTTCTCCGGCACTAGGAGAGAAGCCAAACGCACCGATGTAGGGGACAGATACGCTCAAAGGAAGACCTACATCGACACCAGCAGCAATCGCTGGACTTGTGGACTGTAAGGCAAAATTTGCGTTGGCGGCGTCGACAAAGAGCGGGTCGCGATTGTTTATTGAGCCCGTGCCGGTGCAGCCGGAGTTGCATAGATTATGATCTTGAGTAGTCAAAGCGCCAGTGTCGTAAATTGAGCCGACACCGTTTCCCCAAAC
Source organism: Blastocatellia bacterium (assembly GCA_035649735.1). Taxonomy (GTDB): domain Bacteria; phylum Acidobacteriota; class Blastocatellia; order UBA7656; family UBA7656; genus Onstottus_A. The sequence continues at coordinate 2,548 of DASRIZ010000650.1, read as the reverse complement.
AATATTGTTTTGGACAACAGGCCTGTCAGCGTCGGCGTGGATCCATATGCCATAACTACCATTCGCATAAATTGTATTGTTATACGCCTTACAATCTGTACAACCGTAGGAAATCTGTATTCCGGGATAGCCAATAGCCGTCGTGCTGTTGTCGTAAACGATGTTGTCGTATGCGAGATTATTGGAACCACTACTTAGGAGGATTCCTGCACCCCCGGGAGCAAGGCCAACGGTGCTCTTGCCGTTTCCAAAAACCGCATTTTGCCGCACTATGTTTCCACTGACATTTGTCGATGCGCCACCGTAGATGTGGACTCCATAGTGGTCGTTGTCATAAATCTGGTTAAGCTCAAAAACACAACCGGATTGACAGGCAGAGTAGATTCCGTGGCCGGGACCAGCGCTCGTGTTTGATCCATTGTTATGAATTTCTGTATTCCGAATCGTGACATCATCGGCAAAAATCTCTGCGCCGTTGCCGTCGAAATTCTTGATTTCACCGTTTTGAAATACCGAATGAGAGCTGTAATTACAACACACAGAAAATCCGTTCTTAAAGCCTGATGTGCCGGTACCATCAAAGATCAGTCCATCAAAGATCACATAGGCGGGGTTAGTCGTGCCGCTGTCCGTCACTCCGGAATTAGCTGGGGCAATAGTCACAGTTTTGGATGGGTAAGCCGAAACAATCGTCGGATTGTCAGTTGACCCGCTAGGAGGCCAGGGGATTTGTTCGGAGTAAGTGCCAGACCGGATGTAAAGGGTGTCGCCAGAACGAAGACATGCAATCCCCGCCGCAATGGTGAGCTCCGCCGCTGTCGTTTGCGGCGTCGTGGTATTGACACAATTGTGGGATGAATTCCCGTTTGTGCCGTCGACCCAATAGGTCGCGGCCATCACAGCTGATGCGAGGCAGAAAACAATACCCAAAATCAATCCGCTAATTTGCCCTAAGGCATGCTTATAAGACATAACCCCCCATTTGGTTAGCTCTGATTTGCCAAAAATAAATTGTGTACGCCGATGAATTTATTGCAGACGGTCGGAAGCGCAATAAACGGGCTCGCGTCGTTCGCCGTGTTGTAAGCAATCAATCTGCCAGCATGAGAAGGAAGAAATGGCGCTCACTTAATTCCACAAAAGTTCCAACATATGTCAGTTGTGGTGTTGGAGAATCCTGCAATTGATTTTTCTTTTCGTAGGAAATAGACGGTAAACCGATTACAGTTGAGGGATGCTGCTGTTCGCCTCGGCTTCGAGCGCTTCCAGCTCGGCATCTTCAACCCTTACGTATTGACCCTTAGTGATCTCGTAGCCGCGCACCGTCTCTTCGCGCTCGATCACGACCTTGCAGACCGGGCAAAACAATTGATTACGCACGCGCGAGCCGCACTTTTTGTGCAGCAGATGAAAGCGAATATTGTGATCTTCAATGGCCGAATAGAGTTTAACCGGAATGGAGACCAGACCGAAGGAGAGGACGCCGCGAGAGATGGGCCGAGCCATCCTGCAAGGATATCACGGTGCCGGATGGGCGATCTACTGTCAAAAGTGAGCTCCAGTTTGGAGCGTGAACATTAACCCGGGAGTTCGGCGCCCGGCCCCAAAGGGTTCGTCTGGTAATTGACTGATAAATGCCGCTGCACCGTGTCATGAAGCGATTTCAAATGGAAAGGCTTATACAGTACGTCGCCGGCGCCGTGGGCGATAGCACGATCCACGAGCGGTCCGTAAATAAAGGCGGTAGTTACGATCACAGGTATATTGCGCGTCGATGGATCTGCTTTCAGCCGTGCCATTGCTTCATCTCCGGTAAGTACGGGCATGGAGAGATCCATGAGAATCAGATCGGGATGGGTCGCACGTGCTTGCTCAATCGCTTCCAAGCCTGTCGCCGCTTCAACCGTGTCGTAGTCTGATCTTTTCAGAAAAACCACAATCAGTTTTCGAAGATCGGAATTATCGTCAACAATGAGAATCTTTTTCCTGCCAATACTGGAACATTCCTCGGACTTCAAAGCCGGAAAGTTCATCTTTGTCTCTCCATTCTTGCCAAGAGCAACGGTTCAGGTTCCCGCGCTCGGGTGGTCCTATCCGGCTAAATACCCAGTAATTAGAAGTGCTACGTACTATGTCAATGCTCCAGCTAGAAGAGAGCCATAACAAGTGCCCCATTCCAGAAAGATAATTCTTTCGATTTCATTGAAGAGCATGGATCGTGCCCTCAATCTCGAATGGGACTTTCGAGATATTTGGTCAAATGCGGGGGAATTGAAGGTTCGTAAGGCGGACGTCAACTTTGCCTGTTAGGGTTCTCGCGTATGCTAAATCAGGTCAAAGTGTCGGCGGCGGTCAATCACTGCAGTTATACTTTGCTGTTTCTCCGAGTCGAATATATCTCTCGCCGTTACGTTCAAACATCTCGACAATAAGTTCGCCTCTTACATCTGCAAAGCCGTCGAGTGCTTCGGCAAACACATTTCGAGGTATAGCTAATTCAACCATGACGTCATAAGCAAGAAGGCCGAAATTTGCATCTTGTCCGGCA
>DASRIZ010000649.1:0-6447 GCA_035649735.1 Blastocatellia bacterium | reverse complement strand
TTGCTCTCCACGCCTATCGCCTAACGGAGAAAATCAATGTACAACATCAAATCAAAAATCGTGATTGGGGTTTTGTCAGCGTTGCTTCTGGTGTCTGGCGTGATGCAGGGTCGGCCGCAGCAGAGCGGCGCGGCGAAAACTAAGAGTCAGAATGGCACCGCGGCGCAGAGCAGCAACACCCCTGGTCGGATCGCCAAGTTTACCGACAGCAAATTTGTAGGCGATTCCAACATCACTGAAGACGAGAGCGGGAGGATTGGCGTAGGCACAACGCTTCCGACGTCACAGCTGACCGTCAACGGCGTCATCGAGATGATGGGCGCAGCGGGTGGCATCAAGTTTTCCGACGGCACTCTTCAGACGACGGCGGGGCTTGCGACAGTCTCTCGTGACAACACGCTTAAAGGCAATGGCACACCGGCGTCGCCGCTGGGTGTGGCAGTCCCGCTCACGCTGAACGGTTCGGTGGAATTCGGCAGCGTGCTGGTGGTTTCCAACACCAAAACGAGTAGCACTGGAGTCACGGCCAACGGGGGACCCAGTGGTGCAGGTGTGCGTGGCCAGGGCGGCAATGGCACCTTTGGCGGTCCTGGCGTGGCTGGGATTGGTGGTACGAGTACCAACTTCTTACCCGGCGGCACTGGCGTGGGGGGCCTGGGCGGCGACAGCGACACCGGCGATGGCGGAAATGGCATGATTGGCGACGGCGGTGACAGCATCAGCCGCAATGGTGGCACCGGCGTGTCGGGCCAGGGCGGTCGCAGCGTCAGCGGCAACGGCGGCAGGGGCGTGCGTGCCCTGGCTGGCGATAGCGGCGGCCCCGGAACCCGCGGCGGCACCGGGATCGAAGCGATCAAGGGTTTCGGAGTAAACGGCGGGTCTGACGGGTTGGCCGGCAATTTCCTCGGTAACTTTCAGGTAATCGGTAACACTCTTGTCACCGGCACCCTCTCGAAGGGCGGAGGCTCGTTCAAGATTGACCACCCTCTCGACCCCGAAAACAAGTACCTCTATCACTCATTCGTCGAATCGCCCGACATGATGAACATCTACAACGGCCTTGTGTCGCTCGGCGGCAATGGCGAAGCCGTGGTCGAAATGCCCGAATGGTTCGGCGCCTTAAACCGTGACTTCCGTTACCTGCTCACAGCCGTCGGTGCTCCCATGCCGGGTCTCTACATCGCCGAAGAGATCACTAACAACCGCTTCAAGATTTCAGGCGGGGTGGCCGGGATGAAAGTCTCGTGGCAGGTGACGGGTGTTCGCCAGGATGCATGGGCGAACAAGAACCGCATCAAGGTCGAAGAGGACAAATCAGAAACCGAGCGAGGCCACTACCTGCACCCCGAAGCCTTCAATAAAGCAGAAGAGCGCGGCGTCGAGTGGGCGAATCAGCCTGAGTTGATGCGCGAGATCCAACAGCGACGTCTCGACGCAGGACAGGCGCGAAAGCCACAAAAATAAAACGGCTGGCGAGAATTAGAGCTTTGCCTGGGAGAGCAGGCAGGAATACTGCTCTCCCGTTGAACGACCAAAAAAGAGAGGTCTTATGAACAGCAGAATCACCATAAAGAATTTGTTAACGAGAATTTCAATAATAGTCATCCTTCTGTCGGCAATGGCCGCGGGAACTTTCGCTCAAACAGTGCTTGTGTCGGATGCCTACACTTCGGCTACATCGGCCAATGGAAATTTTGGGACCAACCCGACGCTTAACGTCTCGGCTAATAACACCGCGTACGTGAAATTTGAAATCGCGCGCACGCTTCCGGCAGACACAAAGCGCGACGATATCGCACGGGCAACCGTCAAGTTCTATGTAAACAAGGTGGCGACCGCAGGCAAGCTCGACGTGTACCCGATCATGGCAGACTGGGATGAAAAGACCATTACTGCCAACAACGCGCCGCCAATCGGATCGCTCGCATTGACGACTCAGCAGATCGGCAACGACGACCGGGGCAACTATGTGCTGGTCGACATCACCGATATGGTGAAGCAATGGTTTGACGGCGGCAGCGGCCAAGATGCAATTCCCAACTACGGTTTTGCGCTCGCTCCGCATCCGGTTGATCCGAATACGCCGCAGCTTGCCGATATTAGCTTAGACAGCAAGGAGAATTCGCAAACCAGCCACGACGGAATGCTGAGCGTTCAACTAAAGAGCGGTGCGCAGGGGCTTCAAGCCGTCACCACTGACGCAACGCTTACCGGCGACGGCACGGCTGCCAGTCCTTTAGGCGTCGCGACCGGCGCGATCACTAGCAACTATCTTGCGGACGGTGCTGTGACGACTGCCAAGATTGTCGACGGCGCGGTCACGTCCGGCAAGATCGCGGATAATGCCGTCGGGACAACAAAGCTCGCCGACAATGCGGTGGGCACGACAAAGATTGTTGACGGCTCAGTGACTTCCGCCAAGATTACCGTTCCGCTCTCGCTTATTGGCGTAAGCCCGGATTTCACACTTTCGGTTGCCAATACCGGAACCGGCCCCGCACTGACAGCTCTGGGAGCAATCAACACCTCGACTCAATACAACATTGGCGGCGCTCGCATCTTGAGCAACGCCGGCGCGAATAACCTCATAGCAGGTGTCGGCGCGGGCGCGGTCAACGCGGGTCAAAGCAACGCTTTCTTTGGAAATAGCGCGGGCTTAGCCAACGTGAACGGTGATTTCAACTCGTTCTTCGGCAGCGGCGCGGGGCGGGCCAACCTCGGAGGCGATAACAACTCGTTCTTTGGCAGCAACGCAGGCCTGTCTAATACCGGAGGCTTTCAAAACTCTTTCTTCGGGAGGGAAGCCGGGGCGAACAACACGGGAGGCAGCTTCAACTCCTTCTTTGGGAGGAGCACCGGCTTATCCAACACGACGGGGGAAGCAAACTCCTTCTTCGGACAGGATGCCGGGATATTCAACACCACGGGCGGCTTAAACGCATTTTACGGCAATGCGTCTGGGCGCACGAACACGACGGGCCGCGGCAATTCATTCTTCGGAATGTTCGCGGGCGACCTCAACACGACCGGCAGCAACAACACCGGTATCGGTATAGGCGCTAATGTCGGCGCGAACAATCTGACCTTCGCCACCGCCGTCGGCGCCAGCGCCCTGGTTGCGAGCAGCAATTCGCTCGTCCTGGGTGGCATCGCGGGCGTCAACGGCTCGCCCGCGGACACTAACGTCGGAATTGGAACGACCGCTCCCAAAACCAAGCTTCACATCAGAAACGGCAAGATGTATCTCGAGGCAAACGGCCAGGGAATGATCCTGAAATCGCCAAGCGGTTCATGTTTCGAGCTTACGGTCTCTGACGCCGGAGCTTTGACGATTACCCCAACAGCGTGCCCGTGAGTCGGAACCCAATTCGTTGACAACGTCGGAGGCCAATCAATCGGGAGACGATTCAGGTTGGCCTCCACAACGAGAAGATCATTCGCGCGGCGAGCTTGCTTTTCGCGACACATAAACTGAAGGAGAAAAGTTATGTACAACAGGAATTTGAAACTCGTGATAGGCCTTGTAGTTCTTCTCAGCTTCGGTTGGGTCGCGCAAGCCTCAAGTCCGGTATTCCGGACAGTGACAGCTTCTAAGGATTCTGCCGAGAAAAAAGCGTTCGAGGCGCGTGTCGCTATGTTGCTCTTGTCACTGGTCCTTGATCCGAGGTTCTGGTATTTGCTGACGAACCAATCGGAGCCGGACACTTCGGCGTTCCCATACAGGCTCGCCTCAATGGAATGTACACGCCCGGGTCCGCAAGCGTTTAACCGCAATTAACGTTTCCAGGTCACAATTCAGATTGGCCTCTAACAAGGGTGAAGATCATTTGCGTGGAGAGCTTGCTCTTCTCGCCACATAGACTAAAGGAGAAAAGTTATGTACAGCATGAAAATAAAATTCGCGATAGGCCTTGTAGTTCTTTTCAGCTTCGGTTGGGTTGCGCAAGCCTCAAGTCCGGCTCCCCTGCCGGCGACTGTAATGAAGGAGCCCGCACCGAGAAAACCGTTCCAGGCGCGTATCGCCGTGAGTCCTCTGGGAACTGGCTTTCAATCCCAGTTCCTACAGATCCCAGCCAGTAAACGCTTTGTCATCGAAAACGTGTCTGTGATCACAAGATGTCCAGAAGGTCTTCGGATGGAAGTCAATTTCTTCTGCTATATCGACACCAACGGTGATGGCGTCGGCGATATCGCAGACATTACATTCCATAGAATTGCGCTTACCGATCAGGGAGTGTTTGATGGCACTGCAATAGCCTCAGCCAATCATAAAGTCCTGGTGTTTGCTGACGAACTAATCGGAACCGGACACTACGGCATTACTGCGCAGGCTCGCCTCAATGGAACGTACACGCCCGGATCCGGAATCGTTCAAGCGCAATTTACTTTTTCAGGTTACCTGGAGGATATTCCGGACGCTCAGTAGCGGGCGTTGGCAGGACTCTCCAGACATTGTTGAGCAAGGAGATTATATGACTAAGAGAATAGCAACTTTCGTTTATGGTGTGGTTTGTTACTTGATCTTTTTCGGGACGTTCCTGTACGCGGCCGGGTTCATTGGCAATTTCGTCGTCCCGAAATCGATTGATTCGGGCCGCGAGTCCGGGGTTCTGGAAGCGTTGTTGATTAACGCAGGACTGCTTGCCCTGTTCGCTTTCCAGCACAGCTTGATGGCCCGCCCCTGGTTCAAGCGTGCCTGGACTCGCTTCATACCAGAGCCGGTCGAGCGGAGCACCTACGTTTTGTTCTCAAGCCTCGCTCTGCTGGTCCTGTTCTGGCAGTGGCGTCCGGTCGGCGGAGTAGTTTGGCACGTCGAAGAACAGGCAGTCCGGTGCACGATTTACACGTTGTGCACCTTCGGGTGGCTGCTGGTGCTGGTCAGTACGTTCCTGATAAACCACTTCGACCTGTTCGGGCTGCGACAGGTCTACCTGTTCCTGATGGGCAGGAAGTATACGCAGCTCAAGTTCGGGACGCCGGGGCCGTACCGCCATGTGCGCCATCCGCTGTACCTCGGGTGGCTGTTCGCATTTTGGGCGACGCCTGTGATGACGGTTGCGCATCTGTTTTTCGCTATCGCCACGACCCTCTACATTCTGATGGCGATTCAATGGGAAGAGAAGGACCTGGTGGACGTTCACGGCGAGGAGTACAAGGGGTATCAAAAACGCGTGCCGATGATAGTGCCCGTACGATTTGGCAGTGCGAGGATCGAGCAGAGCCACGCCAATCGGACAGCGAGGTCCGCTTAGTGTAATGTGAGGCGCCAGGCGAGTGCCAGGCGCCTCTCACTTGCTGAGCGTGAGCTTAATCCAAAAAGCATTTTTCTTATGCTCGCCTTATTATCACTGTGATGCTGTTGCGGGAGCTTTGTCCTTCTTCATCGTTCAGGTCCACTCAGAACATGGCTTCGGCTGATCCGAGGAAGTCTTAACTGGGATGAAGGCTCTTTTGCGGATTTCCACTTTTCGCGATTCGGCGGCCGCCCGCGCGTTACGCGCGGATTCGAGCATCGCTGACTGCGATGTCCCACCGCCTATCACCCCCATGGTCGCCGCGTGTTTCATGCGCTCCTCATCCGACTTCTTCACAAACTCCCTTTGCGCCCTTTGCATCAAGAGTAGCTGCTGACGCCAGTACAATACCCCGGCCGAATTGGTCTGCCGGGTGGGCAGTTGGGCCTGAGGGATCTCGGTCGTCTGATGGTCGACGCGATTGATGTTTTCGGTAATCATCATGCGAGCGTCATGTTCCGCATGTCCCACCTCCGACTTTAACCAGACCAGTTCCCGGAAGTCGGCTTCCGCAATCTTCATCCTCGCGAGCACCGGCGTTGTCTTCGGGTTTTTAAGGATTGTTGCAAGTCGCTCGCTGCTGCGCGGAGTGATGCAGTCGTCAAAACCGAGTTGGACCGCTCGACTCAGAGCTGCGATCGCATTGTCAGTCTCGTTCAACGCTGCATAAAGTTCCGCTATCTCATACTCGGACGCCGCCGCAAGCCACTGGGGCGTTCCCGGCTGCGCCTGCAGTCTCTTAAAACCGTTTATTGCATCGCGATACTGTTTGCTGTCAGTTAATTCGGTAAGCTTCATCAGTTGATCGGTGTAATCCTGATGTTGACTCCGCGCGGGTGCGCCGGCGAGGAACGAAAATACGAAGATAGAGATAAGTGCAGTACGGAACATCTCAGCCTCCTGATTTACAAGCTTATGGTTAAGGGTTTTCAAGCGCCCGCTGTAGGATCGTCTGGTACGATTTTAACCAGAGATGGGAATGGCGAACAAGATAGAGGATGAACTTGTTCACGCCTCGGCACAGCCACGGCAGTTAACGGCGAAGCTTCATGCAGCCCACATTGCGGATCGTGGGCTTTGACTGAGAGTTCTGACAAACCACCTTCTTAAATGCTCATTGCGCCATCAATACCTTCATGCGAGTTCACCTTTT
>DASRIZ010000648.1:0-28171 GCA_035649735.1 Blastocatellia bacterium | reverse complement strand
TGTACCTGCAGGAGATTTATTACTGGCTGCGGCGCATCGGCTATCGACCGTATATGTCGCAGATCGGCTGGAATGCCGAGTGTGTCAATATCCTCGTCGACCGGCTCTCGGAGACAATCACAAAAGCTCGGGCCGAAACCGGAGGAAAGGTGCATTTGATCGGACACAGCCTTGGTGGAGTGATCGGCCGATCGGCCGCCGCCCAGTGGCCTGACCGCATAGCCTCGGTGATAACCTTAGGCTCGCCATTCCGAGGCATCCGATCGCACCCGTTGGTGCTGGCGGCAGGTGAGCGGGTTCGCGAGCGAATCCGCCGTCAAAATGGCGGTCTCCAACCGGATTGTTACACTGGCTACTGTGGCTGTGCTGCGGTGACCGCCGTACAAGGCAGCTTCCCGGCCTCTGTCGTGCAATCTGCTGTATACACAAAGAGCGATGGGGTGGTTGACTGGCGTGTCTGCGTAACTGATGATCCGACGACAAACTTTGAAGTGTCGGGCACGCACGTGGGGCTCGTGTTTAACGCGAGTGTCTATTCCTTGATTGCGAAGCGTCTGCGCGCCAAGGATTGAGGATGGAAGATGAGGGATTGAAGAAAGAGGATAGACGATGGAAAGTAGATCATTTTCCATTTGTCATTTTCCATTTGTCATATTCCATTTTCCATTTGTCATTTTCCCTGAAGCTCTTAACTATTTGCGCCGCACCACCAATGACAAATGAAAGTGAAAAATGGAAAATGACCTTACTCTCCACCCTCCATCCCCCATCTTCAATCCTCAATCCCCATTCTCCATCCTCCCCTCTTTACGGAGATTGTGACCGATGCATCTGACGATTGACGAGCTCCTCGCCTACACCGATGAAGAACGCGGGAAATGGGAGACGTGGTTCAAGTCACAAGGCAACGAAGCGCTCAAGCTTCCCGTTCCGATGGACGTTCATCCGTCTCTAGGTGCGCTAATACTTCACTGCTTCTGGGCAGAGCTTTTCTACGCCCATTGGATGCGTGGCGAAGCCCTCTCTCCGGCGCAGATGAAAGAAATCATCGAGGGGCTGGATGCCAGTCAAGCTGATCAGCTCTTTGCGTTCGGCCACGATGAACGTAAAGCCTTGCGCGACGCACTTAGTGCGTACACCGAAGAGGATTGGGAAAAGAGTCACGAAGTCGAGGGCGGCGGATTTCGCATGGGCGGACCCGCTCGCAAGTTGATCGCTCATATTCTGGTCCACGAGATTCGCCACTGGGCGCAGGTTGCGGTCACGACGCGGCAGCACCATCTCGTTCCCCCTGGAGAACACGATTTGTTGTTCAGTGAATCCTTTGGCCCGCTCCTGAGAAAGATCTAACCGAGGGCCGAGGAGAAGCCCTGATGCGCAAACTAACCCCTGTTGCGTTGGTTCTTACACTGGCGTTTCTTGTTTCCACGACAACCGGCGCGAATGAACAGAAGCACGCCAAACAGTGGGCGACGGATTTTCCGCTTGAGAAGGACGAACTCGCTACCATCGGACGCAATCTTCATTTCATTCTCGAACCCGGCTATGTTCTGGTTCTTGAGAACGGGTCCGAGCGTCTTACAATCACTGTGCTCAACGAAACACAGAGGGTAGGTGATGTCGACACACGAGTCGTTGAGGAAAAAGAAACCAAAAGCGGAAAGCTCGTGGAGATATCCAGAAACTACTGCGCGATAAGCAAAAAAACCAACAGTGTTTACTACTTTGGCGAAGACGTGGATATCTACAAGAACGAAAGAGTGGTGGGGCACGACGGCGCCTGGCTATCCGGGGTTAAGGGCGCAAGGTTCGGCTTACTAATGCCTGGGATCATCGAGCTGGGGTCAAAGTACTATCAGGAGCTTGCTCCGGGCGTTGCAATGGATCGCGCCGAAATCATCAGCGTAAATGAAACCGTTGTCACCCTTGCGGCCCGATTTACTAATTGCTTGAAAGTCAAAGAAACTACCCCGCTGGAGCCCCGCAGCACAGAGTATAAGTACTACGCCGCCGGAATTGGATTGGTGCAGGATGGATCGCTCAAGCTGGTCAGACACGGGCGGGAGTAAGGCGAAAGTCTGATGGAATCACAATCGCATTTGCTGGAACAGACTAGGTAAGGCTTCTTTTAGCATCGAGGAGCCTGCAAGAGAGGTGTGATGGCAAAACCTGGCAAGCAGTGGAAACGCGGCCGCGGAAAGCTCGGTCTTCTTACTCCGTTGATCGGCAACTGGACGACGAACGCCTCCACTCCAATGGGCTCAGTAACCTGCACTCGCAGGTTTGAATCGGTCTTAGGCGGCAACTATGTCCGGCTGAGTGTTCGTTGGGAATTCGAAAAGGGCGCTTATGAGGAGATCGCATTGTTTGGCGTGAATCCAGATGGAAACGTCGCCTTCTGGTCATTCACCTCGGACGGTAAGAATTCGAACGGCATAGTGGCGGACGTCACCGACATTCATCCCGAGGCAATCGGGTTTGAAGCACAAATGCCGGCAGGACTCGCTCGAATGGCATATTGGCCCGATGACAGTGACGGGTTCCACTGGTCAGTTGAAGCAAAAAACAAAAAGGGATGGAAGAGATTCACCGAGCATCACTACAGACGAGCCTAACAAAATTTACGATTGCCGATTGCCGATATGCGATTGCGACTCGTTCATCGCTGTTATCAAAACTCGACAATCGACATGCGGAAATCGGCAATCGCGAATCGACAATGGAATCATATTCTTTGACCTTAGATACTGATCCCAAAACCGCCGACGTAGAAGTTCTGGTCCAGGGGTTGAACGCTCACGCGGTCGCTTACACGCACGCGGCTGGGTTTCGAGAGATCGCAGTGTTTCTGCGCGATGAACAAGGCGCTCTGGTGGGTGGCGTTTGGGGATACGTGAACTGGAACTGGTTGTGGCTCGGCGCAGTGTGGCTCACTGACTCCCTGCGTGGTGCGGGTCATGGACGGCGAATGATAGAGGCGTTTGAACAGGCGGGTCGAGAACGCGGCTGCCGTTATTCGCATCTCGACACGTTCAGCTTCCAGGCGCGGCCGTTCTATGAAGCTCTGGGATATGAGGTTTTCGCCACGCTCGAAGAATATCCCCCGGGACATCAGAGATTTTTTATGAAGAAGGCGCTGGTCTGAGTTGCGACAGAATCAAAATAGATAGGTTTGGACGATGCCCGCAAGCGCGAGTGATCTATGCTTTAAAGATGCTGTCGATCTGGCCTCGATGATTCGCAGTCGCGAGGTGTCTGCAACCGAGGTCATGACCGCTTTCCTTTCTCAGATCGGACGCGTCAATCCACTGGTAAACGCCATTTGTACTTTTATCGGCGACGAAGCGGCGCTTCTCGCGGCCAGCCACGCTGACGAGCAATTAGCGAATGGACTGGAGCCCGGACCCCTCTTTGGGCTTCCGCACGCGGTTAAAGATCTGGTGCCAACGGCAGGGATCCGAACGACATTTGGCTCGCCAATCTACAAGGACTTTGTTCCGGATTTTGATGCGCTGCTCGTAAAAAGGCTCAAAGCTGCCGGGGCGATCATCATCGGCAAAACCAACACGCCCGAGTTTGGCGCGGGCTCCCACACCTTTAACGAGGTCTTCGGCGCAACGCTCAATCCCTACGATCTAACAAAATCATGCGGTGGAAGCAGCGGCGGCGCGGCCGTAGCGCTGGCGTGCGGGATGGTTCCTCTTGCCGACGGCAGCGACTTCGGAGGGTCGCTCCGAAATCCGGCCAGTTTCTGCAACGTCGTCGGGTTTAGGACGGCGCCGGGCTGCGTTCCTGTTTTTCCTGTTATGCCCGGATCCAGCGCGCTCTCAGTCGAAGGCCCGATGGCTCGCAATGTTCGGGACACCGCGCTTCTGCTCTCAGCAATCGCCGGGGCTGACCCGCGAGTGCCCAACTCGATTGGTGAACCCGGATCGGTTTTTGCGCGACCTCTCGAACGAGACTTCAAAGGTGAAAGAATTGCGTGGAGCAAAAACCTGGGACGTTATCCTGTACAGCCCGCGGTCAACGAAGTTTGCGACGCCGCGCGCTCCACATTTGCGGAACTAGGATTTGAGGTCGAAGAATGTGATCCGAATTTCAGGGACGCCGATGAGATCTTTCAAGTTCTGAGGGCGTGGTCATTCGCACAGACGCGGCGAGCAGACCTGGAGCGAAATCGCGATCTGATCAAAGACACCGTGGTATGGAACATCGAACAGGGACTGAAGCTGACAGCTCTCGATGTAGCGCGGGCCGAGGCAAAACGCGCAGAGCTTATTCATCAGCTGAGCGAATCCATGGAGCGCTATCAGTTTCTTGTGCTCCCTGTCTCTCAAGTGGCGCCCTTTCCGGTTGAGGTCGATTGGGTCCGGGAGATCAACGGGTTCAAAATGAAGACTTACATAGACTGGATGGCGACCTGCTACGCGATCACGGTAACCGAACTCCCCGCGATCTCGGTTCCTTGTGGTTTCACCAAAGACGGGCTTCCGGTCGGTTTGCAAATCGTCGGCAGGCAACGCCAGGAGTTCGAGGTTCTACAGTTGGCGTTTGCGTTTGAGCAAGCCACTCAGTATACAAAGACACGTCCCGCGATTGCGAACTCGACGATCGGTGCGATACCTTAACCCGAGATGATTTGTAAGGGCCCTCAGTAACGAAGGATAAGTCCACGAGGAAAACGTGAGCAGATCAAAACAGACACGAAGCCGGCGAGCCAAAGAGGGTGTCACGTTCGACATCGTGCGTCAGCTTGCGCTGGCGTTTCCCGGTGTCGTGGAAGGCGGTTCATACGGTACGCCAGCGTTCAAGGTAAACGGAAAATTGTTGGCGAGGTTTCATCAGGATGGTGAGACGCTTGTCGTAAAGGTCGAATACGCAGTACGCGAGGTACTGATGGGAACGAATCCCAAGACATTCTACGTAACGGATCACTATCGCTGTTGGCCTTATATGCTCGTGCGCATCGCCAACGTTGAAAAAGCGGTGCTGCGGCAGCTTTTAGAAGATGCGTGGCGAAGAAACGCCTCCAAGCGGTTGATCGCCGCCTGGGAGACTCAACAACAGTAAAAACCTGACTCTTAGTTCGGCCTTCACTGAGAGTCGGCCTCGCGGGCAAAGGATAATAAATCGATGGGAACAAAAGATCCGCGTGTGGATGCTTACATAGCGAAATCCGCAGAGTTCGCAAAGCCAATACTCATTCACCTGAGAGAACTCATACACGACAACTGTCCAACAGTAATAGAGACCATGAAGTGGAGCTTTCCTCACTTCACCTACAAAGGCCCAGCTGATCGCGCCCCACGAATCCTGTGTAGCATGGCCTCCTTCAAACAGCACTGCGCATTTGGTTTCTATTACATCGACAACACCAGTGGCAATCAGCAGGCGGCCCATGCGATGGGTCAGTATGGAAGGATCGCAAGTGTCGCGGACCTGCCCGCGGAGAAAAAGCTCATCAAACAAATCAAGGACGCGATTCGGGTACACGATGCCGGAGTGAAGCCTCGTGTCGCCGCTCGGCCGGCAGAAAAGAAGGAACTGGAGATCCCTGACTATTTGACCGCAGCGTTAAAGAAAAACAAGAAAGCGCTCGCCGAATTCAAGCAGTTCAACTACAGCAGCAAGAAGGACTATGTTGAATGGCTCGATGAAGCAAAGACGGATGCGACCAGGAAGAAGCGACTCGATACCGCGATCGAATGGATCGCCGAAGGAAAACCCAGACACTGGAAATACAAGCGCTGACGTTCGAGCAACCGATTGTCACAAAAGTCAGGTGCGCGTCAGATTTTCGCGCACCATAAAAACGCGCAGCTTGCATTCCACGATTTGCTTTGATACCCTCCGAAGCTGGTCAGGTAGTTGGCCGGCATCTCCCGTGCGAAGCGCAAACGCGAACTGCACGGACTCACAAACTCGCATTTATCGAGGTATCACGATGCTGGCTGGTGACATTCCTGAAGCTCTAACCTTTGACGACGTTTCCCTGGTTCCCGCTCATAGCGCTATTCTACCCACTGATGCAGACACGACCACTCACTTCACGCGCAACATCCCCCTAAACATTCCAATCTCGTCGGCGGCGATGGATACCGTAACCGAGTCGCACCTGGCAATCGCCATCGCGCAGCAAGGCGGGATTGGCGTGGTCCACAAGAATCTTTCAATCGATCATCAGCGCGACGAAGTAGACAAGGTAAAACGCAGCGAATCGGGAATGATAGTCGATCCGGTCACGATGACCCCCGATCATCCAATCTCAGACGCGGTTGAAGTGATGGAGCGCTATCGCATCTCCGGCGTCCCTATCGTCGAGGAAAACGGTCATCTGGTAGGAATCCTCACCAATCGCGATCTGCGGTTTGAGACTCGGCTCGATTTGCCGATTCGGGAGGCGATGACCAAGGACAACCTCATTACGGTTCCCGTCGGCACGACGCTCAATGAAGCAAAAGCAATTCTTCAGCGATACCGAGTCGAGAAGCTGCTGGTGGTCGATGATAACTACAGGCTCAAGGGGCTGATCACCGTCAAAGATATTCAAAAGGCAATTCGCTATCCGCTCGCCGCCAAGGACAACCTTGGCCGCCTGCGGGTTGCTGCCGCGGTCGGTGCGACTGGGGATTTTATGGAGCGCGCGGAAGAGCTCGTTCGAGCTCGCGTCGACGCGATGGTGATCGACACTGCTCACGGACACACCGAGAGCGTCATATCCGCGGCCAGGAGAATCAAGAGTCGCTTTCCGGAGGTGGATCTGGTCGCGGGAAATATCGCCACTGCCGAAGCCACCCATGACTTGATCTCAGCGGGAGTCGATTCGATAAAGGCAGGGATGGGTCCGGGTTCGATTTGCACGACTCGAGTGGTCAGCGGGGCCGGCGTCCCGCAGATCACTGCAATTCTGGAATGCGCGCGCGCGGCTCGCGGAACGGGCGTGCCGGTTATCGCCGACGGTGGCATCAAGTACTCCGGCGACATCAGCAAGGCAATTGCGGCAGGGGCGGACTCGGTGATGATCGGTTCGCTGTTCGCCGGAACGGATGAGAGTCCGGGCGAGATAATCCTGTTTCAGGGCCGATCTTTTAAGAGTTATCGAGGAATGGGCTCGCTTTCGGCGATGAAGGAAGGCAGCCGCGACCGATACGGTCAAGGCAACGAATATCAGATGTCCAAGCTCGTCCCCGAAGGGATCGAAGGACGAGTCCCTCACAAAGGCCCGCTCGCTTCGCTGGTCCATCAATTGGTTGGTGGACTGCGCGCCGGTATGGGCTACTGCGGCTGTGGTACGATTGCCGAGCTTCACGAAAAGGCGCGCTTCATACGAGTCACCTCCGCGGGTTTGCGTGAAAGTCACGTGCACGACGTGATCATCACAAAGGAAGCGCCGAATTATCGGATCGAGTAGCGCAAAGAGCAAAGGGCCAAGAGCGAAGGGCAAAGGGCCAAGAGCCAAGAGCGAAGTGGAAAACGACCCTTACTCTTTGCCGTTACTCTTTGGCGCTTTGCCCTTGGCCCTTTGCCCTTTGCCCCTCGCTCTTTTCCTATGACTCTCGACGTAAGAAGAACCTGGAACGCGTGCGGCGAGGCCTTCGACCGCTTCACGAGTGCCGCCGACTCTTTCTCCGACAACGTCGAGCGTCCCGCGATCGCGCGGTTGATTGGAGATGTTTCCGGCAGCCGAGTTCTGGAATTGGGTTGCGGCTCGGGACCATATTCGGTTTGGCTCGCCGAACGCGGCGCCCATCTTATCGGGCTCGATCTCTCCCAGACAATGATCTTGCTCGCGCAAGAGCGAGCCAGCAGACTACCTGTTCAACCGGACTTTCGAGTCGCCGACATTCGCGATCCCCTGCCCTTTGGCGATGCTGAGTTTGACCTGGTCTTTTCTGCAACCACTCTGCACTATGTTGAAAGCCTCGACACGACGATGAGGGAGGTAGCGCGAGTGCTGAAACCGCGAGGCCGGCTTATCGCGAGTGTGCTGCATCCGATGTCGACCGCCCGCTTTCCGCTATCCGATTCTGAGGATGTCGAAGGCCCAGACCCTTGGGAAGGTTGGTACTTCGGTTCACCCGACAGGTGCATAGAAACACCGTGGCTCGCGTTTGGTGATGTATCCAAC
Organism: Blastocatellia bacterium; assembly: GCA_035649735.1. Taxonomy (GTDB): domain Bacteria; phylum Acidobacteriota; class Blastocatellia; order UBA7656; family UBA7656; genus Onstottus_A. The sequence continues at coordinate 20,043 of DASRIZ010000648.1, read as the reverse complement.
GAAGGCCGGCGTATCTTTTGCCGGCATCACACGATCTCGGATTACTTTGAGGCCCTCACCACGGCTGGCCTCGCTATCACCGATCTGCTGGAGCCCTCGCCGCCCGCCGAGTTCGCCGACAAAAACGCTGCCCGCTACGCTGAGGCGATGCGTTTGCCGCTGTTCATGATCTTCAAGGCTCAACTAGCCAAATAACCAGGTCAGGACTTCAGACGTTGACTGAACTCCATGCGTCAGAAGAATCCTGCACCGGCTCGAAGCTTGCCCAGCGTAGAACCACGCTTCTAGAATAGTTACGAGCAACCGGCCACTGGCATCGCGGTTGCAATTCCAGCATTGACGACGCGTGATGAGCGATAAACGAGCGACGATTATCTATAACCCGATGTCGGGACGTCCCGGTAGACGCGCCGAAGATGTCCAACAAATGATCGGGTTGCTTGGCCGTGACGGAATCAAGGCAACGGCAAAGGCGACGACCGGCCCCGATGACGCATCGAAACTAGCGGGAGAGGCAGTTGCCGCGGAAACAAACATCATCATCAGCTACGGTGGAGATGGAACATTGAACGAGGTGATTCAGGGTATAGCAGGGAGTCAAACCGCGCTCGCAGTGTGGCCCGGCGGAACCTCGAACGTCGTCGCCCGCGATTTAGGGGTGCCGTTTGGAATAAGACAACTGGCCGATATGATCACCGCAGGTAAGACGCGGCGGATCGCTCTTGGGCTGGCAAGGCGTGGTTCAAAGTTCATGGTTCAGGGTTCCGAATTGAGCCACGGCGCAAACTTGGAACCCGAAACCCGGAACGCTGAACCCGGAACCCCGTCTCGTTATTTCGTAATGATGGCCGGTATTGGGCTGGACGCGTCCATCGCGCGCAGTGTCAACACGAAACTCAAACGTAGAACGGGCGAGTTCGCGTACTGGTTGTCGGGGATTCGGCATCTGTTTTTGTGGCGGGCCGAACCGTTTGCGATCGAAGTGGATGGTCGCAGCTATCAGGGCGCCTTTGCTCTTATCGGCAACGGGAAAGGTTACGGGGGAGGAATGATGATGACTCCCGGCGCCAGGCTCGAAGAGCCCTGGTTCGAGGTATACATACTTCCGCCGCTTGCTAATAACTTTAAATACCTGCGGGCGCTCGGAGCGTGCATGCGTGGCAAACCGGATGTGGCCGGCGTCTCATTGGTGAGAGGCAAGCACATCAAGGCTAACTCTGCGCACGAACCCTGGGTTGAGGCGGACGGCGAGATCATTGGCCCGCTGCCAATGACATTTGACATCGTACCCGATGCGCTTTCGGTGATCGTTCCATAGTGGCGTAGATTTTAGTCTGCGCGGATTAGCAGTAAGGAGTTTCTATATGAGTGCAGCAGTGATTTGCTTCTTGATGATGGGACTGTTGATCGTGAATTCTGTCACGTCAGCGACGCGGCTCCAGGCTTCGCCGCAAGAGTCGCCCGCAGGCGCGCAGAAGAGTGATCTTTCCGAGTTCGATCGGCTGCGAATCGAAGGATTCAATGCGGTGTACAACATCGACTACAAGACAGCGCGCGAGCGATTCTTGCAGATGACCAGGCTGGCGCCCGATCACCCGGCCGGCTACGTATACCTTGCAAACAATCTGTGGCTCGAAACCTTATATCAGAGCCGGCGGCTGAGTACTTCTGTCTATACCGGCGAATCGTTCTATGCTCAGGACAAGGACGAAGACAAAGTCGATCCGAAGCGCGATCGAGATTTCAACGATTACATCCGGCAGGCGATTGCCGCCGCTCGTGCTCGCCTGGCGAAGAACCCGAAGGATGTGGAAGCGCTCTACTACAACGCGTCCGCTCTGGGAATCAGAGCGGCGTACGGCACGTCGGTCAAACGCAGTTTTACACGCGCGATTGGTGACGCCAACGAATCGATTAAGATTCAACGACAGGTTATCAAGCTCGATCCCGGGTACATCGACGCTTACTTGAGCATCGGTCTTTATGAATACGTGATAGACAGTCTGCCCGGAGGTCTGAAGTTTCTGGCGCGTTTGGCGGGACTCAAGGGCTCAAAGCAAAAAGGAATCGAGCATCTCGAGCGCGTAACCAGAGAAGGAAAGTTTACCGCGGACGACGCGCGCGTTGTACTGCTCGGTATATACAGCAAAGAGAATAATCTCGAGCGCGCTCTCGAGATAATCAGCCATATGGTCAACCAATATCCTAGAAACTATTTGTTCGGCGTAGAGCGGGCGTCGATGCTTTACAGGACAAACCGCGCGGAGGAAGGATCACGCGCGTTTGCGGATTTGTTAAAGGACGAACGTGTTGGCACTCAAGCTATCGACCTGGTGAATTTTTATTGGGGCGAGGCGCTTCTGGCAAAGCAGGATTACGCCGGGGCTATTGCTCGGTACAAAGACGTCCAGCGGTGGCCGAAGTCCAATTCCGGACTGGTTTCGTTTGCGCATCTGCACGTGGGCGAGGCGCTGGATGCGCTTGGAAAACGAGAGGAAGCGATGGTTGAGTATCAGATGGTGCTGAAACGCGAGAACGTCTTCGACTCGCACAAGCTTGCGACGCAGTACGTGAAGCGACCTTACATGGCGGTGAAGAGCTGATGCGGGCCAGAAACTAGTCAGAAGCGACTATTTGGACTGCGCCGCACCGTTCCGCATTCGGTGACTTGCGCAGGCGTGGCGGCGCTTTTGTGGTTTGTCGGGAAAGCACTGGAACACGAGCGCAAGCGGAAAGCGCCGCCACGCGTGCGAGAATCGTCAAATGCAGAAAAGGGCGGCGCAGTCCAAATAAGTGGCGCGCAATCCGAGTAGCCGACCCTCGAACTGACGCACTACTCGCCAATGTGTGTGCTTTACACCCTCGCCGACACGTCCCTATAATCCTCAATCAATCTCATGAGCTCAGAGCACGAACTCGTCATCATCCTCGACTTTGGCGGACAGTACACTCAACTGATCGCTCGCAGAGTACGCGAGCTTGGCGTTTACTCCGAAATCGTCCCTTTCAACATTGCGTCCGAAGCACTCCGCAGCAAGAAACCTAAAGCGATCATCCTCTCAGGTGGGCCGTCATCGGTTTATGAGAACAATGCTCCGCATCCCGATCCCAATGTCATTCAAATGGGTGTACCGGTGCTCGGTATTTGCTATGGCGTTCAACTGATGGCTCACTTCCTCGGAGGCGAGGTCAAGCCCTCAAACAGACGAGAATATGGTCAGGCCGAGATAGCAGTGAAGGCTGAGAGCCAGTTGCTCGCGGGTCTGGATTCGCCCTTGAAGGTCTGGATGAGCCACGGCGATTATGTAAGCCGGCCGCCTGACGGATTCACCATCACTGCGGCGACCGAAGCAGCAATCGGCGCCGTCGAAGATCCCAAGCGTAAACTCTACGGCGTACAGTTTCATCCCGAAGTCGCGCACACCCCTCAAGGAAAAGAGATACTTCGTAACTTTTTGGTCAATGTCTGCCATTTACGGTGCGACTGGACGATGGCGTCATTCATCGAGACGACTGTCGAAGACATCAAGCGACGGGTCGGCGACGGCCGGGCAGTCTGCGGATTGTCGGGCGGGGTCGACTCCTCGGTCGCCGCGGCGCTCGTAGCCCGAGCGATTGGCGATCGGCAGACTTGCATCTTCGTGGACACCGGGCTGCTGCGCAAGAATGAGTTTGAAGAAGTTCTCGAAGCTTATCGCGAGATGGATCTCAACGTCATCGGCGTCGCCGCGGGTGAGCGTTTCTTGACCAGGCTCGCGAGTGTTATCGACCCGGAGCGCAAACGCAAGATCATCGGAAACGAGTTCATCGAGATTTTTCAAGAGGAAGCGCGAAAGCTCGGCCACGAAGACTTCCTGGTCCAGGGCACTCTTTATCCCGACGTAATTGAATCCGTGTCAGTGAAGGGACCGTCGGCGGTAATCAAGTCTCACCACAACGTCGGTGGGTTGCCTGAGAAGATGAACCTTAAATTGATCGAGCCGCTCCGGGAGCTGTTCAAGGACGAAGTGCGAAGAGTCGGCCGCGAGATGGGTTTGCCAGAAGAGATAATCAGCCGCCAGCCGTTCCCGGGGCCCGGGCTCGCCGTTCGGATACTCGGCGAAGTGACCGCCGATCGCGTCGCCCTGCTGCAGGAGGCCGACGCGATCGTCATTGAAGAGATCCGCCGTGCGGACCACTACGACAAGGTCTGGCAATCGTTCGCGGTTCTGCTGCCTGTCTCGACCGTCGGAGTGATGGGAGATATGCGAACTTATGACAACGCGATCGCAATTCGGGCAGTTGAATCGCTCGATGGAATGACTGCAGATTGGGCCCGCCTGCCCTACGATGTACTCCAGCGAATTTCATCCCGAATTGTGAGCGAGGTCCGCGGCGTGAATAGAGTCGTCTACGATATCAGCTCCAAACCACCCTCGACAATTGAATGGGAATAACGGCGCATGCGACCGACCGCAGACTGGACAGTCTACGGTACATCAGACTCGCCGGTCTTCCTTACGAGGCAAACAGCTTTCATTGGGTGTCGATCGAGCACGGTAAATTGCAGCGCGAACTCGGGCGGTTCAACTCCGTCGCGCAAATCAACAACGGCCATCTCATCGAGCTCGATCCTTTCCGACGTTCCAAATACTCGATAGCGTGACGAGCGAGTGGCCATCATTTTGATATCGATGTCCCGTGATGCCTCTGCTTCGCGCAAGCTTAGAACTTTCATTCGGATTCCTCGTCCAGCATCTCAACCAGCCTTGGAATGTCACTCCACTTGTCGGTGACGAAATCAGCAATCGTCGTCTCGCCCTCTTCCATCCGCGTTATCCCGGTGAACCGAATCGCGCGATAACCAGCCAGCTTGGCGCCAGCGATGTCCGTTCGTTCGAGATCACCGATGTGCACCATCGCACCGGGCTCCGCTGAGAGCGATCGGGCGGTTAGTTCGAACACCTCGATGTGAGGCTTTGCGCGGCCGGCTTCATCCGAGAAAACCAGTGAGTCGAAAAACTCGAGCAGCTCGTTGTCCGCGAGCACCTGCTTTAGTACACGGCCAGGCGAAAAGCCAACATCAGAGATAATCCCCAGCCGATAGCGACCCGCGAGAATGGATAGCGCTTCGCGCACCCCGTCGATCAGCACCGGCGGGCGTTCAAGAATCCCCTCTTCGAACCGCGCAACAATGGTAGCAAGCACGGGTTCGGACACCGGAATCTCGAGGTGTGTCAGAATTGCGCTGACACGCTCCAATGCCGGCAGCGTCCGATGCTCCTCCTGCCAGATTCGGTGATGCGTCTCGGCCTCGATCGAGCAAGCGCGAGCGAAGTCAGTCTCGAGGCGAGGCTGGTGCTCCGGGAATATCTCACTCAAGAAACGTCGCCGGTGCTGGAGCCCGAACGCTCCGGGCTGTTCAGTAAATAGGGTGTACCAAAAGTCAAACGATATGGCCTTGATCTTCAAGTGTGCCGCCCTTCCCTCGATTGTATTAAGACTGCAAAGGTATTCTAATGAGAGAACCCCGAAAGCAACAACAACAACGAGGAATCGATGAGCAGCGATCAAGCCAACGAATTCAAATCGGCGCTCGATGAAGCTCTCTCAAAGTTCGGCATCGATTCGCTGGACGAAGGACAGCGGAGGCAGTTGATAACGCATTACTCAATGCTCCGCCGGTGGAATCAGCGGCTGAACCTCACACGAATTATTGAGCCGGATGAAGCGGCGAGGCTGCACTATGCCGAGTCACTCTTTGGAGCAAGCTTCATCGGCGGGGAGCGAACGCTGCTCGACATCGGGAGCGGCGCGGGCTTTCCGGCAATCCCGCTTGCGGTTGCGAAGCCGCAACTGCTGGTGACCGCTCTCGACTCGAATAACAAAAAGTCGCTTTTCCTGAAAGAAGTAAAAGATGAGTTAGGCCTGGACAACCTGAAAGTTGTGACCGCGAGGTTGGATGAATACGATTGGGCCGGCCAGGAGATCCTCACAAGCCGTGCTCTCGATCGGGCTGAACTTGTGCTGCCGTTGTTAATCGGGCGATTGAAACCGGCACAAAGGCTGATGCTTTATTGCGGGCCAGAGCTGATGGCGAAACTTGAAGGCGAGGTGAATCGCAGAATCGAGACACACCAGATCCCACACAGTAAAACACGCCTCATCGCGATCATTTCACAGGACTAGAGTTGTCGTTCAACCTAGGGCAACCGAGTTCGACACCTTATTAGTGTCGAATTCTATTTCGAGGCGGCGACATCGATCACAGTCCAGTAGATAAATTCGACGAACTTGCCGAGCCCTTCCACCGAAATCCTCTCATCGTTGCCGTGCACGCTTGCTCGCTCCCGGTCACCCGCCACGCTTCCAAGACCGTAGGCCTGCACGCCCTTCGCCCGAAGCTGCGCGGAGTCGGTCGCACCAGTCAGCATAAGCGGCAACGTTGCGGTGCCCGGAAACAGCTTTGCCTGGGTGCTTTCAAGGGCTCGGAACATATCCGTTTCCAGCTTCGACGGCGGCGTCGCGGGCCGGCCGCGCGAAGCAGGCGGAATCACCTCGACTGCCGCGTCGTTGATCAGTTTGCGGAGCGCCGCCGCAAGCGCGTCGATGTCTTCATCCGGAACCGCGCGTACGTCCAGCGTCGCTTCCGCCTCGCCCGGAATGACATTGCTGCGAAACCCGCCTTTTATGATTGTCGGGACGATCGACGTTCTCAGCATGGAGTTGTAGGTGGGGTTGGCGGTTCGAATTTTTTCCTGAATCATCTCGCCGTTCGCCGGGTCTTCAAGATGCGCATAGAGATATGCTTCTTCCGGCGGGCTGATCTTCGCCAGGCGCGAGAAAAATGCCCGAGTGGTTTCGTTTAAGCGCATCGGCGGCTGCCAGTTGCCGACCTTTGCAACCGCTGCCGACAAATGGGTAATCGCATTGTCCAGACGCGGAACGGAACCGTGACCGCTTGTGCCTTTTGCCACCAGTTTAAAACCGCGCGGCACTTTCTCGGTAGTCGCAACGCCCACATACTTCACCTTGCCGTTTGGCGCGTAGATCATGCCGCCTTCGTTGAGCGCGTATTCGCACTCGATCTTGTCCCAATGTTGCTGCACCATGAAATCGATTCCAACGCTCGACGTTCCCTCTTCGCCTGCTTCAGCAAGAAAGATGACATCGCGATCGAGCGGTACTTTTAGACGATGTAGCAGCAGAAACACTTCCAGGCAGGCGCTGGTCATTCCTTTGTCGTCCGACGCACCGCGGCCGTATAGATACCCGTCTTTGACGATGCCGCCGAAGGGATCGACCGTCCATTTCTCGCGCTCCACGCCCACGACGTCAATGTGCCCCATCAGCAGAATTGGTCTCTTTTTGCCGTTTCCTTTGAGACGGGCGACGATGTTGCCTCGTCCGCGTTCCATCTCAAAAATCTCAGACGGAATACCCTCACGATCGAGTATCGATTTGAGGTACTCGGCGCCCTTGGTCTCGTTACCCGGCGGGTTGCTGGTATCGATGCGCACGAAACCTGACAGGATATTGACAACCTCGTCGCGGGCTGCGATGAAATCGGGTACCGCGGATTTGTCGGATGCACCAGCAAACGAACCAGGCGCGAACAGCGCCGGTACCGCGGCGAGGGCGAGGACCGTTCGAAGTAATCGTTGACCCATTCAGTCTCCTCTCGTGAAAACGAGGCGTAGCTTATCAACGCCTCGCGCGCAGCCGCAAGTTATCCCGCTGTTCAACAACGATCTATCGGTCAAAATGATCAACGCGTTCAATTCTTTATGGTCAATCTGAGAGTGCACATCCGGACGGCTCGATGAATGAGTTTCAGGAAGCTCTTTAGCGCTAACGGTTTGAATCAGTAGGGCACCTTGGCACGAACGGTGCCTTTAACCTCGACGGAAGCTTGAGACGCCTGTTGGTGTTCTCTTGGAGCCACCGTACGCAGCACCGGATGATACGCGCGCCGGAAGTTGAAGGCATCGTCCACTCAGTGATCCGGGCAGCAAAGCCGGAACGGTCGATAGCCACAACGCTGAACGCGCGACTTTAACCGAGTCAGAACCCTCTCTACGGCTTCTGGTGCTGTCGTATGGTGGCTCGCTTTCTTTCTAACGTTCTATCGTTTCATCGCCATCCATGTAAAGCCTGAGTGCTTCCGGAATTGCCACCGAGCCATCGGCCTGTTGATAATTCTCGACCAGCGCAAGCCATAACCGCCCAATCGCGAGCCCCGAGCCATTCAGAGTGTGGGCGAATTCCGGCTTCGCCTTTTGATCGCGCCTGAATCGGATGCCTGCTCGGCGCGCTTGAAACGCTTCGCAGTTCGAACAAGACGAAATCTCGCGATAGCTGTTCTGGCTGGGAAGCCACACCTCGATGTCGTAAGTTTTGGCCGACGAGAATCCGAGATCCCCGGTAGCCAACGCGACTCGGCGATACGGAAGCCCCAGCTCCTCAAGTACCGCCTCGGCATCGTGTGTCAGCGATTCCAACTCATCATAAGACTCTTCGGGCCGGGTAATCTTCACCAACTCTACTTTGTCGAATTGATGTTGGCGAATCAGGCCGCGGGTGTCTTTCCCGTAGCTTCCCGCCTCCGATCTGAAGCACGGCGTATAGGCGGTCATCTTGATCGGCAATCGAATACCGTCAAGTATCTCATCGGCATAAATATTCGTCAGCGGTACCTCAGCGGTCGGGATCAAATATAGCCCACGCTCGTCCGTGAGTTTGAACAGATCGGCTTCGAACTTCGGAAGCTGGCCGGTGCCGAACAAAGTCTTTGCCGTGACTATGAACGGCGGCAATACCTCCTGGTAACCGTGCCTCTTCGTTTGTATCGCCAGGCAAAAGTTGATCAGTGCACGCTCGAGGCGCGCACCCTTGCCGGTAAGAATTGCGAAACGAGCCCCGGAAATCTTTGTTGCTCGTTCAAGATCCAGTATCCCGAGCGCCGTACCCAGATCGACGTGGTCACGAGGCTCGAAATCAAAACTTCGGGGCGTTCCCCAGCGCTTGACTTCCTGGTTGGCCGACTCGTCCGACCCGATCGGCACGCTGTCGTGAGGAAGGTTCGGGAGCCCGATCATCAGGTTGTTCAATTCCTCCTTGATCGCGTTTAACGCCGCTTCGCTTTCTGCAATCTCGTCCCCGATCCTCCGAACTTCCAACCGGCGCGACTCCGCCTCATCCTTGCGTCCGGCTTTCATCAGTGCGCCGATTTCCTGGCTCTCGCGGTTGCGCACCGCTTTAAGGTCATCGACCTTTCGAATGTTCGACCGTCTCTCGGTTTCGAGTTGGTTGAAGCGCTCGAGCGTTTCTGCCGAGAAACCTCGGGCTTGCAGCTTCCTCATTACCAGGTCGTAATTATCTCGTACAAAATTTATGTCGAGCATCACAGGCACCTTTCATCTATTCGTGAGAAAACGAGAGCGTAAGCCGTGCTCAGCGACAGTGTCAACTGAACGGGCTTCGAAGGCTGCGTGTATTAAGTCGAGCCGGCTACACTCTCAGCTTCGCTTACGCAGGCGACGCAGCGTTACGCTGCAACTGTATCGGGATGAGAAAACGGCAGGTGATGAGATCGAGGCGAAGAAGAAAACATAGAGGAGGAACTTAAGCCAGCGAGTACCACCGAGATCGAGGCCCATCATCAATATGGCGCCGATGATGGAAACGACGAAGACTCCGGCGATGTTTATGAGCAATCTGTTCCTGTTATTCATAACGCACCGTTTACGATCAATCTTGCCGAATTCTAACACAGTATTATCCATGTCAGACAAACTGAAGTTTTTCGGACTAAGAGATACCTTGCGACCGGCATCGCCGCCAGCTTAGCATAGGTTGATTATGCAAGACCCGGTAGAGGAATCATTGCAATTTGAAAACACATTCACTATGCGTGAACACGACGTTGCGATTCCAGGCGGAAAGGCCAGAATCGCAATACTGGTGTGCGAACCGCTGGAACAAGCAGGCTTCGTTAACGCCTTCAGCACCAGGCTCGGCGGCGTCAGCGCGCTGCCTTCGAATGCGTTGAGTCTCGCGTATTTCAAAGGCGACGCTCCGGAAAACGTCGCCGAGAACAGGCGACGCTTCCTGAATGCGATGGGGACAGCAAACGCGCGGATCATGACCGGACGGCAAACGCATTCGGTTGATCGTTTCACGGTCGAATCGGCGGACCAAACGAGCGGGCCTCAACCTGATTGCGACGCGATGATCACTCGAATCACCGATGTATTGCTCGCGGTTCAGACCGCTGATTGCCTGCCGGTGTTGATCGGAGACACAAAGACCGGCACGATCGCTGCGATTCACGCGGGGTGGCGCGGCACGGCCGGACGCATTACCGAACGCGCGGTTGCGGATCTCATGCTGGTTCACGGTGTAAGTCCCCGCGACTGCATCGCCGCGCTTGGACCTGCTGCCTGCGCCGAATGCTATGAGGTAGGGGAGGATGTCATCGGGAGGTACAAGAAAGAATTCGGCTACTGGCGCAATCTGCTGGCGGACTCCACGGAAATCGGCAAGGCTTATCTGGACATTCGCGCGGCCAATGTTCAGCAGTTAATCTTTTGTGGCTTTAGCGAAGACAATATTCACGTAGCCGATTATTGCACTATGCACCAGAATGAGCTGTTCTTTTCTTACCGCCGGGAAGGTAAGGGTCAACCATCGGGGGTGGGGCGGTCGTTATCGGTGATCGGTAGAGTCAAGAGGTAGCGCACGAACAACGGAGACAACAATGGGTGAAACAGTATTGATCGGACGCGGACGTAAGTTTACATCCATGCCAAGAACCGAGTGGGAAGATCAGTTGAGCAAGATCCCGCAGTCGATGAAAACCCGACTTAGTTTCATGACCCGTCAACATCACCTCGTGCGGTACTTCGTCGTGAAACATCTGCCGAGGCTGGGCGGGCCGATCCCTCCTAAAATGATTGCGGAGAAGCTGCACATTCCACTGCGGCGCGTGGCTTCAATCCTCGCCGAGCTCGAAGAGAAGCTCTTCTTCCTGGTTCGAGATAGTCGGGGAGACGTAACATGGGCCTATCCTGTAACCGCAGCCGAGACACCGCATCGTCTGTCTTTTAGTACCGGTGAACGAATTTTCGCGGCTTGAGCGGAAGACGCGATAGCGGTGCCCTTCGTGCAAGGGCGATTACGAAAAAAGCGGTTGTCGATTGAAATCGAGACGGAGTGCGGACATTGCGCACGACCTATGCGGGTGACGTTCGGCAGCGACCTGAAGCATCAGATCATCGCCGGCAGCGCCGGGCTTCTGGTGTTCGAGCCCGAGATAGACTGGGCGACGTTCACCGAGCCAAACATCACCCACGCCTACTGACGAAACTCATTGTTCTTCTGGTCAGAAGAACACGCGAGAGAATTTCGAGCCCGCAACGACCAGGTTGATGGCGTTTATCTGACGATGGATCAAAGCGCCTACTCAACGCGGATTGCTCAGGGCGCGTTGTTCGCCTTCTAGGAACGACCTTGCGTCGGCGCGAAGTATCCTCTCCGATGTCGCACCGTCAAATCTCCATGGTTCTTAACCTTGAGCTGAATTGTCCGGAATGAACCATCTTTGGAGGGATTCGCAGGGGTGTAAGCCAGGATATATTGAGAACGCAGGTCTTCGTCTATCTGAGCGTAAGCCTTATCGAGATCCTCTTCGTTCCTGGGGAAGAAGGCGCGGCCGCCGGTTTCGGAGGCGATCTTTTTGAGCGTCCCGGAATCCACGCCCATCGGACCGCCGATGCCGATCGAATAGACGATGATCTCGCTGCGCCATGTCCGTTCGATTGCTTCTCGCATCTTGACGCCGCTCGACGTATCCGCGCCGTCGGTCACCAGGATTATGACCCGCCGCCCCGCCTCTCTTCTCAACAGATCCGATGACACGGAATAGATCGAATCAAACATCGCGGTCGAGCCCACTCCCGAATTGTTTATCGGTGGTGTGCCGCCCCGGCGCCCCATTGTCGCCGTTTGTGCCGGGAGTCGCACGTCGTCAAGCGCCCGGTGAAGCTTTTCAATATCCGAAGTCAAGTCCTGCACCAGAATTGACTCGTGCTCAAAAGTCACAACCGCAGCGAGGTCTTTCTTTGGCCGCAACACTTTGCGAAAGAAGCGCTGTCCTGCCGCTCTTTCCTCGGGGAGCGTCCACTCCTGGCTGCCCGAGATGTCTATCAGCATCGCAATGGTGATCGGCAAATCGGTCTGGCGTTCAAAGGAGAAGACTTCTTGTCCTTTGTTGTCTTCCAGGACCTCGATGTCGTCTTTTGAAAGATCGTTTATGTAACGATTCTTCTTGTCGGTAACATTGAAAGGAACCGTTACCAGCTGAGTTCCAAGCTTGACGATCTGATCGTCCTGCTCTCCTTCCTGTTCGGCAGGTTTTTTGTTCTTGTCGGATTTCTCCTGCCCTGTCTTTGGAGGTGGCTGTTGGTTCTGCGCGAAACTCAGGGACACCGAAAGTAAAACCAGGATTGATACTAACGTTGCTACAAATCTAAATCTTGCTAACTTCATTTCTTCACTTCTTCCGTTGCCGCGTAATAACCGCGGCGATGAATAATGCGCGCATCGGGCCGCGCGTTGACTCGCACTTCGACACGCCTAAAGCGCCCATCGTGCGTCGAGTTTGAAGGCGAATACGCGACCAGATACTGGCTGCGTAGTTCGGTCTCTATTTGGCGAAAATCCTGCAGCAAATCCTCGGCGCCTCTGGGAAAGTAGGCCCTTCCGCCGGTCTCTTCGCCAAGCCGCCTCAACACGTCTTCGCGAACTCCTTCGAACCGGAACCGGTCGCCAATGCCTATCGAGTAAATGATTACGCCTGCTCGCCACGCCCGATCGATTGCCTCGTCGAGTTTGCGGCTGCTTGCGTTATCGACCCCATCGGTAAGCAGAATGATCGCGCGACGAGTAACCTGCTCGTCGGGACCGCTCCTGCGAATATCATCGTGCGCCAGGATCTCATCCGCGGTTATGTAAATCGCGTCATAGAGCGCCGTGGCCTGATGCCGGGTGCCTACCGAACCGAAACGCCGAGAATACTGAATCGCATCAAACGCGCGGTTCAGTGTGTCGGTACGCGACGACAGTCCCTGCACCAGCTCGACGTCATCCTGAAACGTAAGTATCGCCGCAAAGTCTCTACCGGGCCGAATGATCGAACGAAGAAACTCTCCCGCGGCGATCTTTTCCTGAGGAAACGTATATTCCTGACTGCCTGACAGGTCCATCAGAATTGCAATGTTGATCGGCAGCGTGGTTTCGCGTTTGAAAGTGAAGACCTGCTGAGGCCGGCCGTCTTCCAAAATGACGACCTCGTCCTGCCTGATGTCGCCGATGACCCGATTATTGCGATCGACAGCGGTAAACAGAACGTTTACGAGGTCCGTGCCCAATCGCACCGCTTCATCGCCTGAGACAACCTCATCGTCCCGGTTCTTATCCTGCCCTCTAGGATCAGGTTTTGTCGTCTGCCCGCTCTGTGCCCCCCGGTTGGGAGGTTGAGGTACAGGCTTTGGTCTTTGCGCGACGCTTATTCCGGCGAGCACGCCAATCGCGATTAGCACAGCAGCGACCTTTGTTGATGCCATATCTGAACCCTTAATAAACGTATCCCTGCTTGTGATAGAGACGCCCATCCACGCCAACCAGTTTCACCTTGATCTCACGCCTCTTGTTGGCCTTTGCCTGATTGGTCGGCGTGTAAAACAGCACGTATTCTTGTCTTAAGTCTTGCGCGACCTGGGTGAACGATTTGAACAGTTCGATCTTCTGCGATGGAAGGAACACCTGGCCTCCCGTATCCTCGCAGAGTCTCCGGAGCTCTTTGTCGTCTGCGTTATCCACCATCCCCGACTCTACGCCCTTAAAGTTCTTTGTGCTTATTCCGAAGATCGTGACGTCATAACGCTGGGCCATCTCGATCGCATCTCTGAGCGTGCGCTCGCTTGCAGTGTCCTCGCCGTCCGAGAGAACCACTATAATGCGACGCGCGTCGGTTCCCTGAAGGTTTGCCATCTTTTCTTCGATTATCCGATAAACGCCGTCATAGAGCTTTGTATAACCGCCGGCCTTGAGTTTCCTGAGCGCATGAATAAGCTGTTCCTGATTGTCGGTGAAGTCCTGATGGAGCTCCACGTCTGAATCGAACGAGGTCAGCAGAATCTTATCCTTGCGGCGATATGTGGTAACTGTAGCAACGAAGTCCTCGCCTGCCTCTTTTTCAAACGGCAGCTTGAGCTTTACGCTGTTACTGGTGTCGATGAGCAGGGCGATGTTGAGCGGCAATTGGCTCGGCGCAATGAACTTCTCGATCTTTTGCCGCTTTCCGTCCTCAAAGACCTCGAAATTATTGATAGTAAGACCCGGCATAAACTTCTTATCCTGCTTTGCCGAGATTGGTAAACGTACTTCGAGTACTCCGATTTTTTGCGGCGGATCATCGCGCTGCTGGGTTTGAGGGGCGGTTTCCGTCGGCTTTGTCGCCGGCTTCTGAGCGAAAACAGCGGACCCAACAACCAGGGACAGGGCAGCAATTGAAACCGCGAGCGATGAAGATCGAGTCATGTGGCTACGGGGAACCTCCGAAGGGTCTGATGCACAGGGTGTCGACCAGCGATGCTAATCGAAGCAAAATTATAGAGGACAAGCTGTGCGACTCACAACTCGGGATTTCGTGGGGGGACCATGTTCGACTGATGTCGCAGCGGGCGGATAAAAAAGCGAGCGCAGCATTACACTGCGCTCGCTTTTGGCGTCGAGACTTATACGCCCTAGCTTGAGGCCTCAAAGACTAAGGCCTTCTTCTTCCAGGTAATTTTCTCAAGTACCCGAGAGTTATCGCCTAGGGTCCTTGTCTGAATGGCGCCGTGGTAATTGCTTCTCCCAATCACCAGTGTCGCCGGAACAGTCGCCACGGTCTTCGTGTCCTTCATAATGCTCACCTGCACCTGAGTTCCGGTCTCATTCCAGACCAATCTATAGGTGTCAGCTTCGAGCAGCGTGCCTCCAACCATCACTGGTTCGGTGAAGGTTACCATTTCGGTATCGTTGTCCGCCGCGACTTGTTGTGTGACGAAAATTGACGATGCAAGCACAACCGAGAGGCACAAGAGCATCGGTAGTGCTTTCAGTCTCGTATTCATTGTTCAACCCTCCTTATCAACGCCCGAGTCTGCACAACGCGTCGGCACGCTCAAGCCAGTGCAGCGCCTGGGCTCCTTCATAGACACGCAACCCGGGTTCCGCAATAGATACAGGTAGAATGTCCCGTTACAGGACGGAGCGTTGTCTGTACTGCGAACAATGAGGCTACGATTAGGCCCACATATCCGGCTTTTGGCTGGCCGAGTAATCAACTTTACACTCGCGCGCCGAGTTGTGACGCACCATAGACTGTCCAGTCTGTGGGCATTGAGTTGTGAACGCACCATAAACTCCACAGACTGGACAGTCTATGGTACGTCAGCGCGACCCGCATTATTCTAGCCAACCGACTCCAGCAGCGACCCGAGTTCGTGGGGCAAGGGCGCAGTGAACTTCAACCGCTCCCCTGAGCGCGGATGAGAGAAAGCGAGCTCCGACGCGTGCAGAAAGTGCCGCCCCAGCGCCTGTACGCTGCGTCTGATCGCCACGTCGCGTATCGAGTTCTCGCGACCTCCGTCATAAGTAGCGTCTCCAACAACCGGATGACCAATATGCGCAAGGTGTACCCTGATTTGATGGGTGCGGCCGGTTTTGATCCGAACATCTAACAACGTGAAGTCTTGAAATCGAGAGGCGACCTCAAAGATCGTGTGAGCGGTTCTGCCGGCGCCGCCTCGTAGAACGCTCATCCGAGTCCGGTTGTGCCGGCTGCGGCCGATGCGCGCCTCTATTTCGCCCCGTTCCTTGGAAACCCGGCCGTACACAAGCGCACTATACATCTTAAACACCTGTCGATCGCGAAACTGATCCGACAAACGTTCGTGCGCAACGTCATTCTTGGCGACCACGAGCAATCCTGACGTCTCTTTGTCGAGCCGATGAACGATGCCCGGCCTAGTTCGGCCTGCGTTACCCGAAAGCTCGTCGAAATGATAAACCAGGGCGTGAGCCAGTGTGCCTGAATCGATTCCCGCGCCGGGATGCACGACCATCCCTGCCGGTTTATTTATGACGATCAAATCATCATCTTCATAGGCGATGTTCAGCGGAATTGCTTCAGGCGTCAGATCGACGGGAGGAGGCTCGGGCAGATCGATTTCAATTCGATCGCCATCATGAAGCCGATAGCTCGGCTTTGCTACACGCTCGTTTACCAGGATGTCGCCGTCGGTAATAGCGCGTTGAACTCGTGTGCGGCTTACTTCCTTTAGGTAGGAGGCCAGGAATGAATCGAGTCGCAGGCCGACTGCTTCGCCGCGGACGCTAAAGAGTTGAGAATCAGCACTCACAAGAGCTTAGAGGAAGTAGTAATCGCACTGCGCTTTGAGAAGTGTGACAGGTGCCTTCATCAGCGCGGCCACGAAACCACCCCTGCAGATTCCTACGAGACTTGCGCGGCGATATCGTGACCGGGAGCAGTTCTTTGATTGGACCGCCGGCGCCAATAGTAAATGGTCATAACCAGACCGAGTCCAAACATTATCACTGAGATAAACTGAGAAGTTGAAAGACCCAGCAGTTCGCCGCGAGGGTCATCGCGCCAGAATTCTATCGTGAATCGCGCGACGCCGTAGATCATCAGATACGAATAGATTATTTGCCCGTCAAACACGCGACGCTTTCTCAACCACATCAAGAAACCAAAGATCGCGAGGTTTGCCGCGGCTTCAATCAGTTGTGTCGGAACCAGCGCGGAGTCAATCGGGACGCCTGTCAATTCGTTCGCTTTCGCCGAGAAATGGACGCCTATCCAGGAATTGGTGGGCTTACCCCAGCAACACCCCGCCGAGAAACACCCCAACCTCCCAATCGAATGGCCCAGGGCAACGCCTGGCGCAAACGCGTCGGAAGTCTTGCGCCAGGGCAAATGCCACTTACGCATCAGGATTACGCTTACCAGAAGCGCAATCAGGAATCCCCCGTAGAAGACTCCACCCGAACGCCAAAGATCAAACGACAATACTCGTCGCCACTCGCCGCGATAATCACTCCATTCGGTGATCACCATCAACAACTTCGATCCAATGAGCGACGACGCCAGGATGTATAAACCAAGATCATAAATGCGATCTTTCGGCAAACCGTCGCGTGCCGCCAATTGGGCGATGAGCCACAGCGCCGCGATAAAACCTATCGCAAGCAATACTCCGTATGTTGCGATTGGAATTCCGAGTCCGGGTATTCTGAACAATTCGGGAAACATGATATTCGCTATTTTCTATTTGCTTAATACAGACAACGACAAATGACTAATGACCAATGACACTACTGACTCTCGGCGTTTGGCGCTTCGGCGGGCTCGACCACCACAGCAGGCCGTTCCGCCTGCGGCGCCAGGAAAAGCTCAATGGCCATCAACGCCGCGCCGATTGTTATAGCAGTGTCCGCGATGTTGAACACGGGCCACTGATAGTCCTTGTAATAAAGCAAAATAAAATCAATGACCCGGCCTAACCGCACACGGTCGATGAGGTTCCCGCATATTCCTGCGGCGAGTAGCGAAAGCGACCACAGCAGCAAGGTGTTTGAGCTCGGCGTGCGCCGCATGTAGTAAATGACGACCATTATCGCAGCTACAGAAATGGCTACGAGCAGCCACTTCACGTTGCCGTTGTTCAGCATTCCAAAAGCGATCCCTGGATTCTCGGTGTAGCTCAACTTGAAAAATCCCTGGATTATGTCGACCTCGTCGCCGTCACTGAGTTTTACTGCGACCAGGTACTTTGTGACTTGGTCAAACATCATCACAAGCGTGGCTATGCTCAGATACCAGATCTTTAGTGTTGGCGCCTTGGCCGCTATTACTTCTGAACTCATTAACATAACTCCTGCTTACTTTGCTGCGCCTCTTTTGTTGCCGCCTCTAAGGATGAGTGTTTGGGTCGTCAACTGCAAGCTCTCCGAGAGCCGGCGTATTCACGGACCCTTATAATCCCCATCCTTCCTTGAGTTGGCGGACGCAGCGAGCGTCGATTGTTGGGAATCCAGGGTCCTGGCCAACGGTTTCTGACCAGTTCCAACATCGCTCGCACTTGGCGCCTCTGGCGTGTTCGACCTTAACCGCAAGGCCCTCGGATCCTTCAACAACCTCAACCTGTGAAACGATGAAGATCGAGGTCAACATCTCTTCGATTTCTTTAAAGATCGGGTATAGATCCGGACCCAATGTCAGCGTAACCCTTGCCTCCAGCGAGGCGCCGATTACCTTTTGGTTGCGAGCGACTTCGAGATGTTGCTGGACAATCGATCGCACGGACAGGATGCCTTTGTCCCGATCGTTCCAACGCTCCAATAACACTGCGTCGTCCTCGAGCGGCTCACCATCCCGGAACTCTGCCAGATGTATTGACGCTTCGTGTTTGCCGGGAAGATTCTCCCAAATCTCGTCCGCCGTAAAGCACAGTACCGGAGCGAGAAGACGCGCGAACGCGTCGACGATCTGAAACAGCGCCGTCTGCGCGCTGCGGCGTCCAACAGATTTGGGGGCAAACGTGTACAACCGATCTTTCAAGATGTCGATGTACACATTCGAAAGCGTCACCGTCGCGTAGTTATAGAGAGCGTGGTAGACCGTGGTATAGTCGAAACGTTTGTACGAATCAACGGCCTTGCGGGTGACTTCGCGGGTTACCGCAAGTGCCCATCGATCGATCTCCCACATCTGGCTCGGAGCGACCTCATCGGTCTCCGGATCGAAATCCGAAATGTTACCAAGCGCATACCGGGCGGTGTTGCGAAGCTTGCGATAGGCATCAACCATTCGGGTCAAGATCTCCGGCGAGACTCGCACATCTTCCGTGTAGTCCGAAGACGCAACCCACAGCCGCATGATTTCCGCGCCCTGCTTGCTGACCACCTCGTCCGCCGGAATCGCGTTCCCAGTGGACTTGTGCATCGCTTTGCCTTCGCCGTCCACCGTCCATCCGTGAGTGATCACGGTTTTGTAAGGCGCCTGGTCACGAGCGGCAAGCCCTACCATCAGCGAAGAATTGAACCATCCGCGATGTTGATCGGGGCCCTCGATGTATACATCCGCAGGCCACTGTAGATGGCGCTCCGCTACGAGCACTGCTATCGATGACGAACCCGAATCGAACCAAACGTCGAGGATGTCCGTCTCCTTTGTAAAGGTGGAACCGTCACATTTTGGGCACCCAAAGCCATCCGGCAACAAATACTCGGCCTCGCGGGCGTACCACGCATCGGCGGTCTCTTTTGCAAAGATCGACGAAACGTGGTCGATTACCTTTTCGTCGGCGATCGTCTCGCCACACCCCGCGCAGTAGAAAGCCGGGATTGGAACGCCCCACACGCGCTGCCGCGAGACGCACCAATCGGGTCTCCCTTTGAGCATGTTGCGCATTCGGTCACGACCCCACGCCGGCATCCAGGTGACACGTTCAACCTCCCGAAGCGCCGCGGCGCGCAGGCCGGGGCCACCATCCGTCGAACGATCCATCGAGATAAACCATTGCGGGGTCGCGCGAAAGATCACCGGGTTGTGACAACGCCAGCAATGCGGATAACGATGCGGATACTCTTCGGTGAAGACCAGCGCGCCGTTCGCACGCAAGAACTCGACGATCTGCTCGTTGGCCTCAAACACAGATTGTCCCGCGAAGTGTTCGACCTCGCTGGTGAACCGACCGGCGTTATCGACTGGGCAGTAAACTTCGGCGCCCTTCATCTGTCCGCCAAGCACACCTGCCTCGCGAAGACGGTCATACACCGCTGCAAGCTGGTCTCGATACTGCTGGCCAATCACAAAGTCATCGTGGCCGTGGCCGGGGGCGGTATGCACGCAACCGGTGCCCGCCTTACCGCTGCCTTTCTTTTGTGCGAATGCAACGTCGATTTCGGTCTCGGCGTCGGCTTCGCCTCCAA
>DASRIZ010000647.1:0-6731 GCA_035649735.1 Blastocatellia bacterium | reverse complement strand
GAAAGGGATGCTGGCGGCAGCTATTCTGCCAGGTTTATCACCGAACCTATCCTCGCGCTCACAGCTCTCTCATAGACAATTGCCGCCGCCGCCACGTCTTGCAGGGCCGTCCCCGTGCTGTCGAATATGATTATCTCCTCCTCTGTTGTACGGCCCGGGTTACCGCTCATCCAGGGAGTCATCGTGCTTTGCGACGGCAGAACGGTTATCCGCTCGCCCTGATGGACTCGATGGAGATTACGATAATTCGAACTGGGGCGGCGACGGGCGTCGCGGCAAAGTATCTCGCTCGAACTGATGCGAGAGTGGCGACTATTTGCGGTTGTGGGAATCAAGGCCGAATCTCGCTCAAGGCCATCGCGAAGGTGCGTCAGCTTTCGCGCGCGTATGCGTGGGAAATCGATCAAAAGCAGGATCGACGCTTCGCGGATGAACTTTCGAGAGAACTCAATATTGAAGTCGGACCGGCCGATGATCTGGCGGCAGCGGTTGCAGAGAGCGACGTCTGCATTACTTGCACGCCGTCGAAAGGATACTTCCTGAAACGTGAAAATGTGTCTCGTGGGACTTTCATCGCCGCGGTAGGAGCTGATAGCGAAGATAAACAAGAACTGGATCCCGCGCTGATCAGATATAACAAAGTCGTTGTTGACTTACTTGAGCAGTGCGCCAGCATCGGCGAGCTTCATCACGCATTGAACCGGACTCCTAACTAAGCAAGGCGTACATGCGGAACTTGGAGAAGTCGTCGCAGGCAGGAAGGCGGAAGCGCTTCATGTTTTGCGGAAAGTTTGCGTTGGTCTTGCAAGCGAAGTATGTCCTGTCAAGCTCCAACATTCCGGCCTTGATGTGGAACCCTCCATCAACCGCCGGTATTCCAAGCACGCCCGGCGTCGCGGTCTTGCCTTCAGCGTATAGCTTGAACGCTTGTTCGACCGCCTGCATGCATTCTTCAATGTTGAGCAGGGCTGAAATCTCGTTACGCTTGAGTAACAAAGTGCTGTCTGGTTTCATGTCTACTCCTGTTAGAAGCGCAACGTGTACTGAAACTTCCCCGAAAGCCGAGTCTCGACGGGTCGGAACCTGAACCCGCCGACTTCCTCCTGCAGCCAACCCTGATTGAAAACCAGAAATACTTCGTTGCCCGGTCTCAGAATCCAACGCACCCGGCTCTGCCAGCCCACGTTCCGCGACTCGTTGTCGAATTGCACAAGGTTGAAGAACGTCAGGTACGGAGAGACGGAGTAATTCACGCGCAGGCTGTAGATACGGGCGACAAAGTTTCCTTCTTTCAATCGCGCAAATGTCTGTCGCAGACTCAGAATCGCTTGAAAGTGCGGCGCTAGTTTGTACTGAAAAGCAGTATTCACTTCGTCGGCATGGCCTGACCAATAGCTGCCGAACCACCACGTCGCATCAACCTTCCACGGCCGCTTCGAAGCCGTGAAAACTTCTGCGCGCCATCTTGTGAATCGATAGTCCCCCGGAGGCAGCACTACGCCTCTCGCGATCTCAAATGGTTCAAACAACCTTTCGAATTGAG
The DNA here is from genome assembly GCA_035649735.1 of Blastocatellia bacterium. Lineage (GTDB taxonomy): Bacteria > Acidobacteriota > Blastocatellia > UBA7656 > UBA7656 > Onstottus_A. The sequence continues at coordinate 5,188 of DASRIZ010000647.1, read as the reverse complement.
GTGCGTAGTTGAACTCAATATGCTCTCCTGAATTCAAAGAGTAGTTGATTGGTGCGGTAAACAATCGCCAGCTTTCGGTTTGCCCTTTGTCCAGACGGGTGAAGCGAGTAAAGAAAAACTCGTGAAACATCTGCCTTACGTTAAGAAAGTTTTTGGGACGCGGATCGAATTCAGCCGCGATGTTGAGACTGTTGACACCCGCCCTCGGCACGAATCCAAGCGCTGGCCGGAAGTTCTCGCCGATGTGTCGCCAGTCTAAGCGGAGGCTCCACAGATCGTTGGGATAGCTGACCGCGAATCCGTAAGACGAGTCTTTACCGCTCGCCGCTTCGTTGTTGGTCTTGAGCGCAAAAGCTTCAACGCCGAAGTTCTGATCCCTTTTGAGAAAGCTGGATGTAAACAACCGCAGGTCGCCGCCAAAGGTCCGGCTCGAACCATCGTTTGCCGGGTTGCCCTCGGTATAGATGCCGCCGATGTATGACTGCTTGAATATGCTGCGCTTGACGCGTCCGACGAAGAAGCTCTTGGCGTCAACCAGATCGCTGTCGCGAGTGCGCACCGCGAGCACGCCGAGGTTGTAGGGGCCAGCCGTGCCGGTTAGTTTCGTGCCGGCGAGTATTGGCACTTCCTGTCCTTCGAGCAAGCCGATTCTGCGGCTGAAAAACGGGATTAGGTCGGAGCTCCCGTTGCCAAAGCTGAACACGCCAGTATTCTCGAGGAAGAACGCGCGCTTTTCTGGGAAGAATAGCGGAAAGCGTGTGAGATTGATCTGCCGGTTGTCGACCTCTGTTTCGGCGAAGTCGGTGTTGAGCGTGGTCGTCCACTTCAGGCTTGGGGTGATGTTGTAGAAGATGTCGACGCCGGCTTTACTGCTCACGTCGTTTCCGAGTGCGTCGCTGTCGAGCGCTTTGCCGGACACAAACGGTCGGATATCGAGTCCGCGTCCTTGTTTGACTTCGTTGAAACCCGAAATCTCCCCCGCCTCAGATACCTGAAAGAACCTCACGTCCAAGCGCGCCGATGCCCATCTATCTTCTTCGATCTTGCGCTTAATTGTGCGAGAGAAGTTAAACCCCCATTCTTGTTGCCCCTTATTGAAACCCAGGCTCTTGAACGGAATCGCAAACTCAGCAGTCCATCCGCGATCGAACCTGCGAGTCCGCGCTTCCCAAATCGCGTCCCACTCTATGTTGAGCTGACCATTCTCAATGATCAGTCCATCCACCAGCGCTCCCAGCGGATTGGTCGCAAAGTAAAACCCGTTGCGGCGGTCCCGGTAGGTATCAATCACAATGTCTATGTGGTCGTCTACTGAGAGGTCGGCGTCGCGCGCCATCTGCGTAGCGACTACGCGCGACGGCTCCGAGTCGTAGCATGTCACGCCAATGTACAGGTTTGCGCTATCGTACAGGAGTTTGACTTCAGTCGGCTCGCTAGCCTTCTCACCCGGTTTGGGCTCACGCTGAACGATCTCGCCGACTGAAGGTGTTTCGAGCCAGTCAGGTTCGTTGAGGAGTCCATCAACCGCTATTCGAGACCTCGCTTGCACGACTATTGCTCGCCTGTCTCCCAGGGAGCCTGCGTCTGCTTGAAAAGCTGGGCTACTATCACCGGATAAAAAGACGATCAGGAGGGCGGCCAGCAACCTCGCCGTCTGCACCTGCAATCCGCAAAACGCCCGGCTGTTAGATATGAACTGCGTGGCTTTGTTCATCAGATGTGAAGTTCGAGCATCCAATCGCTGATCTAAGAACCAAAAAGCGTCAAAGGAGCGCTCTGATTCCGGCATAAGCCGGCAGTTCTGGGAATCATCGGCGCAGGAATCATTAAGCTTGGAACGGCAGCCAGTAGATGAAAGAAAAGCCGCTCTAACAGCCGGCTGATTAAGAGTCACGTCGCGAGTTTATGCGAAGCAAGTCCTGGATCGCTTCGGCCACAGCTTCGGGATGGCGGAAGTGCATGGTGACGTGTCCGCCGTCGACTAATCGGATCTCGCCGCGGGGGACTGATTCGACCATCGCCGTGTAGAGACGCCGCTTGCCGTCGATTTCCTCGCGCAGCAGTGACTCGGACACGCCCGCGGACACCGCCTCTTTGAAGCCATCGGTTCCCATGGAGCAGAGGACGATCAGCGGCACATCGGGCATCGGTCCCGCGTGGCGAATCTCATCATAGAGCTCATCGACGTTTCTGGACTCATGCACGCCGGTCAACAGCCACTCCAGGCTGACGTGGCGTTCTATGAGCACCTCGCGGATCTCCGCAGGCCACTCGGCCATCTCCTGCGCAAACAGGTCGCGGTAGAGCTTGCGGTAGTGCTTGATAGCGGGCACGCGCAGTAGCAAACCGCGGCCGAGAGCAGTGCGGGAAGCACCGGCGATTGCAAGGTTCATCAGTCGACCGAGTTGCTTCTTGCTCCACCCCTCCCACATTTTCGTCAGTTCCTCCGGCATGTAGGCATTGTAGTCCTCGTGCGCGGGGTCCAGCAGCAGCAGCGCCGCTACTTCGTCGGGAAAGCGCACCCCGTAGTGCCGGGCGTACAGGCCGCCGAGGGAGTGGCCGACCAACAGATAGGGCGAAGGAACGCCAACGACGCGTAACAGTTCGCGGAGCTCATCGGTCACTTGAGTCAAAGTGCGGGGGAGCTTGATTGGGTCACTCCACCCGCTGCCGGCGCGGTCGTAGAGCACGCTTGTGGAGAGCTGGGCAGCCTTCTCCTGGGCTATCAGATAGTCCAGACCCACTGTGCCGGCCCCCGCCAGAAACACCACAGGCGGTTCCCCGCTGCCCGATAGATGGACAAGCAACCGCCGACCGTCTACGTCGTAGTAGCGGCCCAGCGGTGGCGTTGCATTGGTCACTCTCTTGGGTAGGCCCCCATGCTGCTCTTGCTGCATTGTTGCCTCCGTCGCTGTTCAGACCGTTGATCCGCCAGTGTCGTGCGTTCTCAGATCTGCGAATGGTATCACGCGCGAGACATTCAACAGCAGGGATACTTATGATAAGTCTCACTCCACAAATCGCACTTCGCCTTGAAGTCTGAAGCAGCAATGAGGCGTAAGCGTCGTTGGATTTCTGGGAGTGTGTGCTTTTAGGACTCTCGATGTTAGCGCATTCGAAGGGAACGTCACCTATAAAACTGCGCGTTGGCTCTTCTCAATAGCCAGTGTCTGGGATGATAGGCTTTCCAATACTCACGCAACAGAGTCAGCAGATTGGGCGACAGCAATACGAAGCGATCTTTGCGTCCTTTCCCCTGTCCCACCTGTAGTATCATTCTGCTGCTATCGATGTCGGTGATCAGCAAGTTGTTTCTCAATTAAAGGAGAACACATTGAAGACCCGAAACAGAATTGCCCTGCACTGGCTGCTGATGGCGCTGGCGCTCCCAATGCTCGCGCTGATGGTTTGGCAATTTCGCGCGCGCGCGCAAACGAAGCCGGTGGCAACGCCGCGCAGGCTCAACGTTCTGATGATCGCTGTGGATGACTTGCGCCCCGAAGCCGGTTGTTATGGCGTGCCGCTCATCCAAACTCCCAACATCGACGCGCTTGCCCGGCGCGGCACGGTCTTCATGCGAGCTTACTGCCAGCAGGCCGTCTGCTCGCCGTCGCGCACCAGCTTGCTGACCGGACGCCGCCCCGACACGACGAAGATTTATGAGTTGCAGACGCATTTCCGCGCGACCATCCCAGACGTGGTGACGCTGCCGCAGCACTTCAAAAATCACGGCTACCACACGGAGGGCTTCAGCAAGATTTATCACGAGGGTTTGGACGACCCGGCCTCCTGGAGCGTGCCGCATTGGACGCCTAAGCAGCCGCGTTACGGCAAGCCGGAAACACTCGCTGACCTGCAACGCCAACGTGAGCGCGCCCGCGCTGACGGCAGACTGCCTGTCGCAGCACCGACAGAGCGCGACCCGAAGACTGGCGCCGTACTAAAGATTCCGCCGCCGAACAATGTCGTGCGCGGCCCCTCGTGGGAAGACCCGGACGTGGCCGCCAACGCGCTGCCCGACGGCGAGACGGCGGATAAGGCCATTGAGACGCTGCGTGCTGTGAAGGACAAGCCGTTCTTCCTCACGGTCGGCTTCCTGAATCCGCATCTGCCCTTTGTCGCGCCGAAGATTTATTTCGATCTTTACCCGCTGGAGAAGATGCGGCTCGCGTCCAACCCGTTCGCGCCGAAAGACGCGCCGCCACTGGCGCTTACCAATTGGGGCGAGCTGCGCGGCTACTCGGACATTCCCAAAGAAGGCCCGATCCCCGATGCCAAAGCGCGCGAGTTGATCCGAGGCTATTATGCCGCGACCAGCTACATCGATGCGCAGATCGGTCGCATATTGGCGGAGCTTGACCGCCTGGGCTTGCGCGATAACACCATCGTCGTGCTCTGGGGAGACCACGGCTGGCAACTCGGCGAGCACGGACTGTGGAGCAAGCACACTAACTTTGAAGTGGCTACGCGCTCGCTGCTGGTCGTGAGCGCGCCCGGGCAGAAGAAGATGAACGCGAAGACCGACGGGCTGACCGAGTTCGTGGACATCTACCCCAGCTTGTGCGAACTGGCAGGACTGCCGTTGCCGCAAGGGCTGGAAGGCGCGAGCTTCGCACGGTTGCTCGACGATCCGAGGCTGCCGTTCAAGCAGGCGGCGTTCAGCCAGTACCCGCGCCCCGGGCGGAATGCGATGGGCTACACAATGAAGACCGCACGTTACCGCTACACCGAATGGCAGCGAGAAGGTGGCGAGGTCATCGCCCGCGAGCTTTACGATCACAAGGAAGACCCGCAAGAGAACGTCAACATCGCCGGGCGGCCTGAACACAAAGAACTTGTGGCCCGCTTGAGCGCGCAATTGCAAGCCGGGTGGCGCGCGGCCTTGCCCGCACAATCAGCCAATAAGGCAAAGACCGCACAGAACAAGTAAACGTAAGTCCGTTATATTTCGGATTACAGCCACATCTGGGGTGACCATTTATGCACATTTCAACCGGGCACCGTTCGCGTAAAGTGGGTGATAAAGTCCGCAGAGGTCAGGTCATCGGTTTGCTTGGAAATTCAGGTAATGCGGCTGGTCCGCATCTTCATTTTCACAAGAAGTTAAATTGAGGCTGGGGAAATGTCATAGCCAAACCGAATAATAAAGGCGATTTGGCGAGCGTTAGGGGGTGCCGCGAAGAGCCGC
>DASRIZ010000646.1:0-12666 GCA_035649735.1 Blastocatellia bacterium | reverse complement strand
TCCCGCAGTGATTGATATGACGAAATGTCCAAATATGCTATCCCCTTTCTGCGAATGTAAATTGGAGGGCTGTATTCTGTGTTGGACTCAGCATTCTGGGATAAGGAATCGAAGGCGGGCATAATGAGGATCAATGTCCCCGCTGACCGGAGACTGACCCAATCCCCAGGCTTGCAACCAACAAACCCGCATGCCTCGCAAATGAGGAATTGGGTCTGCTCGCCATCCCAGTCAACGAGTTCGATGGCATTGATAACCAAAGTGTCATCTGAGAATAACTGTGAGACTTGAACCGGGGCTTGACCCGAAGATTCGAAATCCAGGGTCTTGCTGCGAATTGTTGGGGTCTGGACTTCCCACATTATTATTTCGAGTCGACGAACAGGTCGAAACACGGTTCAATATACCAACTCTAAGACCGTCTAGAAAAGTTCAATGAAAATCGTGGGAAGCTGCAGCCGCCATCGCGTATGACAGCGCCTGGATCCGCCGCGCTCTGACGTGAATAACGTTGTCTTGATTTTGCAATGGACCTTCGATCAACAACAAAGGCTGATTTACCAGCACTACTCGATTGCGGTCAAAGATGTCCGGCGTCACGATCACGTTTGCGATTCCGGTCTCGTCTTCCATGCTCAAAAACAAAAAACCTTTTGCGGTTCCGGGCCGCTGGCGAACGATGATCCATCCGGCGACTCTTACCCAAACTCCGTTGCGTATCTCGCGCAGATCGATCGCGCGCTTTACGCCGAGCTTGTTCAGTTCCTCGCGTCGATAAGCCATCGGGTGCCGTCCGATCGTCAAACCCGTCCCTCGGAAGTCCGCGTTCACCCGTTCTTCTATCGTCATTGGCCGCAGAGGTGACTGGGGGTAGGGAACAGGGGATAGGTTATAGGTTACAGGGGATAGGTTATAGGTTACAGGTGTCTGTCCCCTGTCCCCTGTAACCTCTCCCCTGTCCCCTATAACCTCCTTTTGTGTCTTGAGCAAAGGACCAACCGGACGTGCTACTCGTTCGACTTGCCAGAGCGCGCTGCGACGATGGAGAGATTGGCGATTGGCGATTGCCGATTCCCGATTCCCGATTTCTGCTTTCTGCCTTCTGCCTTCTGCCTTCTGCCTTCTGCCTTCCGCCTTCTGCCTTCTGCCTTCTGCCTTCCGACCTCTGACTTCCGATCCTGTATGAAGTTCAACGCGCCGACTTCGGCGAGCTTTCTCAGTTCATCCTTGCGAAGTTCGGGGACGCGATTGTGAAGATCATCGATATCCGCAAAAGGCCGCGTTGCGCGTTCCCGAACGATCGCTCGCGCGGATTCCTCTCGAAGACCCCTTACGTAAAGCAATCCAAGCCGCATGGCGGGAGCCGGGGGATGGAGGTCGGAAGTTGAGGATTGTGATGTGTACACCATTCGAGATTCATGAACTAAAGACACGTTTTGTCTACTCGACTTATTGCCAATATCCAGATCCTCAAGTCCGCCTTCGATCGTGCACAACCAATCCGAGCGGGTGATGTCGATGGGTTGGACCTTCAGACCATGCCGCTGCGCGTCTTTGATCAATGTAGCCGGATGATAAAACCCCATCGGTTGATTGTTTAGCAATGCGGCGGTGAACGCGGCCAGGTAGTGACATTTCAAATAAGCGCTTGCATAGGCTATCAGCGCAAAGCTCGCGGCGTGAGATTCAGGAAAGCCGTACAGCGCAAATGAAGTGATCGCCTGAACGATCTTGTCTTGAGTCTCGCCGGTTATGCCGTTTTGTTCCATGCCGCGCCGCAGCTTTTTTTCGATCTCAACCATGCGCGCTTCCGATCGCTTGAAGCCCATCGCGCGGCGCAATTCTTCGGCTTCACCTCCAGTGAAGTTCGAACAGATCATGGCGATTCTCAGCAACTGTTCTTGAAACAGCGGCACTCCAAGAGTGCGCTTCAACACCGGTTCAAGCGAAGGATGCAAACACGCGGCTTCTTCGCGGCCAAGACGGCGGTTCAAATAAGGATGAACCATGTTCCCGACGATCGGTCCCGGCCGAATGATGGCCACCTGCACAACGATGTCGTAAAACTTTTTAGGACGCAGCCGCGGAAGACAAGACATCTGCGCGCGGCTCTCGACTTGAAACAAGCCAATCGTATCCGCTTTACACAACGCGTCATAAACCGCGGGGTCGTCTTGAGGAAGATGGGCGAGATCGACTTGCTCGCCGTAATGATCGCTTATCAGCGTCAAACATTCTTCGATTGCCGCCATCATCCCGAGACCCAGCAAATCGACTTTGATGAGGCCCAGATCGGCGCAGTCTTCTTTGTCCCATTGAACGACGACGCGGCCCGGCATAGTCGCCGGTTCGAGTGGCACAACCGAATCGAGTTGTCCCTGGCAGATAACCATCCCGCCCGAGTGCTGGCCAAGATGTCGCGGCAGGTCTTGCACCGCCACATACAACTCGGAAAATTTCTTTATGTGCAGGTTCTGCATATCGAGCCCGGCGTCGCGGAACTGGCGCTCGGTTGTGTCATTCGGGTCCTGCCATTCAAAAGCGCGCACCAAACTTGAAAGCCGGGTGATCGTTTCTTCATCAAAGCCCATCACCTTTCCAACTTCGCGCGCTGCGGAACGTCCGCGATAAGTAATGACGTTTGCGGTCATCGCCGCGCCGTGTGTCCCGTAACGCTGGTATACATACTGAATGACGCGCTCGCGCTGATCGCCGCTCGGCAAGTCGAGATCGATGTCCGGCCATTCGCCGCGTTCTTCCGAGAGAAAGCGCTCGAACAGCAGCTCCATTCCAACCGGATCGACGGCGGTTATTCCAAGCGAGTAACAAACTGCGCTGTTGGCCGCCGAGCCCCGGCCCTGGACGAGGATGTTTTGATTGCGGCAAAAGTTGATGATGTCCCAGACGATCAGAAAATAACCCGCGAGATGTAGCTTTTCGATCAACGCCAGCTCGCGATCGATCTGGTTGATCGCCCGTTGATAAGAAGGCTTACCGTTCGCGCCGTTGTAGCGGCGTCGCGCGCCTTCATAGGTGCGCTGGCGTAGGAACGAATCCATTGTCTGGTCATCGGGGACGGGATACTTCGGGAATTCATACCCGAGATCGTGAAGGGTGAAAGCAAGCCGCGAAGAGAGTTCGCAAGTGTGCGCGATTGCTTCAGGTAAATCGGCAAACAGTTTGGACATCGCCGAAGCCGGCTTCAGAAACCGTTCGGAGTTTCGAGCAAGCAATCGTCCTGCGGTTTCAAGCTGTACGTGATTGCGAACGCAGGTGAGCACATCGGCAAGCTGGCGACGCGCAGGGCCGGCGTAACACACCCCGTTGGTAGCTAACAGCGGAAGCTTGAGCCGGCGCGCCACTTCAACTGCAGCTTGATTGCGCGATTCTTCTTCACGATTGAAATGTCGTTGAAGCTCGGCATAGACGTTGCCACTGCCGAATATCCAGGTAAGTTTTTCAGCGGTCGTAATTGCCTCATCCATACCGCCTGTTTCAAGCGCGTGCGCGAGGGGGCCATCGTCTCCGCCGGTCAAACAAATCAACCCTCCGGAGTGCGCGGCCAGTTCATCGAGGCTGGCGGCGACTTCTCCCGGCTTTGCGTGTTTTGGCGCGCGGAGCTTCATCAACGTGATCAAGCGGCAGAGATTGTGATAGCCAGTGCGGTTCTCGACTAATAAGGGAAGAGCGGTGATGATGCGAGGCCGGTAATGGGAGTTGGTTTCTAAAGCCAGGCTGATTTCTGCGCCGATGTGAGCTTTGATCCCGATCTTTTTTGCTGCCATGTGAAAACGTGGCGCGCCGTAAACGCCGTTGCGGTCGAGCAACGCCATCGATTTGCAATCGAGGTTCGAGCACGCGTAAATCAACTCTTCGGGAAGGGACGCGCCTTCCAGAAAGCTGAAAGCGGAACGGGCGTGAAATTCTACGTAGTCTTCGCTCATAAAAAGCAATCAGTCATAAACTCCCTCGACAAACCACCCATCGCTGCGCAGGTCGCGATAGATTCGATACAGCGTTCCGCCTTCCTGCGAGACGGAACCGGCAACCGTAACATCCCACTCATCGCGAGCCCATCTGTCTTGGGCCCACCAGTCCCCCGACGTTCGCCACGGACCCGCCACCCTCAAAATGTTGCCGCGAATGCTTCGTCCCCCTCCGGCTTGCGCTTTTATTCGGGCCGGCCATCCATCGGGCGCTTCAACTTCTGCGCGCAATGGAGGCCGGAACACTCGGAAGCCGAGGAGAGGGGGAGAAGGGGCGAGGGGCGACGGGGAGGACGAAGAATTGCAAATTGCAAATTGCAAATTGAAAATTGAAAATCGGCGTGGGTTTAGCAAATTTGCAATTTTCAATTTGCAATTTTCAATTTGCAATTCTTCGTTCGCCCCTTCTCCCCCTCTCCTCCTCTCCCTGTCGCCCCCTCTCCCCCTCTTCCTCTTCGCAGCTTCTCTTTTCACAATAAAGCGCTTGATACAAAAAGCTCCCGGTCGATGAGTGTCTACCAACTCAGGCGAGCCGACGTTGCTTTCGCCGACCAACCTGATGAGCCGCGCCAGCGTCAGCTCCAACTTTTCCGGCTCAGGCGAGAGAGGTTGAAACAATCCATTCTGTATCGAGCGGGGCTTTGCCGGTTCGCAGGTCATCGATGCCGCGATGATTGCGCACTTAGGCGGATGTGATTCGATATCGAGCAACAGCAGCTTCAAAAAAATTCTGCTATCACGCATCGGAAACGGCAGCCGAATTGCGCGCTCGTGTTCGGTTTTATCTTCCAGCTTCAATCGAAGCTTTAGCTCGTCGACTGCCAGCCCGTGTGCTTGAAGATTCGCGCACAGCTGATTCAAGAGCCGAGCGAGAATAAATGAAAGCGGCTCGAGCAGCTCGATGGGATCATCAAGCTCGATGGATTTCTCGAAACCGGGCGCGGGCTTTGCGAGCAGCAGTGGGCGATCGCCGTCGCCGCGAGCGAGCTTCTGAAGCCGTATACCCTCAGGCCCAAGCCGTTCCGCTATTCCGGTTTCGGGCAGCGCCGCGAATTCGCCAAAGCTTCGGATACCCCAAATTTCGAGCGTCTCTAAAATCTTTGCAGCACGATCAGCTTCGACGCGCGCCAGAGAGGCATCCAGCGCCTCTAGCGGCAGATCAGCAAGGCGTTTTGTTTCTTTGCCGGAAGCGATTGCCGTGACGCCGGTAAAGAATCTTGCAGCGTGAATGGCGGCATCGGGATTCTGAGCCACGGCTACGTTGGCTTTGAGTCCCAGCTTGGCAGCGTGGCGCGCGATTTCTTTTGCGATTTCCCGTAGCGAGCCAAACAACAACTCGCAGCCTTCAATGTCCAGGACAACCGTGTTTCCTGCAGTTTCTTCCACCAGCGGGGAGAAAGAGTACGCACAATCCACCAGCGCCGCGTAGTTCTTGAGATCGGGGCTATAAACGCACGCGAACATAATCATCCCCTGCAACGAGCAATATCACCCGTCCTGGCTCTCGAAAATCTATCGAAGATATACGAAAATTTTCGAGAATCGTCAAGAGGAGAAAAGGAGAGGGGCGAGGGGGCGAGGGGGAGAGGAATTGAGAATTGAGAATTGAGAATTGAGAATTGAAAATTGAAAATTGAAAATTGAGAATTGAAAATTTAAAATTGAAAATTTGCAATTTGCAATTTGCAATTTGCAATTCTTCGTCCCCTCGCTCCCCTCTCCTCGTCGCCCCGTCTCCCCCCCCCCTCTCCTTTGAGGTCGCGCAGACCGGACGGTCTACGCTACCTTTAGGCAAGGATGCTCAAGGGCCGAAAGTTATTCACTGGGATCGTCGACGGGCTAAAGAAGTTCTACGGTCCGCCTCGGCCTCCCGAAGTTACCGATCCGCTGTCGATGATCCTCCTCGAGAACATCGCTTATTTGGTTAGTGACGAGCGCCGCGAAGAGACTTTCAACGTGCTAAGAGAACGCGTAGGCCTGACACCGCCTGAGATCCTCATGGCTCACCAGGAGACCTTGCTCGAAGTCGCCCGACTTGGCGGGATGCACCCCGCCGCTCGCGTGGAGAAACTCCGGCGGATCGCGCAAATTTCATTGCAAGAGTTCGATGGCGATCTTGATGGTGTATTGAAGCAGCCGCCTGCCAAAGCAAAAAAATCGTTAAAAAAGTTTCCGGGAATTGGCGATCCGGGAGCCGAGAAGATACTTCTCTTCTCGCGAACTCATCCGATCCTTGCGCTGGATTCTAACGGGCTGCGGGTATTGCTGCGTCTTGGATACGGCGAAGAGCGAAAGAGCTATGCATCGACGTATCGGTCGGCGCAGGAGGCAGTCGAGGGAGAGTCAAAGAAAGACTTCGATTGGTTGATAGCTGCTCACCAATTGTTGCGCCGTCACGGACAGGAGTTGTGCAAGACGAATACTCCGATCTGCCCGCCTTGTCCGCTGAAGAAGTATTGCGTTTATTACAAGCGCGCTACCCATTTGGAATTCGACGCCTAAAATTTGGAGTGCGCCGTCCTTTTTCGCATTGTGTGACTTTCGCATGCGTGGCGGCGCTTTTGTAGTGTGGTGCCAGGCCTTAGAAAAGCTTTGAGTAATGCGGTGCGAGATGCGTCAAATGCGGCGCCTTTTTGTTTCTCACAGGTTTTTTGGGGTCTTAGCACCACACTACAAAGCGCCGCCGCGCATGCGAGATTCAAACAATACGAAAAGGAGCGGCGCACTCCAAATAAGGAGCCGAATGCGGAGGTATCTATCCTTCAGAGCGTCGAAGCGAGTAGGCCTTGTGCCGGACCCTTCCTTTTGAAGACACAAGACCGTCGGCTTGAAACCGGTTCAGAATTGTCATCGCCCGCCCGTAATCGATCGACAGCCACATCTGTAGTACCGCCGGCGACGCCAGCCCAAACTCTGTTACCACCACAAGCGCGTCATTGTAGAGATCCCCTTCGAGAGTTTGATCCTCGTCGTGCAGCACCGGCTCGAAAGGCTTGTGAGATTCTTGGTATTCATTGGCTTGAACTGTGACAGGATCAGCGACTTCATCACCATTTTCGGGAACCGATAGTGTGGTCTCGGCCACAGCGCAATTCGGCCCTCGATTGACGATCGCCAAAATCTCTTCGAGCTGGCGGCGCAGCTTTGGCAAAAGGAATTCTTGATTAGGTGGATGCATCGATGCCTTGAGCTCGGCTTCGCGCAGCGGGGGTCGCCGCGACAGAATATACCATAGGCAGCTAAAGGTTCGGCACAAGATCTTCGTCTTTCATCTGCTATCCTTTCGACTCTCTATAGTCTCATTAGGTATGATGGCGGTGAATTTCGCGCTTGACGCAACGGCGAGTCGGACCAGTGTTGCCCGCATCCGAGACCTGTTTTATAGTGCAGGAAAGGGTTGCGATTAGAAGATAGAAACCTGAATGGAGCAGACTGAAAAAGTAAAGCCGGACCTCTCTGCCTTGCGGATTCACCGGGATGACGATGAAGAATCGGGCACCCGGCGCGGGTTGCGAGTGGTGCTTTTGGGCACGGTGCTTATCCTGCTTGCCGCGGCGATGCTGGTCGGGTATCGCATGTGGGGCACGGCGACCACGCCCGAAGTCGAAGTCGCCCGCGCGATTGTTGAGTCCGGAAGTACGGGTTTCGGAATCCTTACCGCCAATGGCTATATCGTTGCCGATCGCCGGGCCGCGGTCAGCCCGAAGATTTCGGGCCGGCTCGAATACCTCGGAGTAGACACCGGCAGCCGGGTAAAGCCAGGACAGATAATCGCTCGTCTCGAACATCGCGACCTCGATGCGCAGCTCAGCGACGTGAAGAGCTCGCTTGCAAACTATCAGGCCGCGCGTCTCCAGGCCGAAGCCGAACTCGAACAGGCTCGCGCAAGTCTCGCGCAGGCGCAGGCAAACATGCAGAAGAGCCGGCTCGAGCTCGCGAGACAAACAAACCTGTTGGAGAGAGGAGTGACCTCCAAAGCCGACTCGGATAACGCAACGGCTCAGGCTCGTGTAGACGAAGGAGTGGTTCGCTCAGCGGAGGCCCAGATAAGAGCGTCGCAAGCAAAGATTGAATCCTCGTCTCAACAAGTCCACTCGGCTGAAGCCCGCATACGCATGGTGGAAGCCCAGCTCGAATACACAAGCATCCGAAGCCCGTTCGAGGGGCTGGTGATTTCCAAAGACGCCGAGGTAGGCGAAACTGTAGCGCCTGCAATCTTCGGCGGTACATCGACTCGCGGTTCGGTTGTCACAATCGTCGATCCAAACTCGCTTGAAGTCGAAGTGGACATCAATGAGTCGGATATTGCCAAGATCACACCCGGACTTACCGCGGAGGTTACGCTCGATGCGCTGCCAAACGAGAAGCTGCCCGCCGAGGTACGAAAGATAGTCCCTACGGCTGATCGACAGAAGGCCACGGTTAAAGTGAAGGTTCGGTTTAACGAAATAGACCCGCGAATCCTTCCTGATATGAACGCCAAGGTCACGTTTATGCAGAGGCAGGAGACCAGCGCTAAGACCGAAGCCTCTCGGGTCACCGTACCGAAGGCTGCCGTTCAACAGCGAGACGGCAAGTCGACCGTGTTTGTTTTTAACGACGGCCGCGTCGTGTCGCAGCCGGTCACCGTTGGCAGCGAGTTTGGCGAGAGGGTCGAGATCAAACAGGGTCTGGCAGGCGGCGAGACAGTGATAGTTAAGGGATCCGAGAACTTGACCGACGGCTCGCGCGTAAGAGTAAAAACATAGTGCAGAGCGTAGCGTAGACTTTCTAGTCCGCGAGGTAGCGTAGACTGTCCAGTCTGCGCACGGGATTCAGGTGGTAGTGATCGGAAGTGCGCAGACTAGACAGTCTACGCTACCTCGCAGACTGGACAGTCTACGCTACCACGCAGACTAGACAGCGCTACGTTTCGGAGAACCAGGAGATGCCAGAGACCCTTATCAACCTCGTCCAAGTCACCAAACATTATCGGCGCGATACGATTGAGATCCCGGTGCTCGACAACATCGACCTTGAAATTGCCCCCGGCGAATTTCTTGCGTTGATGGGGCCGTCGGGCTCCGGCAAAACTACCTTGCTAAACTTGATCGCTGGAATCGATAAGCCAAACTCTGGCCGAATAGTGATCGACGGCAAAGACATAGCCAAACTCGGCGAGCAGCAACTCGCAAAATGGCGCGCACGCCACGTCGGCTTCATTTTTCAGCTGTACAACCTTATCCCGGTGCTCAGCGCCTTTGAAAATGTCGAATTGCCTCTTCTACTGACAAAACTGTCCAAGAAGAAGCGGCGCGATCATGTGATGACTGCGCTGGCGGTAGTCGGTCTTGAAGACCGGGAACGTCATTATCCGCGACAGCTCTCAGGGGGTCAGGAACAACGAGTTGCGATCGCGCGGGCAATTGTGACCGACCCGACACTTCTTGTAGCTGATGAGCCGACGGGCGATCTCGATGCCAAATCCGCCGAGGAGATACTCGATTTGCTCAAACGGCTCAACGAAGAATTTCACAAGACCATCATCATGGTCACTCATGATCCGCGCGCTGCCAGTCACGCTCACTCGGTGTTGCATCTCGAGAAGGGCGTACTGAGCAAATCAGGAGGCGTTTATGAAGTTCCTGCGGCTCATCATTAAGAACGTCGGTCGAAACAAACGACGCACAGTGCTGACGGTTTTGAGTGTTTCAGTGTCTGTGTTTTTGCTTGCCACAATGCAAGCGGTGCTTGCCTCATTCGAAGCAAACCCGGAATCAACTGGAGGGGAGTACCGCCTCGTCGTCAGACGCAACACGACGCTCGCCGATGCGATGCCTGAGGCTTACGGTCCGAAGATCCTCCAGGTGCCGGGAGTAGTCGCAATTTCGCCTGCCAACTGGTTTGGCGGGGTTTACAAGGAAGACAAACCCTTTTACACCTTTGCGCAGTTCTACGTCGATCCAAAGACGATCTTCGACGTTCATCCCGAGATCCAAATTTCGCCGCAGGAGAAGGCGGCGTTTCAGCAAGAGCGAACCGCGGCGATCGCCGGGAAGAAGCTGTTCGACAAGTACGGTTGGAAGCTGGGCGACGTGGTCGAGGTGAAGACGCCATACTTTGACCTGAACGCAAGGCTCAACCTCAGAGGCATGTATACCGGACCACAGGAGGACACTCTTTTCTTTCATCGAGCTTTTGTAGAAGAGGCTCTCGGCAGACCTGGACTTGTTGGAACGTTCAGGGTGCGGCTTGACTCGCCCGACAGCGCGCCGAGGGTTATGGAAGAGGTCGATCGGATGTTTTTCAATTCAACTGCTCCAACGAAGACCGAGACTGAAGCCGCTTTCGGTGCAATGTTCATCTCGATGCTCGGCAACGTGAAGGGCTTAATAGCAGGTGTTGGGCTGGTTGTGGTCTTCACGATAACGCTTATCGGCGCCAACACCATGGCGATGTCGGCGCGGGAGCGATTCACCGAGGTTGCGGTGATGAAGGCTCTCGGGTTCCGCCCCGGAGTAGTCTGGGCGCTGATTCTTTCTGAATCGGTTCTGATCGCGTTGCTTGGTGGTGTGGTGGGCGTAGTCGGAGCCAAGGTGATCTATCAATTCATTGGACTCGGGGACATGATGCCTTTGTTCCTTCAGAACATGAAGATCACCGCTGGAACGATCGCTCTTGGAATGGGGTTATCAGCGTTGATTGGATTTGTTAGCGGCGGGATTCCAGCTTGGACCGCTGCGCGGATCAGAATAGTGGATGGATTAAGACGGGTAGCATAAGAAGCCCGGCTCAAAGCGAGTAAAACGAAGAATTCTTATGGCGATACCGTTGAAATACAATCTTCGCAACCTGATAGTCAGGCGCGTTAATACTCTGATGACCATCGGCACAATTGGGCTGGTGGTTGGTGTTTTTGTAGCTTTGATGTCGCTGGCAAACGGACTTACCATCGCGCTCAGAGCAACCGGGGCGCCTGAGAATCTGATCATTCTTCGTCAAGGCTCGCAGACTGAAATGCAAAGCGGTGTTAGCAAGGAAGCCTTTCAGATAATTCAAAACATTCCAGGCATCGCGCGCGATCAGCAGGGCAAGCCGATGGCCTCGGCTGAGATCGCAGTGATAGTAAACCTGCCACGGAAAACCGGAGAAGCAACAAACGTCACGGTTCGCGGAGTCTCTGAGACCGGATTTGCGCTCCGACCCCAGATCAAACTGGTCGAGGGCAAAGGAAGGATGTTTCAATCCGGCGAAGCAATAGTCAGCCAGAAGGTCGCCGAGCGATTTAGCGGAGCCGGCCTGGGAGATTCACTTCAACTCGGCCGGCGCACCCTGACCGTTGTCGGCATCTTCGACGCCGGCGGGACGGCGTTTGATTCGGAGATATGGGCACACGTCAATGATGTCGCCGATGCGTTTGATCGCGGCGGCTACTCCTCGGTGATGGTCCGCGCTGAGAACGCTGCTACCCGAGATCAGCTGGCCGCTCGAATAGAGGCAGAACAAAGATTGAAGCTTCAGCCGAGGTCTGAGATCAAGTACTACGAGGAGCAGACCAGCGCGTCGGAACCGATCCGCGGACTGGGCATTTTTGTGGCAATCATAATGGGCATTGGTGCGTGCTTTGGCGGAATGAACACAATGTACGCCGCCGTCGCGTACCGCACGCGTGAGATCGGAACCCTGCGTGCCCTTGGTTTTTCAAAGCTGAGCATATTAACGAGCTTCGTGATTGAGTCGATGATTCTCGCTTTAATCGGCGGCGTTGTCGGCTGTCTGCTTGCATTGCCGGTAAATGGAATTGCAACCGGGACGATGAACTTCAGAACCTTCAGTGAACTCGCCTTTAGCTTCCGGATCACGCCCGATCTGCTGATTTCCGCGTTGATCTTTTCGCTGGTGTTAGGTCTCGTGGGAGGCCTGCTGCCCTCGCGACTGGCCGCGCGCATGCCGATTACAAAGGCCTTGCGCGGGTTTTGATCTCCCACAATCAAACATGTGGCTGTTCAAACGCCGGCTTCCCTAGTTCAGGCTCGCATCCACGGCGGCCTTTTCTTTGCGACCCGATCGTAGACAGGACAAGCGGCAACATGCGCCCCCGGAAGATAGCCGGTGCTTATCAAGAACTCGCCGGTGATCTCGCCGCCGGTGAACAGAAACGTTCTTTTGAACAGCTTGACCCACTCGTCTTTTGTGAGCGGGTGATGGGCATCAAGCCATCGTGCAAACGAGCGGTGGCTTTCGCGCAGCGTCACAATCCTGCGAGCATTTTCAATCGTTGCGTTGATCTTCAGTTCGTTTCGAATGATGCCGGCATCGCGCAGAAGCCTCGATCGCTCTCGAGGTCCGTAGGCCGCCACGCGATCGACATCAAAATCGTCAAATGCCGCTCGGAAATTCTGGCGTTTCATTAGAATCGTCAGCCAGGATAATCCTGCCTGATTGATCTCGAGCACGAGTCGTTCGAATAGTCTCGAGTCATCACGAATCGGGAAGCCGTATTCCTTTGCGTGATATGGTCCGTGATAGAGATGTCCCGGTGCGATATCGCAATAAGTGCTCATGGGGCCTCCTCGTTGTAATTTATCGCGCGCGCGGTTTCCTGATCAATCTCTGCGGAGATGAAGAGCGGGCCGCGTAGCGGTCACCTTTCGATAGAACGCGTGGCAACCGGAAGGGGACCGGGCCGCGTAGCGGTCAC
>DASRIZ010000645.1:0-3517 GCA_035649735.1 Blastocatellia bacterium | reverse complement strand
GCACCCAAACACACTGCTTAGAAATCGGACGCGCGTTTACCGCTAAGCTCGCCTGTACGAGACGTCCGTGACTTATTGCCGCACCTGTCGTGCCATCGAGCCAGGACCGCCTGCTCCGTGAGGCCCAAACAAGTTGTGCGGCCGGTGGAGACGATTGTTGAATGATCGATCTCGATTTGTCGAAGGCGAGTTTTGGTGGGCTTACCACCTGTACATTTGTTTAGAGCCACTTTGCTGCGTAATACTGCATTGTTGAATGATCGAGTTCCTGTTGTTATTGAAGGGACGTGCGGACCTCAGGCGACAAGAGTTATTGCCCAATTGACGGCGAATGTGATGAAAGAGACTTGGGACAGTAGAATACAACGCGCACGACGGCTCGCGGCCGAAAGGCCCGAGTCCAATGAGTTGCTCGCGTTTTACTCGCGGCTGTTGAGCGCTCAAAAAGACATTTACGAATTCCTTAGGACGCGAGAAGGCTGGCTTCCCTGCGGTGAGATTGCGCGTGATCTTCCAGTGCTGCGACAGGCAGCGCCAACCCTGCTCAGTATGGTCAAAGCGCACGGGCCTGAAGAGCTCGCAAGTCAGGCGCACAAGTTATTACAGGCGAGCGAGGTCGAACTCGCGGACGTTTTGGCTGAGTATTGGCGGACCCCCGCCGACTCACAATTCTTCGCCAAGGCGTTACTGCAGCCTTATCTGAGTTGGCTTCGCGAGGCCGGAGCGAAACCAGTAGACAGGCACTTGGAAGGCGGCGAGAACCGTTGCCCGTTTTGCAAAGGCAAGCCTCAGCTCAGCATTCTTCAAGTGAAAGAAAGCTCTTCGGAAAGCGGCGGTCGAGACTTAATCTGCGCAACATGTCTTCTGGTGTGGCCGTTCAGGCGAGTCGTTTGCGCAAACTGCGGCGAGGAGGACCCAACCAGAATAGGTTACTATCACGCCCCCGAATACGACCACGTACGGGTTGAAGCTTGCGATACCTGCCGGCACTACATCAAAGCCGTCGATCTCACCAGATACGGTTTCGCGGTTCCGCTGGTGGACGAAGTGGCTTGTGCTCCGCTCGATCTGTGGATTCGCGAGCGCGGCTACACAAAGATTGAGATGAACCTCCTGGGTGTATGACCGAGGCTGATCGGTCCTTAATTTGACACCATATGCCCGCCGGGTGTACAAGTGAATTGACCATTACATCACGGGATTCTGGACGCTCTCCCTAACTCGCGAAGGGGTAACAGCTGTGAACCCACGCAGCTTTCGTCAAGAATCTCGCTCAAAAGAGCTAATTCACAGACCCCGCTTCACGAGTTTGTCATTTCTGTCGATCAAGTCAACTCGCGTTCCGCGCGTCGCCTTCAAACTGGGGGTGGCGTTCGCAAGGGGGTCACACCAATGGAAGTTTCAAGACGAACTTTCATCAAGGTCGGGCTGGCCGGGGGGATCGGGGGATCAGCGTTTGGTTTCAACCTCGCCCCGGCCTACGCACAAACCCAGGGGCTTCGAATCTCCCGTACGACTGAGACGCGGAGCACCTGTCCATACTGCTCGGTCAGTTGTGGCGTAATCATTCACACTCTCGGCGACAAGGCCAAGAACGTTACCGCGCAGGTGGTCCACGTCGAAGGCGATCCCGATCACCCGATCAATCGTGGCACGCTCTGTCCCAAAGGCGCTTCCCTCGAGCAAGACATCCTCAACGACCGCCGCCTGACGAAACCGCAAGTGCGCCGGCCGGGCTCCGACCATTGGGAGGACATTTCCTGGGACGATGCGATCAATGAGATCGCGAAGTTGGTCAAGAAGACCCGCGATGAAACCTTCGTCGAGAAGGACGATCAGGGCCGCCTGGTCAACCGATGCGAAGGTATCGGCTGGACGGGCGGTTGCACCGACACCAACGAATTGAACTTTCTCGCAGTCAAAGCGATGCGCAGCATGGGGGTCTGCTACTTCGAGACGCAGGCCCGTGTTTGACACGGACCCACGGTCTCAAGTTTGGGACCAACATTCGGGCGCGGCGCGATGACCAATGGTTGGGTCGACATCAAGAACACCGACATGATGTTGGTGATGGGCGGCAACCCTGCCGAGAATCATCCCTGCGGATTCAAGTGGGCGATTGAAGCGAAGAAAACGCGCAATGCCAAGCTGATCGTGGTCGATCCGCGCTTTACTCGCACCGCGGCGGTGGCCGACAAATTCCTTCAGATACGCGCGGGTGCAGACATCGCTTTTCTTGGCGGTCTGATTAAATACGCAATCGATAACAATCGGATCGCCCGAGACTACGTCCTCAATTACACAAACGCCGCATTCATCGTCAAAGAAGGGTTCAAGCTGCCGGAAGATGGCTTGTATTCAGGATTCGACCCGGCTACCCAGGTCTATGACAAGGCAAGCTGGAATTACCAGGAAGGCGGTAACGTTGGCGGCGGCGGCCAAACGCCTGAAGGCGCATCTACGGCTTCGTCAGCCGCGCAACCTGCCGCTGCTTCGAAAACCGACTCTCTCGATGGCGGCGGTCAGGGACCGGTGGGCGGCGGCCATCAGGCCGCCGGCGGCGTGGGAGCAATGGGGCAAAGCACGCCCAAGCCGCCTCCAATGCTTCCGCCAAACACCGCCTACGATCTGTCGCTTCAACATCCTCGGTGCGTCTTCCAGTTACTCAAGAAACACTATTCACGCTACACGCCTGAAATGGTTGCGAAGATCACAGGCATTCCCGCAGACAAATTCCTCGAAGTTGCCGACCTGTTTACCTCGGTCCGCAAGGACGGGGACATGAAAAAGGCCGGCACGATCATTTATGCGGTTGGTTGGACTCAACATACCTTCGGCACCCAAATGATTCGCACCGCGGCGATGCTTCAGTTGCTTCTCGGCAACATCGGACGAGCGGGCGGAGGGATGAATGCACTTCGAGGACATTCCAACATCCAGGGCGCGACCGATATGGGCGGGGTGTACGACATCTATCCCGGTTATCTGAAGATGCTGAGCCCGACCGACACCGATCTGGCGACCTTCCTCAAACGAACCACTCCCACCGCGTCGAAACCGTCGGAATGGGATTCGTACAACTACTGGTCCAACACTCCGAAGTTCATGGTCTCGTTTTTGAAGTCAATGTTCGGCGATGCCGCCAGGAAGGAAAACGATTTTGGGTTCCACTATCTGCCCAAGATTGATCGCCGCTACTCGTGGGTCGAGATGTGGGATCGAATGTACAACGGTCAGGTCAAAGGGTTGTTCGCGTTTGGCATGAACGGTGTAGCAATCGGTCCAAGCTCTGAAAAGAACATCGCCGCACTGAAGAAGGCCGATTGGCTGGTGGTCTGCGAAATTTTCCCGGATGAGACCAGCGAATTCTGGAAGGCGCCCGGCACCACCAACGACGAAATGAAGAACATCAACACCGTCGTCTACCGTTTGCCGGGCGCGGGATTCGCGGAAAAGGACGGCACCTTCGTCAACTCGGCTCGCTGGCTGCAATGGAAGTACGCCGCGCTGCCGACTC
>DASRIZ010000644.1:0-3877 GCA_035649735.1 Blastocatellia bacterium | reverse complement strand
GCATCGGCTACCTGAGCATGCGAGCGGGCCCAGGCCCATTGGACGAACAGTTTATTGGTGCTCTGCGAGAACTCGGTCGCATTGAGGGGCGAAACCTGACAATTGAGTATCGTTGGGCAGCAGACAAGGAGGAACGGCTCCCTGCGCTGGCAGCAGAGCTGGTTCGCCTCGATGTCGAAGTCATCGTTACATCTGCGACCCCGGCAATCAGTGCCGCCAAGCACGCTACAAGCACAATCCCTATCGTGATGCAGAGTGTGGCCGATCCGATCGGGAGCGGATTCGTCACGAACCTGGCACGCCCGGGCGGCAACATCACCGGATTGACGCTTTTGTCGAGTGAACTCGCGGCAAAACGGCTGCAGATAATGCAAGAACTTGTTCCTCGCTCAAAGCGCGCGGCGCTGCTAGCGATTGACAATGCATTCGCCACGCCATTGCTGATTAGCGTTATGCAAGCCGCATCAAGACAACTGAATCTCGAACTGATCGTTCAAC
This sequence comes from Blastocatellia bacterium, assembly GCA_035649735.1. Classification (GTDB taxonomy): domain Bacteria; phylum Acidobacteriota; class Blastocatellia; order UBA7656; family UBA7656; genus Onstottus_A. Next base: position 3,379 of record DASRIZ010000644.1, on the reverse strand, counting down.
TGGTGAAGAGCGACGAAGATCTGTCGAGAGCGTTCGGGGCGATCGAAAGGGCAGCCGCCCAGTCGCTGATCGTGCAGACCAGTCCTTTTATGGCCGCTCGGCGAGAAAAGCTTGCTGAACTGTCGGTACGGTACCGCCTGCCCGCGATGTACGAGGTCCGAGCCTACGTAGACGCGGGGGGCTTGATTGCCTATGGGCCGGACGGCGTGCAGCTCGTTCGTCGCTCGGCTCTATTCGTTGACAAGATACTCAACGGCGCCAAAGCAGGCGATCTTCCAATAGAGCAGCCGACAAAGTTTGAACTTGCGATCAACCTCAGGACTGCGAGGACCCTTGGCCTCGCGATCCCGCGGCCATTATTGGCTCGCGCCGATGCGTTGATTCAATGAGAAAGTGCACGTCGCTTCCCTCGCCTTGCCGCCTAACCTCGCGGTGAACCGGACGCGCCGATTCATGACTTCTACTTGGCGAGCGACCTACCGGCGCGCCGGTTGTCTTGGACGTTAGGCCTCATGCCGATCGTCGACGTCACAATTGTGGTTGGTCGAGAGGAGAAGGTCACAGCTGGTCTGACCCAGGCTCTCGCCGATGGGGTCGGCCGCGGCCTCAATTCACCCCCCGGACAAACGTGGGTCCGTCTACACCTCCTTGCGCAGGATCGCTACGCCGAGAACAATTCGCCTCTGAGCTCGACTGACTTGCCGGTCTTCGTAGCCGTGCTAACTCGGGAAATTCCAGAACAATCGCAACTCGTTGGAACAATCGCCAAATTGACACAGGCCATTTCGGAGGTGACCGGTCGACCTTCGGATAGAGTGCATGTCGAATATTTGCCCAGCGCTGTTGGCCGTGTCGCATTCGGTGGCCGACTCCTGGAATGAACATGCGGCCTAACCGGGCGGTCAACACGGACGCTCGCCGGCGGGGCTTCGCCCGCGCCGTGGTCGCCGGTTACCTTACTCGTTAGGCCTCTCTATGCACGAAGCATGGGCGCACCAGTTGGAAATCTGGCACGAGTTCTACTTACTCATCGGCACTGCCGGCGTTACCTTGACGGGGCTGCTTTTCGTGGTCGTGTCTCTTGGCCCCCGGGTAATCGCAGATCGCCAGGCCACTGGGGTTCGGGCGTTCGTTTCACCGAACGCCGTCTATTTCACTACGGCGCTCGTCGTGTCGGCGGTTCTCATGGTCCCCGCTCTGCCTGCGATGGTCATTGGCGCCTTGCTATGCATTGGCGCGGTCGCGGCCCTGAGTTATCTGGCGTACACCAGAGTGCACCACCACTGGCGGCAAAACAGACTCTCACGTTTGGACTGGATTTGGTTTGTCGCACTCCCGATAGCAGCCTACGTGCTGCTGCTGCTCTCGGGCATTGGGTTCTTGCTGCAGGCCGTGCTGTCGCTGCATGGTGTCGCGGTGGGACTCATTCTCTTGCTGGTGATCGGAATTCGCAACGCGTGGGACCTTGTTATCTGGATTTCTCAGCAGGAGCGTAAGCAGTGAGGCCTAAACCCCACGCAGCTGTGGTTCTTCTACTTTCTGCCGATGCTTCGTTGCAATCGGTTTTCTCTTGGCGAGAGTCGCGCGGGGCGGCTCGTTGAAGCCTAGAGCGAGCCGGTGGCAGGTCGCGTTGGGGTTACTTGCGGTCCCGGTTTTCGGGGCTTTAGGCGTAGTGTTCTCCGGCGTGTTGGGGTGAGCCAGTTGCGGCCTAACCCGGCGGTCAACCGGACGCGGACCTTGAATCGGTTTTGTTGACGACCATAAAATGAAAAAGCGTTCACTCGTCGTTCCAACAATATTTCTTCGGGCAGTCATTGTGCTCATAGGCATTGGCGCTGTTGCTCTCCTGCTTTGGGAACCTCAGATCGAAGGCAGAAACGCGCACGCCACGCTCTTTGAGATCTTTTCAAAGATCCATTTTTGACGTATGCGTATGTAGCGTCCATTCCATTTTTCGTCGGGCTGTATCAGACATTCAAGGTGTTGCGATACATCGGACAGAATAAGGCTTTCTCGCAGGCGACCGTGAAAGCTCTGCGGACCATAAAATACTGCGCAGTAGCCACTATCGGTTTTGTCGCGGTGTCAGTGATCTTCATTATGTTTGCTGACAAAGACGACCGGCCGGCGGGGGTTTTCATGAGGATTCTCATTGCCATGCCTTCGATCGTGGTTGCTACCGCGGCGGCTATGTTTGAACGAATTTTGCAGAATGCCATGGATACAAAATCCGAGAACGATTTAAGTGTGGGTCATGGAAATAATTGATTACTCTCAGCTAATACGTGATGGAGTAGAGGTTCAATCTGCCTTCGGCAATGCAACCTTAAGGTGTCACAACATCGGAGATATGGTTGCTCGTTCTGGGCAAGTTGTAGCTTGTGATCCGTTTGTAGATCCGCAGACCGCTGCTTTCTCCGTTTGTTTATCTCCTGGCAGGTATCCAGTCGTCCTAAGTGTGGCGCATTTCGATGATCGGGACCAACGAGTTGCTTATGCCGCACTGAAGATTAGCGATAGCAAGCCATGTCACTGGGAGATGGCGCACTTGCCCGATCAGGATATAACCGCTCTCGAGGAGGACCACATTTTTTGCTATGGAGTGGATTCGGGTACCGGATGCTTTATGGATGTAGAAGCGGCGCATGCGCTGAACACGAAGATGGACGCTGATGACAATTATTTTGAGACGCTAATTGGAGAAATGGAAAAGACCTATGTTCATACGTGGTCTTGGGCAAATGTCGAAATGGATCCAGTTACTAAAGCGAACGTGATGATGTTCTCATCAGGGTTAGGCGACGGATGTTATGCGTCTTATTTCGCTTTTGATCAGGGACATCATCCGGTCCTTCTCGTCACAGATTTCGGTGTATTTGATGATGCGGAGGTCGGTGAAACCCTTCGCCGCAACCAACAAGCGCCTGGAGCGAACTCGCAATGAGCGTCGGTGCTCCCGTGGAAATCCTGGTATGAGCTCAACGATCGAAGCAGAAGGCACGATTTGTGTTGGTCAAGAGATCACGATCGCAAGTGCCTCTCCAATCACGAAGTACGCTGTGGTCTTCGAAGATGACGGAGAGACCGGTTACTTTTATGCTTTGGATACGTCACAAGAAAACAGTCCAATTCTCGACGCTTCGCACATCTACAATGTCAGTAATGTAGTAGATAAGGATAAGCCTTCTCTTGTACAGATTGTATGGTCCGAAGATGGCCTTAAAGCGGCGTTATGGATTAATGATTACCCACACGCAGTTTTTGATTTTGCAGCGAAGCGCGGTTATTGCCGAACGAATTTCCCGGACTTTCGGAGTTCCAACGAATGGTCAAGTTTCAGCAAGGAGTGGTCAGATGCGGCGCTGGAGTTGTTTTGATG
>DASRIZ010000643.1:0-19330 GCA_035649735.1 Blastocatellia bacterium | reverse complement strand
AACGTCATCGAGGTATTGCGCGCCGTCGATCTTTCGGAACGAGCCGACCGGGCCGGTCCACTCGCCTCTTTGTTTTTTGATCCCGGCGTAGATGATGTCGTGCACCAGCGTCGATTTTCCTGAACCCGACACGCCGGTGATGCAGACCATCATTCCCAGAGGGATATCGACATCAATGCTCTTTAAGTTGTGTTCGCTCGCTCCTCGAATCTCAAGGGAGCGCGACCCTATCAACCGGCGGTTTTTTGGTGCTTTTATCTCGAGCTCTCCGCGCAGATACTTGGCCGTTAGCGATTGGCCGCGTTTCGTCATCTCCTGGGCGGTTCCCTGGAAGACGACTTCGCCGCCAAGCTCTCCGGCGCCCGGACCGATGTCGATGAGCTTATCGGATGAGAGCATCATTTCAGGCTCGTGCTCGACAACCAGCACGGTGTTGCCAATGTCGCGGAGGTTTTTCAGAATGCGAATCAATTTCTCGTTATCGCGAGGATGCAGACCAATCGACGGCTCATCCAAAACGTACAGGGCTCCGACCAGCGATGCTCCGAGGTTGGTGGCGAGCTGGATGCGTTGAGCCTCGCCCCCAGATAGTGTCGAAGCAAGCCGGTCGAGCGTGAGGTACTGCAAGCCGACGTCGATCAGGAACTTCAACCGGCTGCGTATTTCGTGAAGCAGACGTCCGGCTATTCCCATATCCGATTCGCCGAGATGCTGGTTGTCGAAGAACAAAGCGGCTTCTGCAGCGCTCATTGCGCACACTTCAGGAAGCGTCTTATCGCTGACTCTAATCAACCGCGCCTCAAGCCTCAGCCGCGCCCCCCCACAGTCGGGGCACAACGTGTAGCCGCGATATTTCGAAAGAAACACGCGCACGTGCAGCTTGTATTTTTTGGTTTCGAGCCAGTCGAAGAATCCCTGTACCCCGTCAAAGCCGTTCTTTCCCTGCACGATGGCCTTCTGCTGTTCCCGAGTCAACTGGCGGAAGGGAACGGTCGCCGGAATACCGGCCTGCTTACAGAAACGCAGCAATTCTTTTTGAGCCCAATCGTACTGCGGTTTCATCCACGGCTCGATCGCACCCTGGGTAAGCGACAACTCTCGATTGGGGATCACCAGGTTCAGATCCAGCCCAATTGTGTTTCCGAATCCCTGGCACGTAGGACACGCGCCGAAGGGGTTGTTAAAGCTAAAGAGTTGCGGCTCCGGCGTTGCGTATTTCAGAGCACAGCGCTTGCACTCGAAGCCTTCGGAAAACTCCAGGCGCATCATCGACTGGCCCGCGGTTTCAATGATCGCCTGTCCGTGGCCCTCCTGATAACAAATCTCAAGCGAATCGACCAATCGGGCTTGCGTCTCGGGCTTGACGATCAATCGGTCGACCAAAACGAAGGTGTTCTCGAAGTTAGTGCCGGTGAAACTGTCTGGCGTCGCAAGCTCGATCATGCGCCCGTCTTTGTAGAGCCGGGTAAAGCCGCGCTGCATCAAGCTCATCAGGTGGGCATCAATTCTTGTGCGTTCGTTTGATGTCGACTCACGCGACCCTCGCTTCTTTTTGCCGCCGCCGTTCGAGCTGGCTGCGGCTTGCTCCATCCCCGCTCCAGCCGGAAACAGGACATAAATCCGAGTGTCTTCTGGAAGCTTCAGTACTTCCTCGGCGGCCGATTCGGGTGTGTCACGTTTTACAGGCTCGCCGCAGTTCGAACAGAAGGTCCTGCCGATTCGAGCAAAGAGCAGCCTCAAATAATCATAAATCTCCGTCTGGGTAGCGACGGTCGAGCGAGGGTTTCGAGTTGCATTTTTCTGACGGATGGAAATAGCAGGGCAGATGCCAAGTATTTCATCGACATCGGGTTTGTCCATTCGCTCGAGGAACTGGCGGGCGTATGCAGAGAGGCTCTCAACGTAGCGTCGTTGACCTTCGGCGTATATCGTGTCAAAAGCGAGGCTCGATTTGCCGGAGCCACTCACGCCGGTGATAACCGTCAGCTTGCCCAGCGGAATATCGACGCTGATGTTCTTGAGGTTGTGGACTCGCGCGCCTCGCACGCTGATTACTTCTTCGGGCATGTTTTGGTGCTCTGGTCTAGCTTCAGGTTCGCATGTGAGCGACTGAGCCCACATGCGAATCCTAAATACTAGCACCGTGGAGGGGGAGGATCAATTTCAGCAGAACGAAGTTCGAGACTAGTCGTCATATGTGAGCAACGATGAAATCTTGTAACCCGGGAAACGGTCGCGGCCTTTGAGAAAACTCAATTCAACAACAAACGCAAGTCCGGCGACTACTCCGCCGAGTCGTTCAACCAGGTCCACAACCGCGCGCGCCGTTCCACCGGTAGCCAGCAGATCGTCGGCAATGATGACCCGATTTCCTTCGCCAACCGCGTCCTTATGAATCTCGAGGGTATCGGTGCCGTACTCCAGATCGTAGGTAATCGATTCGATGGCCGCTGGGAGTTTTCGAGGCTTGCGCACCGGCACGAATCCCGCCTTCAAGCGATAAGCAAGCGCCGGGGCGAAGATAAAACCGCGCGCTTCCATTCCGATTACGATATCGATGTTCGGTTCGTCGATGAATTCGACCAGACGGTCGATAGTAGTCCGCAGACCGTAGGGGTTCTTGAGCAGCGTTGTGATGTCGTAAAACTGAATTCCCGGCTTTGGGAAATCAGGTACTGTCCGAATCATTTCTTTGAGATTTTCCACCAAGTTTCTCCAATCAGAGTTAGTCTAATAAACAACTTCGAATCCTGTATAACGTCCAGAGGGCTTAATTTCCAGCTCGTCAACTCGTGAGACATACCCGAATGACGGTCCGTGCTCGAGAGCTTCGCGGAATTCACCGACCGCAGTTGTCGAGCCCTCGGCGATCGCTTCGACTGTTCCGTCAGGTAGATTTCGAACCGTTCCGGTTACGCCGGCTTGTCGCGCGGCACGAATCGCGAAGTAGCGAAAGCCTACGCCCTGGACCCGGCCACTTACGATGAATCTCCGCGCTATTGTCGTCATCTCCTGAAGTAATCTTAACCGCTGATTCCGGGGACTAACTCGCAATATCCTCGGCTAGTACCGAAATGTGGCGCGAGTTGATCAGTTCATTCGTCTTATATCATCGAGGAGCTGTGTTGTCACCCAACGCGGATCGATGTTGCCCCGCTGTTTGAAGTCAGCTCTGCATTCCACAATCCTTAGGAGGATACGATGAGAATTCAGAATCTAATTCGAGGCTTTGCATTGCTGGTTGCGTTTGCCGCGCTCTTAAGCGGCGTAACCCTGGCTCAATCTGCAAACAAAAGTGAGTCTGTGGCTTCGATCACCGCAGATCGGGCTGAAATCAGATGGCAGCCTCACGTTGAGTATGGCCGTTTAATCCTGACGGTTTCCACCCCGGGCGGACAGGTATTCAGGAAAGAGTTTGAAGCCGGCACTACCCCCTCATTCCAGCTTGTCGATCGGGACGGGACGAACTTGCCGGACGGCTCTTACTCTTACGAACTGCGGGTGATTCCAAACCTGAGCCCGGAAGTACGGAAAGCGCTGTCCGCTTCCAGGGAAAAGGGAGACAGTGCCGAGCTCGTGCAGGAATTACAACGCAGAGGACAATTGCCGGCGAGCGTAACTGTTCAGTCCGGCGCCTTCTCCATTGAGAAGGGATCAGCTATTACAGGATCCGGGGAGGATGGCGAGGAAGCGCAGGCGGTGAAGAAGAACTCAGGCGCCGAAAACGAAACTCAATCCAAAAAGAAAACAGGAAGTACCGTTGGTATCCTGGACGTCGTAACACCGGACGATATCATCGTTCAGGGTAGCGCTTGTGTTGGATTGGATTGCGTTGACGGCGAAGTTTTTGGTTTCGACACGATCAGGGTGAAGGAGAACAACACTCGTATCCAGTTCGATGACACGAGTGCCGCCGGTTTCGCAACCAACAACTGGCAGATAAGGGCGAACAGCTCGGCTGCCGGGGGAGCGAGTTTCCTAGGGTTTGTTGACCAGGGAGCCACCGGGAATTCGGAAACGGGAACCATCGTGTTTTCAACCGCCGCGGGAGCGCCGGCCAACTCATTGTTTGTAGGTTCGACCGGGCGAGTTGGGCTTCGCACCGGGACACCGGTATTGGATCTGCATATTGCCACGGCGGACACTCCCGCTCACCGTTTGGAGCAGACTTCAGCGAGCGGCTTTGCGGCGCAGACCTGGGACATAGCAGGCAACGAGGCGAATTTCTTTGTGCGCGATGTTACCAGCGGCAGCCGCCTTCCGTTCCGAATCAGACCCGGCGCGCCGACCAGCAGCATCGACATTGCGGCCAGCGGCAACGTGGGCATCGGAACGGCGGCGCCCGGGTTTAAGGTTCAGGTCGATACTGCGACTCCCACGGGAACAGCCGGTAACTCGATCGCCGACGGTCTGACTATTCGAACCAACCCGAGTATCAATGGAGTTCAACTCATGCACGGCAGTTCGACTGCCTTTGTGGCGCTCAATCCAGATGCGGTTGGGTCAGGCGCCCTGGGGATTGGCACCAAGGGCAATTTCCCTGTGCATATCTACGCGAATTCCGGACTCACCGCCGGTGCGCCTTCGGCCGCGGGGATCCGGGTTAGCGTTCTCGGCAACGGCAACGTTGGCATCGGCACCACGACTCCCGCGGGAACGCTGGATGTCAATGGGACCATCTTTCAACGCGGTATTCTTCTCCACGCGGACTACGTGTTCGAGCCAACCTTCAATCTGGAATCGATCGAAGAACACGCCGAGTACATGTGGAATAATCGGCACTTGCCGGGCGTCGCCGCCAAAACGGTTGATGAGGGAGGCCGCGAGGTTGTCGAGATCGGAGCGCGAATGCGTGGGATGTTGGAGGAAATTGAAAAGGCTCACATCTACATCGAGCAGTTAAATGGCAAAGTGGCCGAAAAGGATGCTGCGTTGTCGAAGCTTGAGCGGCAGAACGCGGAGCTTGCGGGACGGCTGGCTCGTATCGAGGAAATGCTTGCCGGCTCGAAGACCGAGAAGAAGTAGCGATTAGTGACCACCGCGGATAGGGGGACGGGTGCTTCTTTGTCTCTCATCGAAAAAGGCGAGACCAGGATGCTCTCGCCTTTTTCTTGAAGTTGGTCGGGGCGATTGGATTCGAACCAACGACCTCTCGGTCCCGAACCGAGCGCTCTACCAGGCTGAGCCACGCCCCGTAATAACGAAGTCGAATCATAGCCGCCGCTTCGCCACATTGTCAAAGAGCGATCGGTCGGAAGTGGGCGGGCTTGAACAAAAAAATCAAATAAATTCGCCACTATACGTCAACGTAGTAGCGAATTTATTCGCTCCTTTTGTTCAGGCCGTCACGACGAGACTTGCTGTCTCTCGGTTAACATCTCGACGAACTTTCGCGCGGCGCCGCTGAATATCTTTCCTTTGCGATAGATGATGCCGATCGGTCGCGCAAAGCTCTCGGTGAAATTGATCGCGCGAAGAGTTCCCGAACGCACCTCGTTTTGAACCGTCGCCATTGGAACAATCGTCAACCCCAGATCGGCTTCTACAGATTGCTTGACGGTCTCAATGTTATCGAGCTCCATCACGTACTGAACGCTTATGCCACGGTCTCGGAGAATTTTGTCGACGGCCTTGCGTGTTGGGATGTCCCGCTCAAACGCGATAAATCGCTGTCCGTCCAACCCGCTGATATCGATTCGTTTCTTGCCCGAAAGCTGGTGCTCCGGACTGCACACGAGAACAAGCGGGTCGTTTCCAAACGGAATGATTTCGATCTGCGGTCGCGCCGTCGGATAAGCGACAATGCCCATGTCGATCACGTGATTGATTACGTCTTCGTATACCTTGTTGGGCCTGCTGTACTCGATATGAACGTTTACTTGCGGATATGACTTGATGAAACGCTTTAGCACCGGCGACAGCTCGTGAATACCGACGGAATAGATTGTCGCAACCCTAATCTGTCCGCTTATGACATTCCCGAGCCCTTTCATCTCCTCTGTGAGCGAATTGAAGCGATCGATGATCTCACGGCAGCCTTGATAGAATGTCATCCCGGCCGCAGTCGGAGCCATTGTGCCACCCCTGCTTCGTTCCACCAGCTTACGGTTGAACTTGTCCTCTAACGCGCGGATTTGCTGACTTACTGCCGATTGAGAGATAAAGTTCTTGGTCGCGGCCTTAGAAAAGCTTCGCGTATCGATGAGATCACAGAAGACTTTTAGAGACTCGATGTGCATAATCCCACCTTATTAACTGAGTCTGTGCTGCTCAGGGTTACTTATAGCACAACTTTTTAGAAGATTTCCTGGGAAGAAGAAGCGGCTGTGATCCGTCTAATCGCCAGATAACAAAAAGATTTGATCGGGCGAGAATTGGGCTATGGATAATACACTGCAAGATCTTCGTTACGCGCTGCGGCTGTTCCTGAAGAGCCCCGGTTTGACGGCGTCAGCGGTGCTCGCGTTGGCCCTTGGGATAGGAGCTAACTCGGCGATTTTCAGCGTAGTGAACGGCGTGCTTCTTCGTCCGCTGGCTGGCGTCGCGGAGCCCGATCAGCTGGTGACAATCGAGGGTACGCAAAATGGGAGGCCAGCTAACTCGAGATATCCTGACTATGTCGACCACCGTGACAACAATAGTTCATTGGCCGGGCTTGCGGCCCATTGCCCAACACCGCTGAGTTTCAACAACGGCACGCCCGAACGGTTGCGAGGCGATCTGGTTAGCGGAAACTACTTTGCCGTGCTTGGAGTAAAGCCAGCCCTTGGTCGTCTCATTACTCCCGAGGATGACGACCAACCCGGCTCGCACGCCGTTGCCGTGCTTGGTTACGGCTTTTGGCGTCGGGCGTTCGGTTCTGAGCCCACCGTTATAGGTCAGGGAATCAAGCTCAACGGATACGATTTTACGATTATCGGTGTCGCTCCGCGTGATTTCGCAGGGACAGAGACGGGCGGCTCGTACGATGTCTGGATTCCGATCAAGATGCAGGTCCAGGCCATGCCCAGAACGATGGGACGAAACTGGTTCAACGACAGGTCAGCCGGTTGGCTAGGATTGTTCGGACGATTGAAGCCGAAGGTTTCTGTTGAGCAGGCGCAAGCGGAACTGGCGACAATCGCCCAAGAGCTGGAGCAGACATATCCGATGACCAACTCGGGCCGTGGCGTGTCAGTACTCTCAGGGCTCGGATTGAGTTCAGGTGATCGAGCCAGCCTGGGTAGACTTTTGACCCTCTTGCTTGCAGCGGTGATGTTTTTGCTGCTGATCGCCTGTAGCAACGTCTCAAATCTTCTCCTCCTCCGGGCGACTTCACGGACCAGGGAGATTGCCGTAAAACAGGCTCTGGGAGCCACCCGTGGCCGACTCATTAGACAGCTGTTGACCGAAGGGTTGATGCTCTCTTTTGTCGCCGGCGGTTTGGGTTTGCTCTTGGCTCCCTGGTCCGCCGAATTGATTCTGGCCTTTCAAGAGCCGGCCTATGGGTTGAGCGGGGTCAACATTACAACGGATGCGAGAGTGCTGATTTTCACCGCGGCGATCTCAATCGTGACTGCGGTCGCCTTTGGACTCGCCCCCGCGATCCGTGCCTCACGTGTCGATCTAGTCACATCTCTAAAAGACGGAGCGCCGAGCTCAGGCCACCGGAAGTCGCGGCTGCAGAGCAATCTGGTGATAGCGCAGATTGCGCTCTCGCTCGTGCTTCTGATCGGCGCAGGTCTCGCGGTAAGAACAATGCAGGCAGCATTGTCGATCGATCGAGGGTTCGATAGCGAGAAGATGGTCTTGATGTCGATGGATCTCACCATTCGTGGGTATAGTCCGGCAAAAGGCCAGTCATTTTATGAAGATCTGATCAAGCGGGTTGATGCACTTCCCGGAGTCGTCTCATCAACCCTGGCCAAGACAGTTCCGCCAAACGACTGGAGCGACAGGCTATCGGTTTTTTTGCCGGGCGAAGAGCCACCTCTCGATCTTTTGCGAGCTCGCTCTGACCTGGGCATCAGAGTGGATGCAAACCGGATTGCACCGAACTATTTTCGCACCCTGGGTATCCCGATACTTGTGGGCCGTGAGTTTACTGACGGGGACAGGGCCGGCGCAATTCCGGTGGGTATCATTAACGAAAAGCTGGCGAACAGGCTTTGGCCGGGAGAAACGGCAGTGGGGAAACTGCTCGCGGTGCCCTTCTGGGATGAGACAAGACCTCCGATTCAGATAATTGGGGTAGCCGGAGACACCAAACACCGCTCACTGCTGGCTGATATGCCAATGCTGATATACCTCCCTGAATTGCAAGCTTATGACGGAAGGGCGACGCTGGTTGCGCGAACTAACGGTGATCCTAAAGATCTGATTCCGGCGATTCGCGATGTGGTGGCCGAGCTAGACAAAGACCTGAATCTGTTTGCGGTGAAGACGATGGCCGAGCAGATCGATAGCACCCTTTGGCAGCAGCGCATTGCCGCGGGGTTGATTGGTGTGTTCGGCTTGCTCGCCCTCGGTCTGTCTGCAATCGGAATCTACGGGGTGATTTCCCATTCGGTTGCGCAAAGGACGCGTGAGATCGGAATTCGAATGGCTTTGGGGGCTGACGCGCGCGGGGTGCGTCGAATGATATTGAGGCAAGGGCTAATCCTGGCAATGACTGGAGTGCTTGTTGGGTTGGCGGCGGCCTTTGCGCTGACAAGACTGATGTCGTCTTTGCTTTACGGCGTAAGCGCGACCGATACAATCACCTATGTCATCTCGAGCATTGTGCTGGTAGGAGTGGCTCTGGGAGCCTGTATTGTGCCGGCTCGGCGCGCAACTAAGGTTGATCCGATGATCGCGCTACGATGTGAATAGCGCCTTTTACGCATTCAGCGCCCTATTTGGAGTGCGCCGCCCTAATGCGCATTCGACGCTTTTCGCACGCGTGGCGGCGCTTTTGTAGTGTAGTGCAAAGGTCGTAGAAAGCCGTGAGTAGCGCGGTTCAAGTGTGACAAAGCGCCGCCACGCATGCGAATCGCGCCGAATGCGTAAAAGGCGGCGCACTCCAAATAGAGTGACGAATGCGAAAAGGGTGGCACGCTTTTCTCAGCGTCACTACAATGCCCCAATGAGCGTGAACCCGCCGGGACGAGCCCTGGGCTATCTCCAGCTTCTTCGTAAGAATCACGACTTCCGCAACCTGTTTCTTGGGCAGCTGGTCTCGCAGACCGGCGACTGGTTCAATTCAGTTGCGCTATTCACGCTTCTGCTCTCGCTGACCGGATCGGGCGAAGCCGTTGGTTACGTCCTGATCATCAAACTGCTGCCTTCATTCTTTGCCGGTCCGCTGGCTGGTGTAGTCGCCGATCGGTTCAACCGCAAGACCATAATGATCGTCGCCGACATCGTCCGCGGTGTTCTGGTGCTTGGCTTTCTCTTTGTGCAGCGCCCCGAGCAAGTCTGGATTGTCTATGCGATTGCCGCGCTCGAAGTCGTTGTGTCGACTTTCTTCGATCCGGCCAAGTCCGCTTCTATCCCAAACATCGTTTCGCGAGCCGAACTGGTCCCGGCCAACGCGTTGTCAGCCGCCTCGTGGTCGGTGACGCTGGCTTTGGGAGCCGCTCTTGGCGGAGTCGTGACGGATGCCTTCGGGCGGAACACCGCGTTTGTCGTAGACTCGATGACGTTCTTCATATCGGCGGCGTATATTGCTCGCGTCCACCTTCGTTCGGATGCGAAGCCAGCGCGAGCGGCGCGGCTTTCACTCGCTGAGGCGACCGGCGTAACCGATCTCATCGAAGGCGCACGATACCTGAGAGCTAACCCGAGGGTGCTGGCGCTTCTGTTGGTGAAGAGCGGGTGGGGCCTTGGTGGCGGCGTGTTGCTGCTCTTGACGGTTTACGGCAAACAGATATTTCCGATTGGACGCGATGGCGCCGCGTCGATTGGATTGTTGTATGCGGCTCGCGGGTTTGGCGCGTTGATCGGGCCGATGATCGCCGGGGTTATCACCAGCGGTTCTCCACGCACCATGCGCAAGGCGATTTCAGTGGCGTTTTTTGTGTCAACCGCTTTTTATCTGTTGTTCGCGCATTCGCCGGCACTTCCCGTTGCTTTGATTTGTGTTATCGGCGCTCATTCCGGAGGAAGCATTCAATGGGTCTTCTCGACGACCCTTTTACAGATGACGGTGCCGGACCGTTTTTTAGGCAGAGTCTTCGCTCTCGAGATGGCGCTATTGACTCTGACAATGTCGATTTCGACTTATGTAACTGGTTTGGGGGTTGATTATCCGGATTTGGGTCCGAGAGGAATGGCCACCATTTTAGGGTTAGCGTTTGCGGTTCCGGGGATTGGCTGGCTGATGCTGCAGCGATGGCTCGATCAAGGTGACGAAAGTGAACGTGGATCGTCGGTCGCGGAGGTAGAACCGGTCGCCGAGACTTCATCCCCGCCGGTCTGATCTTGCGCGGTCATTCTCGAAGGTACTCACAATCTGCGAAAAGGGGCTCTCACGCATCATGAGTTTTGATCTCGAAGTTGTGACCACCAGAAGAATTGAATTTTCACAACTGGCAAACTTCGTGGCGACGCTGGCTGGCTTTCAGGTAACCGGTACGCTCGGCAACGAAGCGAATGTCCTGGTGACCAGGCAGACTGCGTCGAAAACTCACTCGTCGTTTACCGTGGATGGGCCCTTTAAGGTGGAGTTGGATGACCTGACAGATGAGATTGTTGCTGCGACTCTTGATCCAAAGTGGCTCGTGCAGATCTCGGCGCCCGCTAGCGCGACGAAGACGGATCTTAAGGCAGCGAAAGATATGGCTCGATTCATCGCCGAGTCTTGCCAGGGATCGGTCTTTGATCCTCAAAGCGGAAGGGTCATTTGGCCCAGACAGAAAGCAACTCGTTACATTGCCAGTTCGAATGACGAGAGAATCAGGTTGGTGGGACTCGACTGGTTTTTACCGGTATCTCTTCGCCCAAGCACAACAGCGACGACGATGCTACAGATCCTCCGAAGGACCTTTCCCGAGTCGTTGCCGACTCGATTCGGTACGTTTGAACCTCTCCAGCATCGACTTGAGGCTGGAGACGATCAGCCGTTCGTCAAGTTGTGGAGCGAGCAAAGCGATGTCGAATTTGGAGGCTCCTTTTACTGGAAGGCGAAGAGCCCTTGCTACGGTGGTTCGGTCTTTTTTCCTGACTGGCGTGATAAGTTCCGACCGGAAGGCGTAGATAGAGCTATTCACCTGGCAGTGAGCATCGATGGAAGAGCACTGCATTCGGATCCGCGGTGGTGCGAGACCGTAGTGACGTTGTTCGGGGCGATTGCCAGGAGGCTCCGAGCCTTCTACGCGATGGGCTATGTTCAGCGCGACGTAATTGCGCGCACCCGCAGTATCTGGTTCGACGGCAAAACTGAAGGCGACCCAATCATTCCGGGAAGGTGGTGGTTGGGATTACCCCCGATGCCGACGTGGCTGACGTGGTTTGGCGCCGGTTATGCGCGCGAAGTCGAGAAGTCACTGCCCCAGCATGCCACTAGCATTACACCGGAAGGTATCCTTCTTAGACTGGGCGCCGAGCCGTTGGATCGCGATGAACTCCGCGGCTCATTCCCTCGGTTGCCCGAAGACTTGGTGGCGCGAAAGGAAGGAAACGATTTCAGGGCGGCTTCGAGGATCGCGTCGCTTGAATGAAGCACTGCCGCGACGACAAAGTTATTGACTTCGGCTCCCATAAAATGCTATCTACTTTCCAATTATGAAATTCCTTTGATTCCAACCTGATCCGTCTCGAGCTTCGCGGCTCAATACTCGCGAGGCGGCGAGTGGAACGGCGCGCGGTCGACCGCAACAAACGCGGCTGAACCCGTCGTCGAACTTCATCGTTGACACTTACTGTTCTCAACTGAAATTTCGAAGGTAACGCATGCAAGCAAGAAAAGAAGAACTTGTAGATGTCTCATCTACGCTTGAAGATCCGCGGGTTGGTTCTCAAATCCAGCGCGCGTTGGGTTTTCTTCGCGAAGCGGTCGTCGGTTCGCAGCGAGATTTCACCGAGGGCTCGATCGGACCCGCCATTTTTCTTCTGGCGGTTCCGATGGTTCTGGAAATGATGATGGAGTCGCTGTTTGGTATCGTGAACGTCTTTTGGGTTGCGCATCTGGGTAAGGAGGCGACAGCGACGGTTGGCATTACCGAGTCGCTGTTGACGATGGTGTTTGCGGTCGCGATGGGCTTGAGCATGGCCACCACCGCGACGGTTGCGCGACGAATCGGCGAGAAGGACCACGGCGGCGCTTCGGTGGCGGCGGTGCAATCGATCATTCTCGGTGTTGTTGTTTCGGTGCCTGTCGGCATCGTTGCAATCGTCTTCGCGCCACAGTTGCTGCAGTTGATGGGCGCGTCAGAGGGTGTGATTGCGAGCGGCACCGGCTACACGCGACTGATCCTTGGTGGGAACGTCGTGATCATGCAGTTGTTCATAATCAACGCGGTTTTCCGTGGCGCCGGTGACGCTTCAATTGCTATGCGGGTGCTTTGGATCGCAAACGTGATCAACCTGATCCTCGATCCTTGCTTGATTTTCGGTCTGGGTCCGTTTCCGAAACTTGGCGTAACCGGCTCAGCGATAGCGACGACGATCGGGCGCGGCGTAGGTGTGTTGTTTCAGCTTTGGGTTTTGTTCGGCGCAAAGGGACGGGTCAAGGTTAACTGGCGAAACTTTCGGCTGAACGTCGAGATAATGGTCCGGTTGTTACGAATCTCGCTCGGCGGGATGTTCCAGTTTCTGGTGGCTACCGCAAGCTGGCTCGGTCTGGTTCGAATCGTTGCGGTGTTTGGCGATGCCGCGTTAGCGGGTTATACCGTCGCGCTAAGAATAATCCTCTTCGCGATTTTACCCTCGTGGGGAATGAGCAACGCTGCGGCGACTCTGGTGGGTCAAAACCTCGGCGCTGGAAAACCTGAGCGCGCCGAGCGCTCGGTCTGGGTGACCGGCTTCGCGAACATGTGCTTCTTGGGTCTGGTCGCGATCACCTTTGTCATTTTTGCCGAGGAGCTAATCGGAATATTCACTGCGGACCCCGCTGTGGTTCCGTACGGCGTTTCGTGTTTAAGGTTTATCAGCTACGGGTACATCTTCTACGCGTACGGAATGGTGATGGTGCAGTCGTTTAACGGAGCGGGCGACACCAACACGCCTACGGTGATCAATCTGTGCTGCTATTGGTTGTTTCAGATTCCGCTGGCATACTGCCTGGCGATTCCTTTCGGGTTTGGGGCGAAAGGGGTTTTTGTTGCGATCACGATAGCCGAGTCGTTGCTCGCCGTAGTTTCGGTGGTGGTTTTTCGCCGGGGAACGTGGAAGACTCGGGAAGTGTGAGAACCGGAGAATCTGGAGTCAAAACGATGGACATAAAAACTGTGGCAACTCAGGATGCGCCGACACCGGCAGGGCACTATTCTCAAGCAGTTGTGTATAACGGGATGGTGTTCGTGGCGGGGCAACTCGCGATTGATCCACATACTGGAGAGAGGCTGACGGGATCGATCGAAGAGCAGACCCAGCAATGTCTCAAGAACATCGGCGAGATCCTAAAGGCCGCCGGCAGTGATTTGAGTCGGGTTCTGAAAATGACGGTTTACATCTCCGACATTGAGCTGTGGTCGGCGGTGAATTCGGTCTATGCCCGAGTTATGGGCGACCACCGGCCGGCCCGCGCGATCGTGCCGGTGAAAGATCTCCATTATGGTTTTAAAATCGAGATCGAAGCAGTTGCAGCGACGAGCTGACTTGTCCGTCTTGTTTTGTTAATTGTTTCGCTGTTTGTTTGCGTAAACTGGGAGGCTATATGCTTCGATGGTCTAAGCTATTGTTGAGCATAGCTGGAGTCTGCTTCATTGGCTCGATAACTGCCGATGCGAGCCAGCTAGTTGAGTCGCGGATCGAAACCAAACTCCTGCCGTCGCCAGTCGAATTCAATGTCCTGCTTCCCGATGGCTACGAGACCGCAAAGGACCCGCTGCCGTTGATGTTCTTTCTCCACGGAGGCGGCGGGGACCGTAGCTTTCTCGCTCGGATGCGATCGATCATCGACGATATGTGGAAGGCCGGAACGTTACCAAAGATGGTCGTGGTTACGCCGAGTGCCGGCCGGTCTTTTTACATGGACTACAAAGACGGCTCGCAGAAATGGGAATCGTTTATCGTCGGGCCGTTTCTCGATCACCTCAGGCAGAACTATAAGGTCACGCGTGAACGAAAGGGAACGATGCTGTTCGGCATTTCTATGGGCGGGCTTGGCGGGCTACGGCTTGCTTTCAAGTATCCCGATCGGTTTGAGGCGGTCGCAGTGCTCGAGCCCGGGATCGATCCCGCTCTAAAATGGAAAGACGTTCAACCGCGCAATCGATTTTGGCGAGCGGATGAGCTGATGCGCGAGATCTTTGGCAGACCGTTTGATGAAGCGTACTGGGAAGCAAACAACCCCGCGTCCATTTGCGTCGCCAACGCCGCGAAGATTCGCGGATCGGGGTTGGGGATTTACATCGATGCAGGTGACCTCGATAGCTTTAACCTGCACGAAGCCACTGAATTCATGCACCGCATAATGTGGGATAACAAGATACCGCACGAGTATCACCTGGTGCGCGGCGCTGATCACGTTGGTCGAACCATCAGACCGCGAGCGACTGAAGCGCTGGCATTTCTGAGTCGCGTATTGAATCCGCCTCCAGCGGATCCCGAAGTGGACGCGCTTCGAGAGCGGTTAGCACCGTTGAGGCGAGCGGCGGAAAAGAAGCCGTAACCGGTTTGCGTCTTGGCGGTCCTTGGCGTCTTTGCGCTGAAGTCAAGAATTGGGGTACAACGTTACAGCGCAAAGACGCCAAGGACCGCCAAGACGCAAAGAAACTCGCCTCAGGAGGATGAATGTCAAACTTGAAAACACCCGGCGTATCACGTCGAGACATGTTAAAGCTGACCGCGGCCGGCGCGGCGGGTCTAACCGTGCTAAAGCGGAGCTCTGATGCGTTGCCGATCGCCGAGGAAAGGTTTCTCGACTTTACCACCGTCGAACGGATCGCCGATCGCGACTCGTCCGTTCATCCGCCGTTGTTGATCGATCTTCAGACTCACATCTGGTGGCGCGCGGGCGGAATTGCTCGAATGAATGCCCGCGCGGAAGCCTTTCTTAAGGGAATGGCCGGGTATCGAGCGTCGTTCACAAAGCAACCGGTTCCGATTGCCGACATGGGCCGGATAATGTTTTTCGACGATCTCTTCTTGAAGAGCGAAACTGACATCGCTTTCCTGAACAGTTTCGGCATGAAGGCGGCGTACGATGGGGTCGATTTGTTCCCGCCCCGCGAAGCGGCAATGATCCGTTCAATGGCGCCTTCGCGAATCAAGGTGCTGGGTTGTGTGGATCCGCCTGACGGGCAATCAGCGGTTGAGTCGCTCATCTACCAATGCGAAACGCTAAAGATCGACGGACTAAAACTGTACCCTCCGGGCATGGACACTCGCGGCTGGCATATGGACGACGAGAAGAATACATATCCGCTCTATCAGGTTTTGCGCAAACACGGTGTAAAGAACATTTGCGTTCACAAAGGACTACCGGGCGCGTTTATCGAGCAGTACTGTCATCCAGGCGATATGATTCGCGCGGCGGCAGACTTTCCTGACTTGAACTTCATCGCTTTCCACAGTGCGTATCCCTATGAAGCGGAGCTCGCTGAAGGAGCGAAGAAGGCGAAGGTAAAAAACGTCTACGCCGAGCTTGGGGCGCTGGCCGCTGTAATGGTGACCGAGCCCGCACGTTTTGCTCAATTGATGGGGCGCCTGCTGGACGGCCTCGGCGAGGATCATATCTTCTGGGGAACCGACACGCCGATATTTGGGCCGCCACATTGGGCAATACAGGCGTTTCAGGCTTATAGAATTCCCGACGAGGTAATAGAAAAGAACAAGTATCCTCAGCTCACCTCCGAGGCTAAGGAGAAGATTTTGTGTCACAACGCGGCGCGGGTGTTCAAGATCGATCTTAAAGCGGCAAAAAAGGCGGTCGAAAACGACCTGCTGTACAAGCTGCGGATGGATGGCAATCCGCTTCCGGTAACGGTTGACACCAGCAAGCTCAAGCGCTGATTGCGATATGAGGCTGAGTGGATGATGAAAGTAACTCGACGTGAGTTCTTATGCGGCGCCGGTGGTTTTACCGGCGCCGTTTTGCTTGCTGAGAGTGTGTTCGGCTCGTCACGCAAAAGGCGATCGCGACCAGGGCGGGCGACTAGACGACGCGCAGACTCGGGTCCGCTTTCGGGAGCCAGGCTTTACGAAGACGTGATTTCGTACTACAACCTGGGCGATCATCGGACGGCGTCTCAAGTTGATTTGCGAACCTCGCAGTGGCTGGTAGACCAACTTCGGTCCGCCGGGCTCAAAGCAACATTCCAATCATTTCCGTTACGACAATTTTCGGTGCGCCAGACTCGGCTGTTGATTGGCGAGCAACCGATACGAGCGTTTCCGCTTTGGTATCCTCGCTCGACTGGCGAGAAACCGATCATCGGCGTCCTTAAGCCTTTTGAGTTGAACTCCGAGTCTCGCTCGCTGAAAAACAACATCGCGCTGGTCAGCTTTCCTGCAAGCGCGGGAGCGGCGATGCAGGAAGGGAGTGTTCATTCAAGGCTTATTCTTTCGGCTGCGACTGCCGGGGCGACGGCTGTGGTTGCGGTTACCGAAAGCGCAACCAGAGAAATCATAGCCTTGAACTCGCCGGCCGGCGCCGAACCGTGGCCGATTCCTGTTATCCTCGTCGGGCAACGCGATGAACCTGCGCTGATTGCAGCCGCGAAGTCGGCTACCAGGACATCGTTGTTGCTGGATGGTCAGGATGACTCTGGCGCGAGCGCAAAAAATGTTATCGCGAGGGTAAATCAGGGCAAAGACCTGATAGTGGTGTCGACTCCACAGAGCGGTTGGTTTCGTTGCGCCGGCGAGCGAGGCCCGGGAATCGCGATGTTCCTGGGGCTCGCTCGTTGGGCGAGCAAACGGCCTACTGGAGCCAGCTTCTTGTTTGTGTCTACGTCGGGTCACGAGCTTGGAGGTCTGGGGATGCAGGTATTCTTGAAGGACCTTGCGCCGTCTCCGGAACGAGTCTTATGTTGGCTACACCTAGGCGCGGGAATCGCGACTTACTTGTGGGAAGAAACCGCGGCCGGCTTGAAACGGCTTCGTGAGCCTGATTCGAAGCGGCTGTTAATGTCCCGGCCCGATCTTGTCCCGTTGTTGACGAGTACTTTTGCAGGTATTCCGGGGCTAACTCCGACGATTGACCGAGCGGTCGGCGAATATGAATTCATGCTCAAGGCCGGCTATCGTGTTTTTGGAATTGCCGCTGGGCATCGATTCCACCACACACCCGCAGACAGTCCCGAGACCACGGGTCCTGAGATACTTGAGCCCGTTGCCCACTCAATTGTCAAAACTCTGGAAGCGGTTGAGGCAGGTGAGGGGCTCAAAAGATAGACAGCATGTGAATCTCACCTACATAACTGAAGTCCGGCTCAGGATTCACGTCAAAAACCTGTAGGCTTATTCATAATATTTCTTGACATCAAAACCCCTTTTAAATACGATAGAAGCGCTCGAAATCCAGCTCTGCAAGCGGACCGCAGACCTAAAAGGAGACAGGCTTGTGACCAAGAAACTCATCCTCCCCCTTATCGCCGGCGTTTGTTTAATAGCAGCACTAGCCTTCAGCAACTCCAGCAGCGCCAATTCAAGTAACAAGAAAGAAGTCACGTTCAGCCGCGACGTCGCGCCTATCTTCTATAAGAACTGTGCGGAATGTCACCGTCCCGGAGAAGCCGCCCCGATGTCACTGCTCTCCTTCAAAGAATCTCGGCCGTGGGCAAAGTCGATCAAGGAGAAGGTGGCCACAAAGCAGATGCCGCCCTGGCACGCTGATCCCAAGCACGGCGAGTTCTCGAATGATCGCCGTTTAAGCCAGGCCCAAATCGAGACAATCTCCGCGTGGGTTGACCAGGGCGCGAAAGAGGGTGACCCGAAGGATCTGCCCGCACCACCCAAATTCGTCGACGGCTGGATCATTGGTAAGCCCGACGTAGTTTTGCAGATGCCAAATGAGTTCACGCTCGAGGCTTCCGGTCCGGACGAGTACCAATACTTCGAAGTTCCGACGAACTTCAAAGAAGATGTCTACGTTCAGATGGCAGAGGCTCGGCCAGGCAATCGCAAGATTGTGCATCACATCATCGCGTTTGTCGCGCCTCCATCCAAAGATGGAAAGCAGCCGCAGTTCTCTAAAGAAGAAATCGAGAAGTATCAGGCTGAGGCCGAGAAGAAATCCATTTTCCGCAAGGACGGCTTCCTGATGAGGATGAAGCCGACCACGCCGGTCTTCGACGACGGTTGCTCGCTGCCAAACGGCGGGAACGGAGAGTCACTGGACACCAGCGCCGAATCGCGAGGATTTGATCTGCTTGTCGGATTCGCCCCGGGAATGCCTCCAGGAGTGATGGAACCGGGCACCGTCAAGAGAATTCCAGCAGGCTCGAAGCTGCTGTTGCAGATGCATTACTCAAAAGCAACGGGCAAAGTCGAGCGGGATCGTTCTTCCATCGGACTGATCTTTGCGAAGAAGCCCGCCGAAAAGCATGTCTATACGCACGGGATTGCGAATGTCTACTTTCAGATTCCGCCGGGCGCGGACAACCACAAGGTCACTTCTTGCTGGACAACAAAAGAGGACATTCACCTTTCGACGTTGATGCCCCACATGCATCTGCGCGGTAAGGCGATGAAGTTCGAAGCGTTTTATCCGGACGGGCGGTCGGAGGTGATGATCGATGTTCCGGCTTACAGTTTCTCGTGGCAGACGGTTTACTACTTGAAGAAACCGATCGCTCTTCCGAAGGGAACCAGAATTGTGGTTACGGCGTTGTTCGATAATTCGACCCATAACAAGTACAACCCGGACCCCAAACAGGCGGTGCGCTTCGGCGACCCGACTTATGACGATATGATGATCGGTTGGATTAGCTACACGGTCGACAAGCAGCGATTGCGCGATGAGACGGCGCAGAATCGCGCAGGCAAGTAAGAGCCTGCTGATTAGCGAACTTTGCTGTCTCGTTGGCGGTGACCGTATTTGATCAAGAACTCGGCCGATGGAGCCGGTGAACTTTTGGAGGACTCAATGAAGAAGGCGATTCTGTTGTCTGTTACGACGGCGTGTCTTGCAGCGCTGTGTTTTGTCACTTTGCCGGCTACCAGTGCGAGCGGCCCGGGCAAGAAGGAAGTCACGTTCACAAAGGAC
>DASRIZ010000642.1:0-3322 GCA_035649735.1 Blastocatellia bacterium | reverse complement strand
CAAAGTCATCGTGTCACCGGTGATCGAGCCTCCGTACGATGCGGCTTCTTCATTCTGTTCATCTATTCGACTAGGACCACCTCGTTCCCTCGCGTGCACTCCCTTTACCATAAATTTCCCATCGCGATTGGGAGTAATTTTTTCTGTGATCCGACCGTGGGCGCAGTCGTAATCGATTTCGGCGCCCGCTTCAGTAACCTCCATCGAGATGTGTTGTCCGCCCCAATGTCCGAGGACGCTTGTAGTTTGGTTCGACGAGCTGCGGGTGCTGACATTCACCGGTGGATTGGTTGCGGAGTTGGAAATCGAGTTACGACATGATGAGTTTTCCCACACGAAAATCATTAGCGGCAGGTACAGAAATATGCCGAGCGAATTGACGCGGTCCATTTGTATTACCCCTCATAACCTTAGATGCCCAGAATGTTGACAAGTCGGCGTCACAGCCGCGTTTTTTGTTGTGATACGCTCTTGTGCGGTCAGTATATACCAATTGCGTCAGGGCCGGTCCCGGGAATATTCCGTTGACGAAAGCAATCTATGAAGAGAACCGCGAACCCATACTTGATAGACTTCTCGGCTGGCTCAAAAATAACTCACCCTTCACTCTGGCGCCGGACGTTCTGTCTCGAGGCGTGAATCGATCCCCTCTTTAAGATTCGATGTTCGTAGCAAGTGCAGATGTCCGGTTTAAGATTCGGTTTAAGATTCGATTGACTTCAATTGAGAACTAAACTATCTTCCGACCAACGTTTCGAACCTCGCAGTATTTCCCCGGCTCTATTGTTCAGGTCGAGAACGCAATCCCATTTTCAGATCAGCTCTTATGATTCTCTCCAGGTTTCTTGGTACGACTATCGCCATTGTAGCTGCTGTGGGCGTGGCGGGTGTCCATATCGAAGGCTTTTGGCGAGGTAGCCACGGCCAGACAGTGCTGGACGAAAAATCGTCGCGCACCGCGGCACAGAAGAAGATTGATTCTCAATTGCTCTACGCGCTCAAGCAGAAGCGCGGCGAAACGCGAGGAGTTCCCACTGAACGCATCAATATTGAACTCGACCAGAAAGGGCGGGCGCTGGTTGATATCACGGCCAGGGTCTCGCCCCAGGTCATTAGCCAGATCCGGAAGCTGGGTGGCGTCGTGATCTCTGAGGAGCCGCAATACCATTCGATACGCGCCAGGCTGGCACTGGAAAAACTAGAGGCCCTGGCGGGCCGAAAGGACGTTAGCTTTATCGGGCCGGCCGCTCAATCTATGAATAACCGCGTCAATACTCGGGTGAGGCCGAATTAACGCGACACAAAACGTGGGCTTAAAAGGCGACCTTGGCGTCTCGATCACCAGGCAACGTGTTTGCTGAATTGCTTTGAATGCGGGACTCGACCACAGGCATTCGGCCGGTCCGGTCTCCCAACAATTTGAAAAGGAGTCCTAAGAAATGAAAAAAAATTCCCGTCCGGTCCCCGGTATTTCAAGGCGCCCATTATTCATCACGGCTTCCAGACGCTCGTTCTTATTTACCCTGGTCTTGATTGCCAGTGTGTTGACCCTTGCCGTAGCCGGCGGCTTGCTGCCAACTGGTCGTTCCGCCTCTCGTCCGGATCAAACTGACAGCGCGGGTCAACAAAGCATTAACGCTGCGGTGATGCAGCAGATTCAGACCCTGGAAGATGAAAAGGGATCTCGCACGCCTGCCCAGAAGAAGATCGACTCGCAGTTACTTTATGCGACGAAAATGGAGCGGGCGCAACCGATCGCTTCGGGGGTCTCTGCGCTTCAGGTCGATGTCGGGGCCAGTGAACAAGGACGGGTCGTCGTAGATATTTCAGCTTCTGTAGATGACAAGCTCCTTCAGTTCCTCGCCCGAAGCGGCGCCGTAGTGCTGGTCTCGACGCCCGAATACCGTAGCGTGCGCGCCGAAGTCTCGCTTGATCGCCTGGAGGACATTGCCGGTTCCGACAGTGTCTACTTCATCCAGCCGAAGATGGAGTACATGCTGAATGACGTGACCACGACGCCAGGCCCAGTAGACAGGATCCGGACTGACAGCCGTTTCAACGCTCGCGCTGAGCGCGTTAGAGCTCAATTGACGAGGGCGCTGGCAAAGCCGGCCGATGACGATAAGCCGCTCGACCCCGGCTTCCTGGCCAGCGTTGGATCCAGGCAGTCGGAAGGGGACGTCACGCATCGCGCAAACACGGCCCGCGGGGCCTTCAACGTAGACGGCACCGGCATAAAAATCGGGGTTTTGTCCAACGGAGTTACCAGCCTCGCCTCAGCTCAAGCGTCGGGCGACCTGGGACCGGTGACGGTCCTTCCCGGACAGGCAGGCAGCGGTGACGAAGGCACTGCCATGCTCGAAATCATTCACGATCTTGCGCCCGGTGCGCAGCTTTTCTTTGCCACCGCCAACTCGACCCCCGGTACTTTCGCCACCAACATTCGCAACCTGCGGGCGGCGGGCTGTGACATTATCGTGGACGATATTTTCTATTTCGTAGAGAACCCGTTTCAGGATGGCCAGGCGCCGGCCATAGTCTCGAACACCAACGGCGGCGCCGTTCTGCAAGCGGTGAACGAGGTCACGGCGGCCGGGGCCCTCTATTTTTCTTCAGCCGGCAATCAGGGAAACAAGGACGCAAATACTTCCAGCTGCTTCCAGGGTGATTTTGTGGACGGCGGCCCCGATGCTGTTGTAGGACCCGGTGGCACGGTCAACAACTTTGGTGGAGGAACCTTGTTCAATGCCGTAATCGAATCGTCCGGCAACCCGGCCAACCTCTATTGGGCCGATCCACTCGGCGCATCCACTAACGATTACGATCTGTTCGTGCTGAACGCTACGGGCACAGCTATCGTGTCAGCTTCGACCAACGTGCAAAACGGCACCCAGGATCCGTTCGAGCAGGTGGCCGCCCCTGCGACAAACAATCGCATCGTCGTTTTCAAAAAGACCGGGGCGGCCGACCGCTTCTTTCATATCACGATCAATGCCAACGGCGTGGGCCGGCTGAACTTCAACACGGAAGGTACCACCAAGGGCCATAGCACGGCCGCGGATGCTTACGGAGTTGCGGCAGCTCCTGCTGCGGCTCCCGGGGGCGCGGGTCCAGCGGGTCCCTATCCAGGTCCTTTCAGTGGCACGAGCGCCCTGGAGACGTACACGTCTGACGGACCACGCAGGATCTTTTTCAATTCGGGCGGAACTGCCATCACGCCGGGCAACTTCAGTTCGACAGGGGGATTGGTGCGCCAGAAGCCGGACATCACCGCGGCTGACGGTGTATCGGTGACCGGTGTTGGAGGATTCGCCACCACGTT
>DASRIZ010000641.1:0-19982 GCA_035649735.1 Blastocatellia bacterium | reverse complement strand
TTATGGAACATCCTTCGCGTTATTTAGTCGGATTTCGATGATTTTGTCAGCCGAGAGGGTCGATACGATGACGACGCAGGAGCTCAACAAGGACAAGACCGGTCTATTTGTCATGATTGTGTCTGCGGTTGGGCTGATGGTCTTTGTCTATGCCGGCTTCGTCTTAGCGTTTCGTCCAATCAGCTTCGAATGGATTCTGTTAACCCTCGTAACCGTTTTACTGGTCTCTCGCCTCGACATCGGCATCCCTAAAGCCAGGACTGCGGTTACACTTTCAGACACCTTTGTATTCATTTCAGTATTGCTTTATGGGACCTATGCGTCGGTGATCCTGGCGGGACTCGACGCGGCTGCTTGTGCGATTCAGTTCCGGGAACGCCGCCGAATGATTTTGTTCAATGTGGCGGCCATGAGTTTATCGATCTTCGCGGCGAGCTCCGCGGTGTCGCTCACTCTTGGTGATCTTGAGCCGCTGGCGGCCGATCCGGGGAGGTTGATTGTTGCGGCGGCAATCCTGGCCTTCGTTCATCTTGTATTGAGTTCCGGAGCGATGAGCGTGACGAGCGCGCAAGAGACGCCGCGACCGTTGATCGAAAAGTGGAAAGAGTCGTTTATTTGGGCGTCGATCTCAGCGCTAGCCGGCGCGGCGTGCGCGTGCCTGATCGTAAAGCTGATCACGGTGATTTCGTTCTACGCCTTTATTATCTCCGTACCGGTCATAACAATTACCTACTTCACGTACAAGGTCTATCTTGACCGAGTTGAGACATCGAACCGTCACGCCGAACAGATGGCTGAGCTTCATTTGAAGACTATCGAAGCGCTTGCCATTGCAATCGATGCCAAGGACGAAGTTACCCCGGACCACGTTCACCGGGTGCAAATCTACGCAACCGGTTTGGCACGGTTGTTTGGTTTGTCCGACCCCGAGGTCGAAGCGCTCAAAGCGGGGGCGTTGCTTCACGACATCGGCAAGCTCGCCGTGCCCGATTACATCCTGAACAAACCCGGGGCGCTAACCCCCGCAGAGTTTGACAAGATGAAGGTGCACACGATTGTTGGCGCCGAGATACTCGAGCGCGTGGGCTTTCCCTATCCCGTCGTACCGGTCGTGCGGCATCACCACGAGCGATGGGATGGCCGCGGTTATCCGGACGGCCTGCGCGGCGACGAGATCCCGATGACCGCTCGGATACTGACCCTCTCGGATTGTTTTGATGCGGTCCGCGAGCACCGGAATTATCGCGAGGCGATGACTCGTGAGCGGGCGATCGAAATGCTGAAAGAAGGTAGCGGGACGGTCTTCGATCCAAACGTCGTACGCACTTTTCTCGAACACCTGGACGAGTTCGAATCTGAGATTCGCGAGAGGTGCGTCGAGGCTCATCGAGTTGAGGCGCCTTCAAACAAAGCCAGTCGGGAGGTGGACGACGACGACACTGGTCCAATGGTCTACGAGCGCATACGAAGCGCGCATCGCGAGGTAATCACGCTGTACGACATCGCTCAAACGATCGGTACCAGCCTCGACCTTCGGGACACATTCGCGGTCTTCGCTTCAAGATTGGAGGATATAGTTAGCTACACGACCTGTGTGCTCTATCTAGTCCGTCCGGACTCGACTGATGTTGAGGCGGCACACGTCGCCGGTCGATATCCTGAGATATTCAAGGGTAAGGGGCTTCCGTCGGGCGCCGGCATAGCCGGGTGGGTCGTCGCCAATCGGCATTCGATGCACAACTGCGATCCCCGACTCGACTTTGATGTTCTGAAGGTTGATCTTCCCGAACCCTACCGAACTGCTTCGGTTGTTCCGCTTATGAGGGACGACGTGGTTCTTGGTGCGCTTGCTATGTACTCGGCGGAGCTAAGTTCATACACCGCTGACCACTTGAGGTTGATGGAGGCGGTCGCCAAGCTTGCGTCGGATGCGATCGCCAACGCCGTTCAACACGAACGGACTGAGACAAGCGCGCTCACTGATTCGCTGACGGGTCTGCAAAATGCTCGCGCGTTGAGATATCGCTTTGAAGAGGAAGCGGATCGCGCGCGTCGTCACCGCGACAGTTTTTCGGTACTGATGATGGATCTGGATGGATTCAAGGCGGTCAACGACAGGTTTGGGCATCAAGCAGGCGACCAACTGTTGAGAGAGTTATCGGTAGTCCTTCAATCTCACATTCGGTCATCGGATTTTGTGAGCCGCTACGCCGGCGATGAGTTCGTGGCGATTCTTCAGGTTGGCCAGGAAGAGGTACAAGAACTCGCGCAACGGATTCAGCGGGCAATAGACCGCCATGATTTTGGGTTTCAGGGAGCAAAATTGTTTATAGGTTTGAGCGTTGGCGCCGCGAGTTTTGGCGCGGATGGTGAAACGCTGGATGAGTTGCTGCTCGCGGCCGACCGAGCAATGTATGCCGACAAGGCTCGAAGAAAACTGTTGTTTGCTCAATCGAACAGTCTCTCTACGAACGATCTTGGCCGCTTCAGGGTTATGTAGCTCGCAGCCCGCTCTCACTTGGGCGCCGGAACACTGAAAGTCTCGAGTCTTGAAAAGTTGTTGAGGACTATCCTCGCGGCGGGCACAGGCGAAAGATCAGCACCCTTATCAGCGCAACGGCCCTCCGAAATATCGACGTTTGCACGACCGCGCCGAACGAGGTCATTCCATCAAAGCGCCACAACAGCTGCAGGAAGCTGTCGACCTGCCGGCGGGTCATTTCGACGTCCACGAACTTCTCCGCGCTTTCGGCCAGCAGGTACTGCGGACCGGTCACCAGGGCTACGCCGGGAATGCCGCGCTGGTACAGCGGCTCCCCCTCCCCGAAGTGAATGAGCGGACCGGGTTTCACGACGTGGGTCGGTTCTTGATCGTTGCCCCTCCACTCACGCATGACCACTGATCGTAACTCTCGGGTGGTCGCATAGATTGTTTCAGGCTCGAGCTTCCCGGTGGGACCGTAGCCTCCACTGCCGGGGTCCTCCGTGTACTCAACTGCTCCAAGGTGTTCGATTACCAGTCCGCCGACTGCCTTGGCCTGATCCTTTCCTCCCATCCATAGTTCAGGGTGAGCGTCGAGCCAACCCGAAGTCGCCTGACCGTTAGTGGACACCGCAGGGATCCGCAGATGGCCGGCGGTCAAGACGAACACCATTTTCCGGCGGTGCGGGCGACTCACCGCCGAATGAGCGAGCGCCAGCAGACCGATGTGCCCGTTTTCCTCGACGACATTTGTTCCATCGCTGTGTGTGACTATCAGAATGCTCTCGTCATGAATCTGCCCTTCTGAGACAGCCCAAACGGTCTGCGTTTCGGTGTTGGGGGTGAGTTCGGCGTTCAGCAACAGCGTGGCTTCCTTGCCGGCGCGGGCGGCGGCGAGGACCCGCTCCCCTGCTTCGCCCGCGACCCACACCGCGGGCAGGTCCTGATACGGTTCGGTGAACGGCACATACTGGCCCTTGGCGTTCCCGACCGTCAGACCCCGCCATACGATCACGACGCTCTTGACGCCTGCTCGACGCGCTTTTTTTAGATTTGGCCCGAACGTCGCGGCGGAGAAGACCGGGTGACGAACCGGCTGGAAGGATGCGCTGCTGTCCCACTCGCCGACAAGAAGGTCGTAGGGCGCGGCGACATGCAGCGCCTCAACCACGGCGATGGCGCCGCGCGCGGTCGACCAGCAGTGCTTCCGCAGCCCCGAGAGCAGCTTGAGCTTGCCGGTCGCGCCTGCGGGTCCGGTCGTTCCGGAATACGGGTAGGCGGACGAGATTTCAATGTCTGCTCCGTCGATCGTCAGGCGCAGATGCTCGCGATCAAGTAGTGCGTTCCATCGTGTGAATCGATGCCGATCACGTTGAACCTCGAGTCCGAGTTGCGACAGCCTCGCGGCCACCTCTTCAATCAAGGCGTTGTTCGCAGACGAACCCGTGAGGCGGGGCCCGAGCGCCTCGAGGTATCGAAGCTGATCAGAGATGTGCTGTTCAACGGTCATTGCTGGCCTCCCGGCGCAGATACGGAATCGTCGCCGCCTGCTCCCAGCAAGAGAACCTCTTGAGCGCTCTCTTTGCAGCGATTGGCCCGCCCCATCATATGGAAGCGGCGCTGCAACGTCTCTTATTGATGAGTGAGCAAAGCCCGTCGCGCCTGCCGTCTCAGATGGCCGGTGACCTGGATCGATCGGTGAGTGCCGCGTCGTAATCGGCTACGACTGCATTGAGTCGAGGAACTCGGAATTCGCCTTCGTCTTGCTGAGTTTGTCCAACAGCAACTCCATTGCCTCGGTCGGCGAAAGCTGCGAGAGCACCCGGCGCAACACGATGATTCGGTTGAAGTCCGGCGCGGCAAGCAGCAGCTCTTCCTTTCGAGTGCCCGATTTGTTGATGTCGATCGATGGGAATATACGCTTCTCAGTCAGCTTGCGGTCAAGATTGATTTCAAGGTTACCGGTGCCCTTGAATTCTTCGAAGATCACGTCATCCATGCGTGATCCGGTATCGATCAGCGCGGTGGCGATGATTGTGAGAGAGCCGCCCTCTTCGATGTTTCTCGCGGAACCAAAAAACCGTTTTGGTTTTTGAAGCGCATTCGAATCGATACCACCCGACAGGATTTTGCCCGAGGGAGGGACGACGGAGTTGTGGGCTCGCGCAAGACGAGTCACCGAGTCGAGCAGGATCACGACGTCTCGACGGTACTCGACGAGGCGCTTGGCTTTTTCGATCACCATATCGGCGACTTGAACGTGCCTCGTGGGCGGCTCATCAAACGTTGAGCTGATGACTTCGCCATGAACCGAGCGCTGCATGTCGGTGACTTCTTCGGGCCGTTCGTCGATCAGCAACACGATCAACGTCACCTCGGGATGATTGCGAGTGATCGAGTTGGCCACGTTCTGGAGAAGCATCGTTTTTCCGGTTCTCGGCGGGGCAACGATCAGCGCGCGCTGGCCTTTGCCGATGGGGGTCATCAAGTCGAGCACACGGGCGGCGAGGTTCTCCGGATCGGTTTCGAGCCTCAGCTTCTCATTTGGATAGAGCGGTGTCAGGTTATCGAAAAAAACGCGATCGCGCGCCATCTCGGGAGGCTCGAAGTTGATCGCCTCCACCTTGATCAATGCGAAGTAACGCTCGCCTTCCTTTGGCGGTCGAATCTGTCCCGAGATCGTATCGCCGGTGCGCAGGTCGAACTTGCGAATCTGCGACGGGCTGACATAAATGTCATCGGGTCCAGGAAGGTAGTTGTAATCGGGCGCGCGAAGGAAGCCAAATCCGTCGGGCAGGGTTTCGAGGACGCCTTCCGAGAAGATCAGACCGGACTTTTCGGTTTGCGCCTGGAGGATCTTAAAAATCAGCTCCTGCTTTCGCATGCCGGTGGCGCCCGGGATGTCCAGCTCTTTCGCTATCTGGGTGAGCTTCGAGATGGACATCTCTTTAAGCTCCCCAATGTCCATCAATTGAACAATGTCTTCTGCCATGGCTGTTCTGATTGCCTCACTGGTTAGGGTGCCGAGTCCGAATCGAGGCCGATCTCGTGGGCGCGGCGCACTAGTTTTGTCACGGGGATTGGTTTAGCAAATACGGATTCCGGAATTAGGCTGAGATTTCGAATTAGTACGAGATCTGGTGTTTCAATCCGCAATCCGCGATCCGAAATTCGCGACTCTTGAGGTGATTTCTTTCCAGATACGGGCCGCTCCACTGCGGGTGACCGCCGAATAGGCGACAAGCTCGCCCCTGCCTATGACCGCCGACGCACGACTGAGTTTGGCCCTTAACTGATTGCTGCTGAGCTTGTCAGCCTTGGTTGCAACGATGATGAACGGCTTCCCCCTCGCCTCAAGCCACTCTTTCATCAGCAGATCTAATTCGGTGGGCTCGTGCCGCGAATCGGTGATGACAATAGATAGCACAAGGCCCGGCCGCGTTGCAAGATATTTCTCGACCATCGGCCCCCAGTGCTTCTTTACATCTCGTGGCACGCGCGCGTATCCGTATCCGGGCAAATCCACAAAATAGAACGCCTCGTTTATCAAGAAGAAGTTGATAAGCTGCGTTCGTCCCGG
Organism: Blastocatellia bacterium; assembly: GCA_035649735.1. Taxonomy (GTDB): domain Bacteria; phylum Acidobacteriota; class Blastocatellia; order UBA7656; family UBA7656; genus Onstottus_A. Next base: position 13,920 of record DASRIZ010000641.1, on the reverse strand, counting down.
CGTCGAACTGGTGCGCGCCAACCCTCGCACACCTAACATACTGTTTAACAAACTTGACTTGCCGACGTTGGACCTGCCCATGAAGGCTATTTCTGGCCGGCCGTCGCGGGGATAGTGCTCAGGGCTGGTTGCGCTCTTTACGAACTTGGCGCTGGTAACTTTCATAGGACCTATTTGACCTATAGGACCTATTTATTCAATTGCTTGATTTGAAGCAGGCGTGTCGGCCGCCGGCTGTTCCCAAATCGGGACCTCGGCAGTTGGTACGTCCACTTTCGAGAGCCGTTCTTCAAGTGCCAGACGCCAAACCTCATCGACGAATTCCACGGTATGAATGGTGAGCGCTTCCTTGACGTCTTCGGGCAACTCCACGAGATCCTTGGCGTTATCCTTTGGTACGATCACGGTTGTTATCCCGGCGCGATGCGCCGCAAGGAGTTTTTCCTTTATTCCGCCAACCGGCAGCACCTTTCCTCGGAGGGTGATCTCGCCGGTCATCGCGACATCGCGCCGAACGGCAGCTTCGGTCAACACCGATACAATCGCGGTCGCAATTGCGATTCCCGCCGAGGGGCCGTCCTTTGGAATTGCCCCTTCAGGCACGTGCAAATGCAAATCGTACTTCTTATGAAAATCGGGCGATATGCCAAGGCGCTTCGCGCGAGCTCGAACACAGGACAGCGCCGCGCGCGCCGACTCCTGCATGACTTCTCCAAGCTTTCCGGTCAGCGTAATGTTTCCCCGGCCCGGCATAAGCGTAGCTTCAATGTGAAGAACCTCACCGCCAACCTCGGTCCACGCCAGCCCTGTCGACAGACCAATCTCGCTGTGCTCCTCGAGCGACTGAGGGCGGAAGCGAATCGGGCCTAGCAGCTCCTTCACCAGCTCGCCTTCGACCACTCCGTGATAATTCTCGGGTTCGTCGGAGGTAAGCATGCGCCGCGCTAGTTTCCTGAGCACCGAAGCGATCTCGCGCTCGAGGCTGCGCACGCCGGCTTCGCGAGTATAGAACTGGGTGATTGTGCGTATACCGTCCTCAGTGAAATCGATTTGTTCAACCTTGAGGCCGTTCGCTTCCAGCTGTTTGAGCAACAAATGCCTCTTGGCGATTTCCAGTTTCTCTCGCTCGGTGTATCCCGGGAGCCGGATGATCTCCAGCCTGTCCTGGAGCGCCGGCGGGATCGTGTGAAGCACGTTCGCCGTGGCTATGAACATCACATTGGACAGGTCGTATTCGACGTCAAGATAGTGGTCGTGGAACGCGAAGTTCTGTTCGGGATCGAGGACTTCGAGCAGCGCCGCGGACGGGTCGCCGCGAAAATCCATGCCCAGCTTGTCGACTTCATCGAGCATGATCAGCGGGTTGACCGTAGCCGCCTTCTTCATCATCTGAATTATCTGGCCCGGCAACGCTCCGATGTAGGTTCGTCGATGCCCGCGAATCTCGGCCTCGTCGCGTACGCCGCCAAGACTCAGCCGAACAAACTTGCGGCCAGTTGCTTTTGCAATTGAACGCCCCAGGCTGGTTTTCCCGACACCCGGCGGGCCGACGAAGCAGAGGATCGAACCCTTTGGACGCTCGACCAGTTGTCGAACAGCAAGAAACTCCAGTATTCGTTCCTTTACCTTGTCGAGACCGTAGTGATCAGTGTCCAGAACCTCGTGCGCAGCTCGGATGTCTCGCACTTCTTCGGACTTTTCTTTCCACGGTACCGCGAGTAACCAGTCGAGATAGTTGCGCGAGACCGTGCTTTCGGCGGACATCGGCGGCATTTGTTCGAGACGGCGAAGCTCGGTGATCGCCTTTTCGTAGGCGTCCTTGGTCATCCCCGCAGCTTCGATCTTCTGCTTGAGCTCTTCCAGTTCGGCCTTCTCGTCCTTGCGGCCGAGTTCCTTATGGATCGCTTTGATCTTTTCGTTGAGGTAGTACTCTTTTTGCGCGCGTTCCATCTGCCGCTTGACGCGCCCGTGTATTGCGCGATCGACCTGTATCTTTTCGAGCTCGACTTCAAGCACCTCAACCAGCCGCGCAAGACGGTCAGAGAGCGAGAAGATCTCGAGCAGCCCCTGTTTGTCTTCGACTGAGATCTTGAGATTTGAAGCGATCGTATCGCAGAGCCTTGCGGCGTCGTCGTTTCTCAGCGCGGAGGTCAGAGTTTCCGGATTGCTAAGCTCGGTCGATTGTCGGACATACTGATCGACGAGCGAGCCTACCCGCCCGATCAGCGAATTCAATCGCGATCGCGGCTCGGTTATCTGCTGCGCTTTTCTCAGCGTGGCAAGCCAGTACTCGCCTTCCTCTTCAACCCTCACCGAACGCGCTCGTTCGATTCCCTCGACCATGACTTTTATGTTGCCGTCGGGAAGTCGCAAGTTGTGGGTAATCCGAGCGATCGTGCCTACGGTGTAGACCTGATCAACGCTTGGTTCGTCGACTGTGGCATCGTGCTGAGTGGCGAGAAAAATCGTTTTGTCGCTGCGCAGCGCGGCTTCAAGCGCTCGCACGCTTGCAGGCCGTCCGATCACAAAGGCAACCATTGTGTAAGGAAACACCACGACGTCCCGGATCGGGACCATCGGGCACTTCACAACGTCGGTGGGTGTGCTGTCACTAAATTCGTTCATTGCTTTATTGGTTTCTGGTTTCTAGTTTCTGGTTCTTGATTCCTTAATACCGGCAAAGCCAGAACCAGAAACCAGAAACGAGAAACCAGAAACCAAATCTAACCTGCCTTTTCCAAAACCGGGAAAGTTGCGCGGCGGCTCTCAACCATTTCTCCAGTTACTACAAATTCCTTAACCTTCTTATGGGACGGGAGCATGTACATCACATCAAGCATCAACTCTTCGAGGATCATCCTCAGTCCGCGTGCGCCGACCTTTCGCTCGCACGCAAGACGGGCGACGGCGCCAAGCGCATCGTCGGTGAAGCGGAGCTTCACCCCCTCGTATTCGAACAGCTTCTGATACTGTTTCACCAGCGCGTTCTTTGGCGCGGTCAGTATCTCTACCATAGCCGACTCGTCAAGCTCGTGAAGCGTTCCGCAAACCGGGAGTCGGCCGACAAACTCAGGTATCAGGCCAAACTTGATCAGGTCTTCCGGTTCTACCTGGGAGAGAGTTTCACTGAGCCTTTGCTTGCGGGCGCTCTGGACGTTGGCATTGAAGCCAAGAGCTTTCTTGCCGGTGCGTTTCTCGATTACTTTTTCGAGACCCACAAACGCGCCGCCGCAAATGAACAGAATGTTAGTCGTGTCGACCGGGAAGAACTCCTGATGCGGATGCTTACGTCCGCCCTGAGGCGGTACATTGGCGACGGTGCCCTCGAGGATCTTCAGCAGCGCCTGCTGCACGCCTTCGCCCGAGACATCCCGGGTGATCGAGGGGTTTTCATCCTTTCGGCAGATCTTGTCGATCTCATCGATGTAAATGATCCCGTTCTGAGCGCGTTCGATGTCGCCGTTTGACGCCTGTAGCAGTTTCAGAATGATGTTCTCGACATCTTCTCCGACGTATCCGGCTTCAGTAAGCGTCGTGGCATCCACAATAGTAAACGGGACGTTGAGCATGCGCGCCAGAGTCTGAGCGAGAAGGGTTTTGCCCGTGCCAGTCGGGCCAATCAACAGGATGTTTGATTTCTGAATCTCGACTTCGGTAGCGCGCCGCTTGAGCATGTCCACGCGCTTGTAGTGCTGATAGACCGCAACAGCGAGACGCTTCTTGGTTTCTTCCTGACCTATGACGTAGTCGTCAAGGAATTCCTTGATCTCGATTGGTTTTGGAAGAGGCGGGCGCCGAGCAGCCGTTTCCTGTTGCTGATCATCAGTGATGATCTCGTTACAAATGTCGATGCACTCGTTACAGATGTAAACGGTAGGCCCGGCAATCAGCTTCTTTACCTCGTTTTGCGACTTCCCGCAAAACGAGCAGCGCAGTGTATCGTCGCCACGTCTCATCCGGTCTCCAATCTTACTGGATTCTATCGCATGGTCTTGTGCAGGGTCGTCATCCTACTCGCGGTGCGTTATCACCAAATCAATCAAACCGTATTCCTTCGCCTGTTCGGAGCTCATGATCCGGTCTCGCTCGACATCGCGCTCTATTACTTCGAGCGACTGCCCGCTGTGCTTGGCCAGTATCTCGCTGGTCAACTGGCGCATTCGCATAATCTCTTCGGCGTGAATTCGGATGTCTGTCGCCTGGCCGGAAATCCCGCCAATTGAAGGCTGGTGAATCAGGATGCGGGAATTTGGAAGCGCGAATCGCTTGCCATGCGCGCCTGCGGTCAATAACAACGCACCCATCGACGCGCATTGGCCCACACAGATTGTAGTCACGTCAGGACGGATAAACTGCATCGTATCGTAGATTGCCATGCCTGCCGTTATCGACCCGCCTGGACTATTTATGTAGAGCGATATGTCACGATCGGGATCTTCGGCTTCAAGAAACAGGAGCTGAGCGACCACGAGATTAGCGATGGTATCGTCGATCGGCGTCCCGATAAAGATGATGTTGTCCTTTAGCAGCCGCGAGTAGATGTCGAAAGCGCGCTCGCCGCGCGCCGTCTGCTCGACGACCATGGGAACTAAAGCCATTTGTGGGTCATTCACGCGACGATTGGTCACATCGTTATTATACGTTGATCTGCCCATTGTCGGAAGTTTCTTTTTTTCGATCGCTGGGGAAGCTGCTCGAAGTTGATACCATTTGTGTCGAGGGACCCGTTTGAAGGTTGTTCCTCAGGATGCGTCGCTGTCCGCGTGCTCGCCCTCGCCGGTCGCAGATTCAACCGCGCCTGGACCTTCTATTTCCTCGGTTCGAATTTCGGCGGAAGCTATTACAAGATCAAGGGCTTTGCGGTGTTTGACCTGCTCCCGAATACTATCCAGCGAGTTTTCCTTTGTCAAGCGTGCCCTCAGCGCCTCTTCGGTTTGGCCGAGGCTATCGGCGTACTCTTTGATTTCGCGAGACAGCTCCTCGTCGTCAACCTCGATCTTTTCGGTTGTGGCTATGTTTTCCAGGATAAATGATCCGCGAACTTCACGTTCCGCCCGCTCTCGTTGACCGTCACGGATGCTGGTCCAGTCGATTTTCAACAGACGCGGGTCCATGCCCTGGCCAGCCATCTGCCGGAACATCGCTTTCATTCGCGAGTCAATCTGCTTCTCGACAACATATTCGGGAACATCAAAGCGGTTTCGGTCCACGAGTTTCTCCATAATAGCGGATCGAAACTCGGCGTCAGTTTTTTGTTCCGCGTCCTTCTCCAGCTTAGAGCGAATGTCGGCCCGGAGCTCACCGATTGTCTTGAAATCCTCGCCGACGATGCGCGCGAACTCATCATCTACGGCGGGAAGCTCTTTGAACCGAACCGCGGTAACGTCGGCGGTGTAATTGACGCTCCGACCGGCGTATTTTTCCGGCTTATAGTCAGCCGGGTAAGTGATAGTAAATGTTCGGGTGTCGCCAGATTGAACCCCGGTGAGCGCGTCGGTGAACTCCTTCAAAACGCCGTCCCCTCCCAGCTCAACGTCGAGATCTTGTTGTTTGATGTCCTCAATGGGAGCTTCCTCTTTTTGCGTTTCATCCACTGCCACGTGCCCGGTGAGATTGACAGTCACGATGTCGCCGGTTTGAGCCGGACGGTCTTCCACTGGAACCAACTCGGCGTGACCCTGACGCAAGCGCTCAATCGTGCTGTCTATATCTTCGTCACGAACTTTGTACACTCGCTTGGTCAGCGGCAGCTCTTTGTAGTTTGAAAGCGTGAACTCCGGAGCTACCTCTACATTGAATATCACGTCTATGGATTCGTCATCCTTGAATTTGAGATCTTCGACCGAAGGTTCGCCGATGACTTTTAGTTCTTTTTCTTTGATGGCATCGCCGAGCGAATGCGGGAGGAGATGCGACAGCATTTCGTCACGAAGCTCCTTTCGAAATCGCGTTTTGACGACGGATTTGGGCACGTGGCCGGGGCGGAACCCGGGTACGCTGACCTTCCGGGCCAGATCCGCGGCAATTTTATCGGTTTCAGCGCGAACGGTCTCGCCGGGTATCTCGAGCCGCAATTGTTTTTTACACTGTTCCTGATCGGTGACTGTTATGTTCAAGATTAGTTAATGCCTTTCGGAGATGGCTGTTTAGGGACGTGGTTCATCGCTTGTGGTCTCGTTCGGGATGCGAAAGGGGGGACTCGAACCCCCACACCTTACGGTACCAGATCCTAAGTCTGGCGCGTCTGCCAATTCCGCCACTTTCGCATTCAGAACATGAAAGATAGAGGATGGGTACGAGCGTTTGCAACCACGCTCCGATTCACGAAGTAAGGTCAGAGTGTGTTGCGGCACACAATGCCTGCCCGCTGTGTATGGGACGCAAAAATGGGCAGGCAATAGCGGGCCGGTTATCATGGGCCCGCCACGGAGCACTTGCGGTCGCAGCACTTGCTTGACATCGCGCGAAGCGCAAAACTAAGATGAGCGTTCTTAGGAATCAAATCCCACACCGTAGGTGAGCGATGATAGAGTTTCTTGCGTTCCTGCTCCAGGCGCCACCCAGACCAAGCGCCGCTCCAGCACCAACGAGCGGAGCAACGCCACCGATCTACGGCTACATACCGATCGTCATCTTTTTCCTGATAGCCGTGCTGCTACCCGTCGTGCTGCTGGGGGTGTCAAGGCTCGTCCAACGCCGTGTGTTCGAACGCGAAAAGCTTATGCCATATGAGTGCGGCGTCGACCCGATCGGAGATGCTCGCGATCGCTTTTCGGTGCGTTTCTACATCGTGGCGATGTTGTTTCTGATCTTTGACGTTGAGACGATTTTTTTGTTCCCCTGGGCGGTGATTTATGACCGTCTCGCGTTATTTGGGTTGGTCGAAATGCTGCTTTTTATCGGCATACTGGTGGTGGGCTATTACTATGCCTGGCGGAAAGGCGCACTCGAGTGGGCGTGAAGAGATTTCCGATTGTCGATTGGCGATTGCCGACTTGGGTAAATAGGTGTCGATGGTTATCATGAGCTAGGAAGGGAAAATGGCAAAAGAGAGGGAAGAAATAGTTGAATCGTCGAGTGGCATAATCACCACCACCGTCGATTTCGTTTTTAACTGGGCTAGAAAGTCGGCGCTTTGGCCGATGACCTTCGGGCTCGCTTGCTGCGCGATCGAGATGATGGCTACCGGCGCTTCTCGATTTGACCTTGATCGTTTTGGCGCTGGCGTTTTTCGACCCAGCCCTCGTCAGTCCGACCTCATGATAGTTGCCGGCACTCCGACCTTGAAGATGGCTCCGATCATCAAACGCGTTTGGGATCAGATGCCCGAGCCGAAATGGTGCATTGCGATGGGTGCGTGCGCCTCGACCGGCGGTCCATTCCCGACCTACTCCACGCTCCAGGGTGTCGATCGGATTGTCCCGGTGGATGTCTATATCCCGGGCTGTCCGCCTCGCCCCGAAGCCCTTATGTACGGGCTAATGCGGCTTCAAGACAAAATCATGCAGGAGCACCCAACCGTTTTCATGTTTGGACGCGGGAGCGTTTCTCAGGAAGACGTCGAGGGCAAAGCAAGCGCGGAAGAGGCAGGCGAGAACGCTGCGGCATAAAAGAAACGACAATTGAGATATGAGGCGCAGGAGACGGTTTGCCTGCGCCTTTTCCTTTCATAAGCGATGCCTTCTGAGCCAACCCAGCTAGAAAGAAGACTAATCGAGCGTATCCGAAGGGATGGACCGATAACATTCCGCGACTTCATGCAGGCGGCGCTCTATGATACTGATCTCGGCTACTACAACACCGAGCGATTAAAGATCGGCGCACAGGGCGACTACTACACCTCCAGCAATGTTCATCCGGCCTTTGGGGCAGTGTTGGCGCAAGCGTTTGCTGAGCTGTGGGTTACAGATGAGCCGCTGGAGATCGTCGAGATGGGGGCAGGTACAGGGCAGCTGGCAAAGGATGTGCTCACAGCGTTGCGTGATGAGCACCGAACGATCTTCGACAACCTGAGTTACTTACTTGTTGAAACAAGCCCGGCGATGCGAACGCGTCAGATGGAGAAGATGACGGCCTTCGATGAACGGATTCGCTGGTGTGACGTCGAACAGCTCGAGCACGAGCCAGTTCGCGGGATCATCTTTTCCAATGAATTCGTTGACGCCTTGCCGATTCACCGCGTGCGGTGCTCAAACCACTCTTTTGAAGAGCAATATGTCATCACGGTTGATCACGACCGCCTGGAGTTCGCGTGGCGCGAGCCGTCAACCAAAGATCTCGGTGAATATGTCGAGCGGTTCGGACTTACACTCGGGGAAGGCCAGATTGTCGAGATCAACCTTGATGCGGTTGGTTGGCTTGCAAAGATGAAGCAGGCTCTCGCACACGGGTTTTTGATCACGATCGATTATGGAGACACAGTTCAGGAGCTGTGGACGCCTCACAGAAGAACCGGGACTCTCAGATCATTCCATCGACACCGGCTGGTTGACTCGCCGCTCGAACGCGTGGGTGAACAGGACATCACGGCCAGTGTGAATTTCACAGCGCTGATTGAATACGGGAGCGATTACGGGTTTGAGTTGGTAAGCTTCGAAAGACAAACCCGTGTTCTCACCCGGCTTGGTCTGATCGAAAGGATAGCGAGTCAGCTTGATCCGAGTGACTCGATCGAGGATTTGAAGGAAAGGCTTGCAGTAAAGAACCTGATTGTCCCGGGTGGCGTGAGCGATAGCTTCCGTGTGCTGATCCAGCGGCGCTGAACTTCCTAAAGCTTCGCACACAATTGTGTTATCTTCATCAGCCGATGCCTGAGATTGACTGGTTTCCACTCATTTTGTCGCTTCGAGTTGCGCTTATTGCGACAGCGTTTGTGGTCGTAATTGGTGTGGGATTGGGGTGGCTGCTGGCGCGCAGAAGGTTTTTTGGGAGGGAACTTTTGGATGCGGCAGTCACACTCCCGCTGGTTCTTCCTCCAACTGTTCTAGGGTACTACCTGCTCGTTCTGCTAGGCAGGAGGAGCCCTGTCGGTCAAGCAATCGAATCTCTGACCGGTCAGCCTCTTGTATTCACCTGGCGAGGCGCGGTTGTCGCCGCGGGAATCGGCGCCCTACCACTGGTGGTGAAGACGTCACGTACCGCTATCGCTGCAGTGGATACCAATCTGGAAGATGCTGCTCGCACGCTCGGTCAATCCGAATGGCGCGTATTCTGGCGAGTTACGATGCCGCTCGCCTCTCGTGGAATTATCGCTTCGGCTATGCTCGCGTTTGCCCGCGCCCTCGGAGATTTTGGCGCGACGCTGATGGTGGCCGGTAACATACCAGGGCGCACTCAGACCGCCGCGGTCGCAATATTTGACGCGGCTCAAGCTGGACGCGACAGGTACGCGCTGGTTCTGGTGCTCATTCTATCGGCGGTTACCCTGATTTTGGTTTATGTCACCAACAAGCTAACGGTCGGCAGATAAGTTCAACCCAGCTCGTCCAAAAATGACACTATCGGTAAGCATAAAGAAAGCGCTTGGATTGTCCGCGTGGGACGACAGAAATGAGACTTTAGGAACCACGACGGCACCTACGTTTGGAACGTTCCACCTAGACGTTGAGTTCGAAGCGCCCCCGGGGTTCACAATCCTTTTCGGTGCATCGGGTTCCGGCAAGACCACCACGCTAAAGTCGATATCCGGTATTGTGTCACCCGACTCCGGGCGCATCAGCATAAATGAAGAGCCGTTGTTTGACTCCGACCGTGGTATAGACATTCCGATTCGAAAGCGCGGCGTCGGCTATGTTTTTCAGGATCTAGCACTGTTCCCCCACCTTTCTGCGGTTGCCAACGTGGAATTCGGGATGTCCGGTCAGCCGAAACTCGAACGGCGCCGGCGTGCCGAAGCGATGATGGAGGCTCTTCACATCCCCCACACCGCTAGCCGCCGGCCTCGCGATGTGTCAGGGGGTGAGGCGCAGCGGATCGCGCTCGCCCGGGCGCTTTCATGCCGGCCGCGGCTGCTGCTGCTGGATGAACCGCTTTCGGCGATAGACGAGGCAACAAAGATCGGCATCATCTCCGACCTCAAGAGCTTAAATCGTGAAATGGGTCTGCCCATAGTCTACGTCACTCACAACCGTGAGGAAGCTGTTTCATTAGGTGAGCGAGTTGTCGTGTTCGAACGAGGCCGAGTCGTGGCTCGGGGGCTGCCGATAGAAGTTTTCGGATCGCCCATCACGAGTAGCGTGGCGAAGCTGACAGGTGTCGAGAATGTTTTCGCCGGCCGGATCGTTGGCCGAAGCGAGGCGAGCGGAACGATGACTGTGGAGATTTCGGACGGGATCGCGGTCTGTCTTATCGATGTTCCATTTGGAAACCAGGCACTGGGAGAGAGCGTGACGGTCGCGGTTCCGGCGGGTGACATTCTGCTGGCGACCGAAGAACCTCGTTCGACGACGCTGCGGAACAGGCTAGTCGGTAGTATCAGCGCAGTTGAAGAAAGAGCGAATCGCACTGTTGTTTCGGTTCAGGCGGGAGTCACTTGGCGTGCCAGCGTCACCCGGCAGTCTGTAACCGAGCTGGGGCTCACCGAGGGGCAGAACGTCTGGCTCGCGTTCAAGACTCACTCGTGCTACCTGCTGGATCAGACACTATAGAATCTGGTGTTACATCCGGGCTACCGTTGAGACGGAGGACCGAGATGTGGGGCAGGTGTCTATACCGTTGTTGGTAATCCATTCCGTACCCGACGACAAAAACGTCTGGGATTTCGAAACCGCGATACCGGATTGGGAGGTCAATCAATCTTCGGGCTGATTTGTCGAGCAAGGCGCAAATGTCGATGCTTGCGGGTTTGCGCTGCCAGAGATTGTGCAAAAGGTAGTTTGCGGTGAGTCCGGTATCAATGATGTCCTCGACGAGCAGGACCGAGCGGCCGGCGATGCCCTGGTCGAGATCCTTGGTTATCCGAACAACTCCGGAGCCAGGCTGACCAGCGTAACTAGAGATTCCCATGAAGTCGATTGAGCACTGAATTTTCATTGCGCGAAGCAAATCCGCGGCGAACACAAACGAGCCTTTTAGTATCGCAACAATAACAAGGTCTTTGGCTTCAAATGCTTGAGAGATTTCCTGGCCAAGCTCTGAAACCCGCTCCTGGAGCCGGTTCTGGGGTATCAGCACCTTTTGAAGGGCAGAATCATTCGTTAAAAAATTATTCATAAAAAATTTCGGTTATCGTCGCATTTTTTTGTTGACAAAAAAAATCCGTATGGTAGTATCACACCCGCTCGATTGGCAACAATCGGGTCCGATCCCGAGAGGTTGAAGTTGAAATTCTTCGAGTTTGCGTTTCCGTTGACGCTTCGCAAGAGGTGCTAACGAGATGCAAAACTTCAGTGTGGTGGCCGAGATCCGCAAGGGTTTCGCACGCCGAGGTCCTTTGGGCTTTGGCGACGGGGATTCGCAAGGGTTCCCAACATTGACGCTGAGGGCTTGAGGATGGAAACGGAGATCACTCGGGATCGTTATTTTTTGCAGCCTTCCTTGTTGCTCGCGGATCAAAACAGCTCGCATACAGTTCTCTTGCCGTGACGGTCGATGGATTCCCGTCATTCAGGCGACGCATCCTCCTGAAAAGTACCGCTTCCTGCAAACTTCTCGATCAGTTTGCGGTAGTCGGACGCGTAGAGAACCTTGATGTTCACTTCCGGATACAGCTCGCGGAGCCGGCGTACTTTCCGGTTCTTCTTTGTCACAAGAGGCTGCTTTGCGGTCGTGAGCTCAATATAAAGATCGTGATTCGGTAAGTAGAAATCCGGAGTGAAGCTGCCGGCAACATTTCCGTCATCGTCCCAATCGACGGCGAACGTGCGCGGCTCGTATTGCCAGGTGATATTGTAGAAGTCGAGGATTCGCGCGAATTCCGCTTCCGACTCGTGAGCGAAGCTGATCGGATGCTGGGTTCTAGGTCCAGGCTCGTCTTCGTCTCCGAAGTTTTCCTCTAGCACAGCGACGGCGCGTTTGAGTTCGGGGAGCAACGCGGCGGGAATCTCGATGGTCTGTTCTGTCGTGGAGATCGTACCGGCAGGGTGCTGCTCTTTAATCACGATAAACTGGTGACCTTCAGGACCCGCAATCTGAATTGTAATCTCGGCGTTGGTACTGACGCTGAAACGACTTACCTCATCTGACCGCTCGTCTGAATACTTCGTGGTCATAAGCAAAACCCTTTTGCTCGAACCTAAACCCAAATCCTGCTCGTTCAACAGCGCTACGGCGTTAAAGAGCCGTTGGGGACTCGCTGCTCGGCTTCTGAGCTCGGCTGAGTGGTTGTTGGCAAAGCGGCAATGCCGAGCGAGGTCAACCTCGCCTGCCGTCCTTAAAGGACGAAACCCCCGCCTTGCGTCCAAAAGAACGCATAAAACGGGGGTCAATCACCGGCAGTCTACCCCATGACTCATTTGATTACAACTTCAATGTTCCCTGGGGTCCTGAATCGAAAAGGGATCTGCCGGCGATTTGATAAGTCATAGCGCCCGACAGAAGTTTTTGTTTGCCTTCCGGCAACCTAAGAGTATAATCGCGGCAGATGGGGGACTGAATTTGCGGTCAATGTCGGCGCGCTCGAGGATGACCCGCCGATCAACATCGAGGCGCTCCCCGCTCACGTCTGGAAGCCTCGCACTCGGAGGTAATATGAGAATTAGTCGGACTTGTTTTGCGATAGCTCTAGCCCTTTTCACCGCGGCATCGGTTTTGGCTCAGGATCGAAAGCCGCTCCCGCGCAGTGAGATGGGTAAGTACGTAATTTCCGCAAAGGCGGGCGTTGTTAATATTGTCGAAGGTGACGTACGAGTCACCCGCGCTCGCCCAATTGCGACGGAGATCTTGATTTCCGGGGACGAGCTGCAAGACGGTGATTCGGTTAAGACCGGTGCAGCGGGGCGGGCGGAGATTCTGCTGAATCCCGGTTGTTATCTGAGGCTGGGGACCGAGAGCGAATTCGTCTTCTTGTTTGCCAACTTTGCCAGCGATCGGCTCAAACTCGTTCGGGGCTCGGCGGTTCTAGAGGCGTCGGCGGTCGAAAGCCCCATAGTCGTTGAAACCCCAAAAGCCCGATTTGAGATCGCGCGCGATGGGTTGTATCGGTTTAATGTCGACGCCGAAGGGAAGGCCGACGTAGCCGTTCGAAAAGGCCGCGCCCTGGTGGGCCCAACCACTATAAAAGAAGGGAAGCGCGCGCTGGTCGAAGGCGGCACGGCGGTCATTGCCAAACTCAACAAACAAGACGCCGACGTTCTTGACGAGTGGAGCAAGGATCGATCCAGGGCGCTGATTGCGGCAAACAGCAGACTGTCTAATGTCCGGATGAGCCGCACATTAGGCATGTCGTTCATGCGCAACGCCTGGATTTACGATCCGTTTTGCCGTTGCTATACGTTCCTGCCGTTTACGAGTGGGTTCTCGTCGCCGTACGGCTCGGACTACCTGGTTTGCAATCCGATCGGGTATTACTATCGTCCCCGCAATAACAACGGTGGCTGGGCGGGCGGCAACGGGGGCGGCGGTACGAACAGTGGCGGCAGCGGGGGAGGCTCGGGTGGCGGCGGTTCGATTGGTGGCGGCGGCGGCTCGGGCGGTGGTGGCGGTCGCCCATCCCCACCTTCCGCACCACCTTCACCGTCCGTAGGCGGCGGTGTGGACCGCGGAGCCTCAAGGGAATCTGCGGGACCTCGCCGACAAAACAATTGAGAGAACCCGTAAGCGGAATAACCAGGCGCTGAGCGTGGCCCAGATTTCATTCTGGCCCGTTTGGCGCCTTTAGCTTTTGGGAACAATCTGTAAATCCAAGTCGTGTCGAGCTAGAATTCTTTACTCTGGATAACGGACGTGTCGTTATGGCCTACATCGTTGACGGAAACAACGTGA
>DASRIZ010000640.1:0-2464 GCA_035649735.1 Blastocatellia bacterium | reverse complement strand
GTAATTTCTTGAATTTGCCCATCGGACACTCCCTCCGCTTGGGGAGTCGTGCTCAGAATCCATCTTGCGCACGCACGCAATACCAGCCCAAAAGCCATATGCGATTCCCCTGCACCGAACCGGGGTCTTTCGCCGAGGAGCGTCGTGCGCCAAGCGCGTCAGGTGGCACGTTCGAGATCAGGCCGACCGAGCCATCAGGAAACTAAAGTGCATTAGCTACTTCCCGGCGCAAAATTCGACCGGTTTCGGCTGACGCCGAGAATCGTCCAGGCTGCGGAAAACTGCAAGGTCGAACGGGATTTGAGTTGACGCGAGCGGCGTCGATTGATTCATTCTTGTGAATGATTCGTGAGCGAACCATCCGAGCGCGCCAGAAGTTGGTCGGCAAATTGCCGATCACCGGCGAGTTGCTGCGTGGCTCGTTGTTGGAGCGCACCATCCGTCACACCAAAGACTGTCCGAAATGCGCACGCGGCGAAGGACACCAGGTGTTTGTCGTGACCGTGACCTATCCGGGAGGACGCACGCGTCAGATCAGCGTGCGCCGTGAGCGGGTTGCAGAGGTGCGCCGCTGGCTGAGCAATTATCAGGAACTGAAGGAGGCGATCGAGGCGATTTGCGAGCTCAACCATGACCTGCTGCGCCCGGAACGGGCCGCATCGAAGGCACGGAGCAAGCGATGATCGCGATGCGGCGCAGGCAACTCAGTTTTGCTGACGGACTGATTGCCGAGGAGGTGAGCGATCTTCGCGACGGCTGGATGGAGCATGCCGATGCGGTGCTGGCGGACGAAGCCATTGTGTCGGCGGTGTATGAGGCGTTGGCGAAACGACATCCCAAGAGCCGTTCGCGTGGACGCCACGGCACGCCAGCCGAGGTGGTGCTTCGGCTGTTGATCCTGAAGCATGTCCGTAACTGGAGTTACGAAGTGCTGGAGCGCGAGGTGCGCGCCAATCTGGTGTACCGGGACTTCACCGGGGTCGGCGGCGCCAAGATGCCGGATGCCAAGACGATGGGGCGCTGGGGTGTCGCGCTCGGGCCTGAGGTGATCAAGCAAGTTCACGAGCGGTTGGTGCAGATAGCTCGAGCCAAAGGCGTGACTGCCGGCCGGCGGATGCGCGTGGATACGACGGTGGTGGAGACGGATATCCATCATCCGACCGATAGCACCTTAATGGGAGATGGGGTTCGGGTGCTGACGCGCATCATGCGCAAGATCACGCAGATTGCGGGTGCGGTTGGGACGAAGCTGCGCGATCGCAGCAGAAGTGTGAAGTTGCGGCTTCTGGAGATCGGACGGGTGGCGCGCGCCAAAGGCCCGATCAATCAGGAAAAGCTGAAGCAGCGCTATGCTCGATTGTTGGACACGACGAGTCGGGTGGTTGGACAGGCGAGGCGCTTCTCCGATGAGATCGGCCGGCGCGTGAAGCGGTCGAAGGAGATCTTGAAGCAGCTTGCGCTGGATGGCCTGCGCCAGGAGCTTGATCTGATGATCCCGCGCGTCAGGCAAGTCATGAAGCAAACCAGGGCACGTATCTTCCGCGGCAACACGCGTAGCGAAGGCAAACTACTCAGTCTATTCGAGCCGTCGACCGAGGTCATTCGCAAGGGCAAGGCCGGCAAGCCGAACGAGTTTGGCAAGATGGTGAAGCTGCAGGAGGCCGAGAACCAGATCATTACTGATTACCAAGTCTACGCTCAGCGGCCGCACGATTCGGACTTGCTGGTCGCAGCGATCGAGACCCATCAGGCACTGCTCGGTCGCGCACCGCGCCTGGTGGCGGCGGATGCTGCATTCTATTCCCTCAAGAACGAGGCGGCTGCGAAGGCGAAGGGCGTCAAACGGGTCTGCATCCCCAACCGCTCGACCAGAAGCGCAGAGCGCAAACGCGAGCAGCGAAAGCGTTGGTTCCGCGACGGACAGAAATGGCGCACAGGATCTGAGGGGCGCATCAGCGTGGTCAAGCGGCGACACGGCCTCGACCGTTGCCGCTACAAAGGCTACGTCGGAATGAACCGCTGGGTCGGTCTCGGCGTCATCGCCGACAACGTCGTCAACATCGGTCAAGCCCTGAAACGCCGGACGAGCCTTTAGCCGCCCGATCAGATCGACACCTTAGGCCCGCCGGTCGCTCCCGGCGGGCTTTGCGTTGTCGCGTTCGATCGAGCACTATCCTGCAGCCATCAATTTTGCGCCGGGAAGTAGCTAGGGCGGCCTCAAATGATCTTGGTCTGAGCAGCTATTCAGCCAAGCAACCAGTCGTTAATAGTAGCCATAACTTATCCTCCCGGTTGTGCTGTTTAGAACAGCGTTACTTATTTTGGGATAAGTCAATGAATACTTTTTAGACAATAAGGTTTGTGCAGCGCACAAGAGCAGGTGATAGCTTTGAAAACCCCTGCGCACCGCCGAAAGCTGCGCAAGGCTTTGTGAGCTTTTGTGCCGAGCGTTAGGCACTCTTTA
>DASRIZ010000639.1:0-7532 GCA_035649735.1 Blastocatellia bacterium | reverse complement strand
GCCGGTCAAGTTCGATTGGAGAGCAATGGTTACTACGCTGGTCGGAGAATCTAGCGGCGTGCTGGTCGTATAAATGAAATCGTTATCGTCCTGAAGGCCGCTGTCGTCAGTGGCATTGCCGGAAGCGTAAAACCGCACCGTCCCGATATCAGTTGACGGAGCAGTCCAGCCGACTTGCCACGTTCGACTTCCGGCGCCGGTCGCACTTGTCCCAACTTGCGTGTGTTCGATGTATTGACGGCCACCGACCCCTGTTTGCGGTATGACTTGAGTACTACCATCCACTCTATCGAGTGTCCCTGCCCTGTTGCCGGTGCTGTCGATAACTGTCAATTGGAATCCGAAACGGATCCTGCCGGCCTGAGCTGTCGTCACTGTAAAGGTATAATTCTGGCCAGGTTGATAGACGGTCGGAAGTCCATTCACCCTAACGCTTCCGCTTCCTGCATTGACGAGGTTATGGTCATGACACTGGGTGCAGTTTCCTATGTCTCCGGGTGCATTCGTGTACCCCGGCTCAGGACCACTGACGCTGGCGTACGCAGTGACACTTGCAAAGAGAATCAACACCACCGCTTGAAGTCTTTGCTTTCCCTTTAGCTTAACCATCGTCCGCACCCCAACTTCCCACAGCAAAAACTAGAAATACACGGGGAGTAAAAACGTGACCTGAACGGAGCCGTATTGACTGTGTGAGGATAGAAACCTGGCACTTCCCCCAGCGATCGATCTCCATAATCTCAAATCAGAGATCCATTCCACAGACAGTTCTGATTCTCATCACTGTCTACGCCAGGAAACCGAGGTTTTCGTACTTCGCTCCCAGGATTGACTGCGAATCGGCTCCCAACCATTTATCGAGCACAGTCCCATAAACCGAGCGGAAGTCCACCTTGAACTTCATGTTACCGCCATTGTCCAAGTCGCTCAGAGACGACTGCTCCCCGTAGATCCCGCCCTTTACGGGGTTGCCGATGACAATGAGTGGCTCAACCGTGCCGTGATCAGTCCCAATCGAAGCGTTCTCGTTTGGTCGCCGGCCAAATTCACTCCAGCCAAGCATCACTACGTTGTCGGCGAGTCCGTGTGCCGCCATATCATCGTAGAAGGTCTTCACACCCAGCGAGAACGCCTTCAACAGCGTCGCGAGTGCCCCCTTTGTCTTGTCACGGAATTGGTCGGCTGCCGTCCCGATTTCCTGCGAGTGGTGATCGAAGCCACCCAACTGGACGTACAGGATATTTGCGTCTGGAATCGTAGTAACAATCTGAGCCACCATCTTCAGAGCTACTCCAAAATTCACAGCGGTAGCGGATGGCTGGTTAGCGCTGGGATAGGTCGCGCCAGGCGTGTAAGTCTGGACGGCGGCACGAAGCTGCGTAGCACCCTGTTCGGCTCCGAAGCCGGCGTCCGCGAGAGCCTCGGCAAAGCTGCCGGTCGGAAAATCACGAGTGCTGTTCGTACGGAACGTGTTCACCTGATTGTTCCGGTCGCCGGCGAATCGCCCGTCGGTTTGGAACGTGTAGTTGACAAAGGGGTCCGCGCCGCCGGCAGGAGAGATGCTCGGGACTACAATATTGTTAGCGTAAAACGCCTTGGGCAGGCCCCCGCCCCCAATTGACACCGCCGACAACCCCGACTTTCCTATCAGCTTCTGATCCGCGTAACGACCCAGCCAACCTGTTCCCGACCCGGTTGGGTTAGCAGTTTGCCAGATATCTGTCGCAAAAAAGTGCGAGAGATTCTGGCTCGGATACCCGACGCCAAGCACGATCCCGACCTTGCCGGCGTCGTACAAGGATTTCAACTCACCCATTGCCGGATTCAATCCGAACGGCTGGTTCCCGAGGATCGTCGATGCTCCAGTCTCGTCTTTGAGCTCGGAGTCGGTGAACCCAATAGTGGGTCGCAACGCCTTGTAACGCGAATCGGTGTAAGGCACCACGGTGTTCAGCCCATCCCAACCGCCGCCTAGCTGAATCACGACGAATATCTTTCGGTTTGGATCGGCAGCGATTTCCTGACCGTGTGCCACTCCGCCCATCCACAGTTTGGGCATTAACACGCTGACGCTCACCGCTCCCGCACTTCGCTTTATGAACTGTCTTCTGTTGATCGCCATGACTCTCCTCCTAGTTCAACTGGAACTCCGGCAAGCACATGATTTGGTGAACGAGACCGCGAATCTTTTTATCGACCGTCGCGGTATCGTTGACGTAGGTCACTGGTTGCCCGTTGTCGCCGGTCTCAAGATAGTCGCGCAGGGTTTTGAGAGCCGGGCCAACGCTGAGCGGTCCGAGCCTCGAAAGGTATCGTTTAACCGTCTTCTTCGCCGAACCCTTGGTGATGCTCAAGAGTTGATCGTTGGTAACGAAGATGCCTGGATTTGTCGTGTTGCGGTTGCTGACGTAGCTATTCGCGAAGTTGAATCGTTCCAGCATGCTTGCGGTGTTTACCCAGCCGAGATTGAAATCCCAACCGGCCACGTCGGGCGGTGCGAACAGATCCTGACCCATGTTGCGGGCCAACTGCGACAGAGTGTTTGACCCTCGGTCTCCGGTGCCCTGATTGTACGAGCCGCCGAGCATTCGGATGGCCCCCACGACCAACTCGGTGGGCTGCTTGACGAGAGAGAAAAATGCGCGCTCGCTGAAGAACTCGTCCGAGACAAAAATCGCCCGAATAAGTTCCTTTATCGAGTGATTGTTGTTCTGATACACCTTTGCGAACTTGTCGATTGTTGATTTGTCCGCAGCGCTGTCGGTCACCGGATAGACGAAGAAGTTGAAAAGCTTCCAGGTGATGTACCTTGCGGTCGCCGGGCGCGCGCAGAGAATCGTGATCACATCTTCGCCCGACAGGTTGCCGGTTGTTGCCCAGGGCGTTCCCTGGAAGATTGATTTGGTACCGTTGTCGTGCTGAGCAGCATTAAGCTGGAAAGGAAACGGCTGTTGCCTGCGGTAGTTCCAACCGGTGAAGGCCCTGGCGACTTCCTGAACATCGTGCTCAGTATAGTTCTCCTCGCCAGTGACAACGTCCCTGATGCCCATGGTGAACAGCTCTTGAAGCTCTCGACCGAAATTCTCATTGGGTCGTCCAAGGACATTAGTGATGTTATCGAGCCAGATGAGCATCGCCGCGTCTTGCGACACCCTCAGCACCAGATCATCAAACCGGTTCAGCCCGCGCTGACGAAGCAGGTTGTTCTGGTTAAACATGAAGATGTCCTGCACCTTTGAGCTGGACGTCGCGAAGTGGTTGTGCCAGAACAGGGTCAGCTTCTCTTCAAACTGCCGCCTGGTGTTGACCATTCGCGTGTACCACCAGCGTCGAATCTCGCCGTTGTTGATCTTCTGCTGAGTCGAGAAGTCGAAGTTGGACGCAAGCAAGCTCTCCATCGCTGAATTGTCGATCTGGGAGAAGTTGATCAGATAATCCACCGCCCCCTCGCGTCCTCGCGCCGAAAGATCTTCGATTTCCGACGGGGTTCCGCCGAAACCAGCTCGTCTGAGCAGGTGTGCGCCTTCGTCGTAGTTTAGGCTCGCCATAAGTCCTCTCCTCCTTGAGTTAGCTGACGATCGACTCACCCGCCAGCAGCCACATGGTTGGTTCTGTGTGGCAGAGTTCTAAACGCTAAACCGTGCTTTAAGGGGAAGATTGTCTTGCACGGCCGCCTGATACCGTTGGGATTGATTCAATCCCGCCAGTTCAGACTGATGTCAACGGGCAAAAGTCTGGAAAATTCTCGCTATTTCCTACTAAGACCGCCAGGACCCCAACTAACGCCTCAACGCTCGCTCCCATTCAGCCCGTGTCGAAAAAGCTTGAGGCGAAATCGCTCTCTGGACCGCGAGTATTCCGTCAAGATGATCGATCTCGTGCTGCAGCAACTCCGAGAGATCACCTTCGGCTTCGAGAGTCTGTTTTAGGCCTCGATCGTCCTGATAGTCAACCTTAATCTGATTGGCTCGCGAAACCCGCACCATCAGATCGGGAAAGCTAAAACAGTCATCCCACAATTCCATCGTGCTCTCACTCCGCCATACGATCTCGGGATTGATGAGCGGAGCACAAAACCCAACTGGCTGCATTCGAATAAAGACCACACGCTTGAGCACTCCGATCTGGGGCGCAGCGATCCCTCGGCCGTACCCGGTAGTCTCGCGAAACGCCGCCAGTGTATCGCTGAGATCGCGGACAAGCTCCCGAGTCTGGGCGCTTTGAATGGCGTCCACTCCGGCAGACTTCTGCCAGAGCACCGGATTGCCTAGTTGTAGAATTTGTCTTCCTGGCATGAATTCGGTCGCCGATTATTCTCGCCCATAACCTGCGTTATTTGGAACTCCCACGCTGAAGCGTGCACATTATATCGCATCAACAACGCTCCGCAAACGACTCCGTTCATCGCCTCGCTGGTGCGTAAACCTTGCAGCGTCCTCAGCCGAGAAACCCGACGTTTGAATAACCAGTTCCCAACACTTCCTTCGAATCAGCGCCAAGCCATTTGTCCAGAATCGTCGCATAAACTTCCCGGAAATCGACCTTGAACCTCACATTTCCCGCTGGATCCAACTCGCTGGCTGCAAGCGAAGGCTGCTCGCCGTAAAGTCCGCCGCGAACCGGATTTCCTATCACGAAGATCGGCGCTGCCGTGCCGTGATCAGTTCCGTACGACGCGTTCTCGCCCGGCCGTCTTCCGAACTCAGACCACTCCAGCATCAGCACGTCGTCGGCTAGGCCGTGCGCAGTCAGGTCCTGGTGAAACAACATGACCGCTTCGGAAAACCATCTCAACAAAGTCGCGTGGTCGCCAATCAGCTTGTTGTTCCGGTCGTTTTGTCTGTCGCCAATCTGATCCGAGTGATTATCGAATCCACCCATCTGGACATAAAGCAGCGACGCTTCGGGTACCGTACTCATCAATTGAGCGACCATCTGCAAACCCACGGCCAGCGGGTTGTTCGTCGGATAAGCGACGAACGATCGATAGCTGCTCACCGATCGTTGCACCTGCTGCGCGCCCCGAACTGATTCGAACGCTGTATTGTTGATCGCTCCGAGAAAGGTACCGGCTGACATTGACCGGCTCGCTGCAAAGTTAAAGGTGTTTATCTGATTGTTGTAGTCGCCAGGGTAAATTGGATCGGCAAGGAAGTTGTACAGTGAGAAGTTTATTATGTTGGGAACGACAAACTTGCCGGCGCCCAGACTCTTGGGTAGTTCGAGGCTGCCGATCGAGGCTGCGGTAAGATTCGGCTGCCCGATCAATGCCAAATCCGCATATTTCCCAAGCCAACCTCTGCTCCCCAATCCGTCGGCGTCGGCCGTGTGCCAGATGTCCATGGACAAGAAGTGTGAAAGATTCGGGTTGGGGTAACCTACGCCGAGCACCGTCGCGACGCGGCCCGCGTCATAAAGCTGCTTGATTTCGGCCATCGCCGGATGCAAACCAAACTGATTTGAGATTATCGTCGAGGCCCCTTCCCTGGTCTTCAGGTCAGCCTCTCGAAGCGCAAGCGTCGGACGCAGACTGTAATAACGGGTATCGGTGTAAGGAACTACGGTGTTGAATCCGTCATTGCCGCCGGCCAGTTGAATCACGACCAGCTTGCGCCTGGGGTTGAACTCGATCGTTTCGGCCTGCGCGTCCGAGAGCCAGAACTTCGGAATCACCATGCCTACCGTTACCATCCCCGCACTCTGCTTTATGAATTGTCTTCTGGTAACTGGCATCGTCAGGCTCCTAGTTCAACTGGAACTCCGATAGACACATCATCAGATGAATCAACCCGCGAACTTTCTTATCCAGAGTTACATCGTCGCGCACAAACCCGGTTGGGTTCCCCTGGTCGTCGCTTTCGAGATAGGCTCGGAAGGCTGCGATCATCTCACCCCCTACCTCAAGAGGTCCCAATGTTGAGAGAAGTTTCTTTACTGTTTTCTTCGAGTTCTTCTTTGAAAGGGACCTCAACTGTTCGTGAGACAACCAGAGCCCCGGCGCGTTCAGATCGCGTGGTCGATTGATAACCAGCAAATCGGCGTAGGTGAACCGGTTGAGTAGCGTGGATGTGTTGATCCACCCGAGATTGAGCTTCCATCCGGCAACGTCCGGAGGATTAAACAATTCCTGGCCAAGGAATATCGATATCGCCGCCGGCGTATTATTCGAAGCGCCCTCTCGCGCAGACGTCCCCGGATTGTATCTCGCGCCGAGCATGCGAATCGCGCCGACGATGATCTCGACCGGTGACTTCACGAGCGCAAACCGCGCGCGATCGCCATAGAATTCGTCGGAGATGAATATGGCCCGCACCAGCTCCATGATCGAGTGGTTTCGAGTCATGTAAACATCCGCAAACTTCTCGATTGTGGCCTTGTCACCGGGACTGCCGTCCATTGGATAAACAAAAAACTCAAACAGCTTCTTTACGAGATAACGGGCGGTTGCCCGGCGCGCACTGATAATCGATATCACATCTTCACCGCCCAGGTTTCCGCTGCGAGCCCATTGTTTACCGCTATAAATGTTCTTGATGGTGTTGTCGTGCTCTGGCTGATTTACGATGAACTGATAACTAAAGGGATTCGGATCAAACCTCGGGTGAAAGAACTTCCATCCGGTGAAAGCTCGCGCGATCTCTTTCACATCCTCCTCGGTGTAGTTTGGCTCGCCGGTCACGACGTCATTAATGCCCATTGAGAACAGCTCTTGCAGCTCGCGCGCAAAATTCTCATTTGGCTTGCCGCTCACATTGGTGACTCCGTCGAGCCACAAAAGCATTGCCGGATCCTGCGAGACTTTCAAAAGCAGGTTGTCGAACTGGTCGAGTGAGTGTTCGCGCAATGTGAGGTTTTGATTGTAGATAAGAACGTCGCCGGTTTTTGATGCCGAGGTAGCAAAGTGATTGTGCCAAAACAGGGTCATCTTCTCTTCGAAAGGACGACGCGTGTGCACCATACGAGTGAACCACCATCGCTGAAGCTCGCCGCGGTTAAACCGCGGAAAGTCCATCGGGTCCGAGAAATCAAAACTGCTGCGAAGCAGATCATCCAACGCTCGATTGTCGGTCTGTTTGAAGTTGATGAGAAAGTCGACGGCACCTTCCCTGCCAAGGGACAGAATCTCCTCTATATCAGCGGGGTCCCCTCCGAAGCCCATTCGGCGGAGCAGGTGCGCGCCTTCATCATAAGTGATACTCGCCATCGACTTTACCCTGCGAGCCACCAATCGACTGCAATTGCTTGTTGCCGTTTAGGCGGCATCCATTAGTCGATCGGGAAGAAAGTTCATATGACATTCGCTCGCAGCCGAATAAGGACTGCGTGGTGGACAGGTCCGATTGTATCTCAGCCGGGCCGTCCATCAATAAAAATGTTGAGTTATTAATACAATTACGCGGATTCTATTGAACCGGGCACACCTAGTGGTGTATTCTGTCGGGCTAACGTAGAGATGACGCCAGCGAGCTAAGCGTCACGAAAGGAGAATGCAAAATGAGTGCTGTTGGTTGTGCCCGAGCGGGTGGCCAGAG